>NZ_JBEYTZ010000056.1:0-34197 GCF_040643215.1 Streptomyces sp. NPDC047315 | reverse complement strand
CCTGCGTCACCATCGAGCATGCCCTGCGGATCGCTACGCCACCGACCGATGGCAGATGTACGCCAAAGTTCCGAGCAGGAGCCGGGCTTCGCCCGCGCAGCGGGTGACTTAGGGCTGCGCCCTTCGCAGAGGCGGGGGGGCTGCGCCCCCCGTGTTGGGGCTGCGCCCCAACTGGGAAGTGCCGTGCTGCGCACGGTAGTTCTGGACTGCGTCCAGAACTACCCTTCGCTGCGCTCTCGGGTCCGCCTGGTGAGCAAGTCGCTGCTTTCCTTCTGGCGTCTGCGGATTGAGTGGGGAACTGTCACAGGCTGGCTGGCTAAGGAGCTCGGGGGCCGGCGGGGTTGGTTCCTGAGCGTCGATTCGGATTATCTCTGGCCTGGGTCGATGATGCGCTTTGGGATGTGGGTCCCTCTCCGACAGAAGGGAAGCCGGCCCATCCAAGCCAGTGTGGGCCGCCTGTCCCGCCTCGAGTTCTCAAAATTCTATGGAACGAGGTGCGGCAACCTCCGTGAACGGAAGGCGATTTGGATTATATCCGCTCCGGTCTCTGATCCCGTTTCTTGGGGTTGCCCTCGACCAGCTTCGGTCACGCGAAGCGTATAGAAAGCTCTCCGCCGTTCGGGAAATCTACGAGATCGTCACACCGAGTGGTTCCTTGAATCGTTCTTCCGGTTCTGATGCAAAGACAAACCTGGCAAAAAGACAAACCTGGCAATCTGCCCCTTCTAGCAATCAATTTGTTGCACTGTCAGTAGGAGTGGGCCTTCAAAACCCTTCCTCGGATATGGAGAGTCTCCATCAGAAGGAGATGGATGACGTCTTCGTGCTGTTCTCTATGAATTGGAGCGACAGCACTCCGGCCAATGAAACCTGTGGTGAGCTGCTGGTTCATGAACTGAAGTGCCTTGTGAGCTTCCTTCAGTTCGGCCAGGCGGGCAAGGGAGTCGCTCTCCGAGACCGGAAATGCTTCTCTTGTGGAAAAAGCTGCGTCGGCGGCCTTGTCGGATCGGTATTTCTCAACTTCGGAGAGCCTGACGGGCCAGAGACCCTTAAATCGAGGGCGCAGGGCTCCGGGCTGCTTTTGCGGTGTGCTGAGGTCGGGGTGAACTGGGCCGCTGGCGTCGCTTTGTGTCGGTGCCTCAGCAAGGAGGGCTTCCTTGGCCAGGTGCCTGGGCCAGCGCTGGTGGGCGATGGCTCTCTTGGCGAGCATTTCCTTTGCCTGACGGCGTCCCTCCCCCGTCAATGAACAAAGGATCCTCGGTGGACGGCCTGGGTGCGGTCCCGGTTCGTTCCGGGTCACGATCCACGTCAATGCAGCAAGCCTGGTGAGAATCTGCGAGACCGTGCTTTTGCCCAAGCCGGTCTGCTCGCTGATCCTCGCCGCCCACGGCGAGTCGTCGGCTGAAGCGTCCAGGAGCAGGCTCAGCACCTCGACCGTAGGAAGAGTCGCGCGGATCGCGAGAGTTGTCACACGCATACCCGACCACACCGAAGAGCAACAGTCAAGAATGAACTATGGTCAGGCAGCTCTGCGTCGAGGGCTACGTCTGCGGGGCGCGCCGCGGCTTCGTGCTCGACCTCGCGCGGGCTGAAGGAAACCTCGGGAGGCGGGCCGTCACCACTTTCTTCATGCTCGCTGGTACGACCGCCGCCGGCCCTGGGCTGGTACTGGCAGCTGAGCGGCAACGAAAGCCTTCCCTGCACCGTCCACTCGACTATCGCCTCACACCTGCACCGCTACGCACGAACCCGGTGCGGCGGTGTCTGGCCTGCTCTCATGACGGGCCAGGCATCGGGAAGGATGACCGCCTATGCGGCGGTGCCGTGGTGGTGGAGGGCTCGAACGCCGTCGGCCCGCTGGCGAGGTAGGCGCTGAGGCGGTCGCGATGCGGGCAAGGTAGAAGAACTGACGCTCGTCGGCGGACTCCATCGTATGGAGGAAGCGGCCGATGCCAGCCGCGAAGGCGCTCACAGCAGCCTGACCGGCCATCATACTTATGGGCTCGCGGCTACCACCCGGCTGCGCGCCTTCTTCCTGCCCTATACCCAGCCCCAGGAGCCGCCCGTGCATCCCAACGACCGCGCCAAAAACAATGCCGTCGTCCGCTCGATGAGATTAGGGCCGAGCCCTCGCACTGGCGGTGTTCCTCACCCTGACCATCGCCGCTTGCCTGTACACACTGATCAGTCTGACCGGCCCCGCACTGTTTTGGTGGCTCCGCTGGCAGCCCTGTGTCTTGGCCGGCCCCGGCCAAGAGAGGTACCCATGTCCCAAGGCATTCCCGACCTCGCCGTGCTCGATTCCGATATGGCCGACGCCGTGCTGGCCCTCGACCTCACTGTGGCTCGCCCGGCTGCCGCCGAGGAGCAGTTGGCCGCCCGCGACGCCGCCCCGGGTGAGGCTGTTGAGTAGGCGCAGCAAGAAGGACCGGGCTCGCAGCTCTGACACCCTGCCGTCCGAGTGGGACGGCGCCAGCTGGGTGACGAGCGTCGGCGTGAAGAAGCACGGTTGGTCCGATGCTGCGCGCAGCGCCCTGATACCCGAGAACCCGGCCGCGCCAGGAAGAGTCAGGATCTACTCCGCCGAGCAGATCGCTGTGATCGTCGGGCACCCCGAGTGGTCCAAGCATGTCCATGAGAACGACCCGGACTACTGGGAAGACCCCGCCATCCGCAGTGCTCTCCGCGAAGCAGTCGCCCGGCACAGCACGTCGCAGCCGACCGAAGTCCCCTCCGACCGACCGACCTCGCCTGAGCCACTGTTCCTTGCGCCGCAGATACAGCCCACGCAGCAGCCTTCTGTGAACAGTCGTACGAAGGACAAGCAGCAGAAGCACGAGGGGACTACGTCTGTTCGGACCCCCGGCCGGACGGCCGCGGAACGCAGAGCACTCCTGAAAGCCGTCGAGGAGCACAGAGCGCTCCGGAAGGCCGCCAAGGCCGAGGAACGCAGAGCACTCCTGAGAGCCGCCGAGGCCGAGGCACGGGACCGCGCCGAGGCAACCCGCCACGAGTTCGCCCACCCGCTCCCTCAGCAGAAGCCTCGCACTTCACCCCAGCCGGCCCACACCCCGCCAATGGCCACGAGCTCTCTCGCGTATCCCCCGATCCAGCCCGGCCCCCGCATCGGGGGTACCCCTGCGGCCGCCCCGAAACCCGCGGCTTCCACCGCGCCGATGACGGAGGACGAACTCAGCACCGAGTACCGGCGCCTGGTCGCCATCGCCGAGCGTCGCGCCGCCACCACCACAGGCAGGCGCCGTACGGCTGGCGCACGTCCTGTACGGATCCCGGCCTCTCGAGAGGCCGTCGTGCTGCGCAGCCGGGGGAAGTGCGAGAACCCGCTGTGTGGCGGCCAGCCCTACGACGAGGGCTTGGACGGGCAACCGCTGCTGGATGTGGACCACATCGACGACCTCGCTCTGGGTGGCGCGGACCTCCCCGAGAACATGGTGGCACTGTGCCCAAATTGCCACCGGGTCAAGACGCTGGGCCGGTCCCGCGACGAGCTGCGCGAGGTGCTCCGCCGGGTCGCCGCCCAGGCGCACGCCGATACCTGGGCACACGGCCGTACTTGAACCCGCGGGATGTCTCCCCCGCGGAGAGCCGCTGTGGCGGTGCTGGATTGGTGTCGTGCGGGCTGGGCCGCTGACACCGAGGGGGAGCCGCACGCGCGGCTATGTGCACCAGGGGTGTAACTACAGTGGCCAGTAACTGTTTGGCTTTGTATCTCAGTGCGGGAGTCGTTCCGAGGTGACGGCGGGAGTCACCTCGTTGGGGCCGGAAGCGATGTCAGCGACTCGGGGAGTCACCTGCGTGCTGGTCGCCGGCGCGCGGCTCTCTGGCCCCTTCCTCGATAGCTGCGGGCCGTTGCCGTCGGCGAAGTCGCAGGTCCAGGTGGAGCGCCCGAGCGAAGCGAGGACGAACGACCTGGACGGGCGGCGAGCGACGGCCGCAATCGGCCCTCGAGGAAGGGCCGTAGTGACTTCCGGAGTCAGTGACATTGATCTTGCGGGACCCGTGGTTACTGACTCCCGGAATCGCGTCGAAACGACATCCCCGGAGAGTGACACAGCCAACTGTTGGACTCCGAGCACTGTGGCGATCTGGATCACATGAGGATTTTCGGGGTGCATGGTCGGATCGAGTCCGTGTCGGGACCGAGAGGAGAAGGATCTCCACCGACAAGGAGGCGACCATGGCCACCGAGAACCCGGCGCCCAGTTACACGATGCTTGAGGACGACGGTTCCACCGCCCTCGACCTGTATGAGCGGATCCACCGGATCAACTGTGATCCGGATTCCGTCACCCAGATCACGGCTCTGTTCCCGGTCCACTGGACCGGGAACAACAACGACGTCGTGACCCTCCAGGCGGACGGAAGCGTCGCCGTCGACATGGACGGCACGTTCGAACCGCCCGAGCCGTTCAACCGTTCCCTTCCTTCGATGATGATCACCACCACCGACGGTCGCATGGCGGTGTTCGACACCGACCGCCCGGCCGGCCAGACGATCGAGTCCGGGTTCCGGTCGCTGAACATCCCGGTCCCCGACGTGATCCAGGCGCTGAACGCCCGCGAGGCCGCACTCGTCGGCGATCGATCCGCGGTTGACGCCTTCACGTCGGGGGGGCTCAGGCTGTGGAGCGGATGGAATGAGCCGGTCTCCACCGCCCTGCTCGGCAGCTGGGCGGACCCTCTCCACGAGCAGGGCCACCTGACTCCTGACGCCTTGAAGGAACTGAGGTCCGAGATCAAGGCGATCAACCGGCAGCTCACCCCGGTCTGGCGCCGCAAGGTCAACAAGTCGCGGCTGTGGCTGCTCGACACCCCGCTCGGCGACGGGCTGACCTTGTACGACCTGGTCGCCGACCAGGCTGCAGACGCCGGCGTCGAGGTCGCCTTTGAAGACCCGCGTCTGGTCGAGGTTCTGGAGGCCCTCTCCCCGGTCGAGCGAGCGGTGACTCTCGCCCTAGCCCACCCCGGGGTCACCACTTGGGCCGAGGCGGCCATGGCCGCCGGTGCCGCGCATCCGGAGCGCCTGGGCGAACAGGTCCGCCGGAAGGTGAAACGGCTCGCCAAGCGCTGCGCTTCGGCTGTCAGCCGCTGATCCACTGGCTGTCGCCTGCCCAGGAAACGGCTCGGTGGTAGCCGTGACGCAGGAAAGGTGGATCTCGTGGTGCACCGAGGGCGCGGCTGTGGCTGTGCGGGGGCCGCTCACCTGCCTCGGTTCCCTGGCGTGTCCCGGGGTTGCCGAAGGGTCGAAAAGCGAGGTTGGCGGCTCCTTTCACGGTCTGCCGGGCGATGTGCGTAGGGGATCTTTCGCCGCACGGCCTGGTCTGGAAAAGACCCAGGTGAGAGATGGTGTGCTGGGGGTGAAGTTCCCTCTCTAGGGTGTCCGCCGTTAGAGGGAACAGATCGGTTCCTTCGGGGCCTGTGTGTCATACCCCCCTGCTGCACTGCAGACATGCGAGTTACACGCTCTCCTCGTCCTGCCCACCATGGGTCCGACGAGTACGACGAGTCGGATGACGTCCTGCGGTCTTTGCTGGACCGTGAGGAACTGCGTCTGCTGTCCGCCCTTTCCAAGACCGCGGCCGAGGACGGCACATGGCTGGACCTGGTGGCGGATCCGGGGTTCGTGCGGCGTACGTCGGTACTGGCACGTGCTGCTCCTTTGCACCGCATCGACCAGCGGCAGGCATGGCAGCAGTTCCCGGCCGGCCTCTACGATCCGCGGACCCTGGCTCTGGCGGCGCTGGAGGCCGTGGTGAGCAGGCAGGGGATGGAGGTCGAGGCGACCACGGAGGACGTGGTGGGCTTTCTGACTGCCCTGGCCGGGGCGTCGGCTCCGGAGCGGGAGGAGGACGAGCACCGGGCAGTTGCGCGGTTCGTTCTTCGTGAGCTGCTCAACGATGCTCAGGGCGGTGAGGAGTTCGACGTCTCCTACAGCGATTACCGGGCTGGCCATCAGCGGGTGACGGTGTCGCTGCGGTTTTTGGAGGAGGGGTTCGGGCGGCATGGCCAGGTGGTCTTGAAGGCCACTGCTCCGGCGATCAACCTGCTGCTGGCGGGGCTGGAGTACGACGTGGAGGACGAGCAGGCGGCGACGGATGCGATGCTGCGCCGGCAGGTCAGTACGGGGCGGTGGGGGCGCGCTGAGGAGAGTGCGGCCGACAGCCTGAAGTTGTCGTTGCTCTACGGCGAGCGGGTCCGTGCGGCGTTGGAGGACACCGGGCGCAATGTGCGGGCGGTGGACTGGAAGCATGAGGTGCCGCAGCTGCTGCGCGCGGCGCGGTCCCATCTGGGTGAGCGGCAGCAGGTGGAGCGCGAGTTGATGGAGTGGACTCGGCAGGCGCGCAATGAGGTGACCGACCCCGACGTGAGGCACACGTGCGTGCGGGTGCTGCGGTTGCTGGAGCGGGCCCATCTGCGTCACACGCAGTTGCTGGCCAGTGTGATCGACGCCCGGCCGATGTTCCTGCGTTTTCAGGCCGAGCAGCGGTTCAGGCCGACGCCTCGCCTGGGTGTGGTGGGTGTGCAGGAGGACCTGCTGGAGCCGCTGCTGGAACTCGGGCTCGTGGAGGCTGAGGTGGTGGCGAGCCTGTTCGCAGACGGGGTGGCGGGGCCCGTGGTGCCTCGCCTGCCGAGGCTGCGGGAGTGGTGGGAGCTGCTCCTTGCGCCGGTGCGTGAGGTCCGGGAGGTGTTCGCGGACGAGGAGGTGGAGCTGGTCGCCGAGGAGGCGCGCGAGCGGGGGCTGTACAGCGAAGCAGACGTCACGGCTGTGCGCGGGGTGCTGGAGGGGGCTCTGGGGGCTCCGGTGCGGCTTTCGGTCCTGGTGGAACAAGCGCTGGAGCACGGGGAGGAAGCGGCGGACCTTTTGGCGGTGTCGGTTCTGCAGGCGTATGCGCCTGATCCGGTGGACTCGGAGGAGGGCGTGGGAGTGGTGGAGCTGGAGGATCTGCTTGGGGAGCGGCTGGTGGTGCTGGACGACGGGGCGGAGTTTGATCTGGGGATGCTGAGTGGGAGCGATCTGTTGGTGGTTCCTGTCCAGCCGCTGATCCCGGATCCTTCGTCCGGTGAGCGGGACCGCCAGGGGGTTGTGGCATGAGCACGGGCTACGCCTACAGTGCGGCGGATCTGGTGGATGCCGCCCGTCTGGTCAGTTTCGGCTGTCAGCCGCGTCTGCGGCCGCTCGGGGTGCCCCAGTACCGGGACCTGCTGCAGCGCTACCGCAGGGACGGGGCGTTTCGTGATGTGGTCGACGCGATGGCGGAGGGTCTGGAGACGGACCTGGTCGAGGCGCATGAGCTGGAGGGGCTGGTGCTGCACCCGCGTAACGGGTCGTGGCTCTCCTACCAGCTGAAGGACCATCCGAAGCTGGGGGTGCAGGACCGGCTGGTGCTGGGGCTGGCCCATGTGGCGATCGCGGCCCGGGCCTACCCGTATCCGGCGGACCTGGAGGAGGAGAGCGTCAAGCGTGTCTCCTTGGTAGAGATCGACGACTTCCTTCGGAGTCTGACCGAGCGGCTGCGGCGTGCCGCGGTCGATGACGAGGGGCTGGCGGTTCCTCATGCCGAGCTGGACGCGGCCTGGCGGATCTACTCCAAGTGCTCGCCCGGCCGGCCCACGGCTTCCGGCCGGCTGGCGAGGTCCAGCACCCAGTGGGTGATCAGGGAAGCGCTGGAGTGGCTGGTGAGCCAGGGGATGGCTATGCGGGCGCCTGAGCTGGGTTCGGGGCACTACCGGCTGACTCACCGGTTCCGGCTGCAGGTACGTGAGAGCGCCTCCGCGGCCGCGTTCTCCGTGTTGTGCGACATCCGCCGTGCCCAGCTTGCCGAGGAGGCGTAGCCCTGTGTACCAGATGACGACTGTACGGTTGGAGAACACCGGGCATCGTGACGCCGGGTTCAAGTCCCTGGTCGTAGACCTGACGGGCGGCACGGTTTCGGTGGACGGCCGCCGTGTGATGACAGCCCAGGACGCGGTTCTGTGGCTGCGCAATGGCGGCGGCAAGTCGACTCTGCTCGCCTTGATCTTCAGCCTTCTCCTGCCCCACAAGCTCGACTTCATCGGGCGTGCCGAGGGCAAGTCGCTGGCAGACTATGTGCCTGGCAACCAGGTCTCCCACGTGATCATCGAATGGGGGGACTCCAGTCATCCGGAGGCCGGTCCCGTGCTGGTGACCGGCGGCGTGTATCAGTGGCAGGGCGGGCAGCGCCCTGCGGACGTGGCCGCGAACTGGGAGCGGCTCGAGCGGCGCTGGTACATCTTCCGGCCGCTCGTCGGTGTCCTGGCCATGGGGACTCTCCCGGTCCGCAACACGGAGGGGCAGCTCAGTCTCACCTCCTACGTCAAGGCGCTCGAGACTGCGGGCAAAGCGCACCGGCGCCTGAATCTGGTCGTGTCCTCGGACCAGTACACGTGGGCGGAGCAGCTGGGGAACAGCGGTCTGGACCCTGAGCTGTTCAGGGTCCAGCGGGACATGAACAAAGACGAGGGCGGTATCACCAGCCTGTTCGCGTTCAAGACGTGTGAGGACTTCTCGGATTTCCTCATCGACATGGTCGTCGATGAGGCGGTGCCGGAGGCGGCGCGGTCGTCGCTCGCCAAGCATGCTGACAAGCTCGCCCTGCGGCCGGACCGGGAGCTGGAGGGGCGGTTTTTGGCAGAGGCCGTCCTGAGGCTGCGGCCGGTGCAGAAGGCGACGGCCGGCCTGGCCGGGGCGCAGGGTGCTCTGGGCCGGCAGGTGGCGCTCGCACGCAGAGCGGGTGAGCACGTTCGGGGGCGGGGCGGGCAGCTTGAGCGCGAGGCCGGGGAGCTGGCCGGGAGTGCTGCCGAGGCCGGAAGGGAGGCGGAGGCCGCGGTCGCTCGGGGCGAAGAGCTGGAGCGGGAGGTGGCGGGTCTGGACGAGGCGGTCTGCCGGGCCCGTGTCGCCGAGCGGGCGCAGGCGGAGGAGCAGTGCCGTCAGGCGGCTGCGGACGCGAAGGCGCACAGCGCCGGGTGGAAGCAGGTGCTGCGGGTCCTGGAGCTGTCGGAGCACGAGGAAGAGCTGCGGGAGGTGAACGAGATGCTGGAGGAGCTCAGCGCCGAGCAGGCTCCTTTGCGGGAGGCGATGGAAGCCGCCGGTGCCCGGCTGTTCACCAGGCTCACCGGTGAGCTGGAGCACCTGGGCATGGAGGCGCCGCGTCTGCGGGCGGTTCAGGCGGAAGCGGAGGCTGAAGCACAGCAGGCCGACGATGCCCGGATGGCCGCTGTGGAGGCAAAGGGAGATGCCCGGCGTTGGGCCGAGGCCGCGCAGGCGAGGTCCGAGGAGATCGATCGGTCGATCACCGCGGCGCGCGAGGAAGGTCTGCTGCGTGGGGCTGAGAGCGTGCAGCAGGCCATGGAGCGGGCCGCCGGGGAGGAGATGGTGGCCCAGGAGGAGCAGCGCGGTGCCGAAGCGCAGCGCGAGAGGGCCCGGGTGCGGCGTAGTGAACTTGTCGCCGAGCGCGGGAGGTGCGAGAAGAGCCTCGGTGAGGTCCAGCGCCGGCATGAGGAGGTGTGGGACGAGCTGAGCGCGGCTTACCGGGAGCAGGACGCGCTGCGGGCGGAGCCGCGGCTGGGAGAGCTGGCCGGGGTGCAGGGTCAGGGCCTGGACCTGGCGGCGGTCGGTGCGGAGCTGGTGGACCTTCTGGAGGGACAGGTCGAGGCTGCGGATGCGGCAGCGGCCGGCGAGCGGGCCCAGGCACTGGAGGACCGGCGTATCTGTGAGGCTCTGGAGCGGGACGGGTTTTGTCCCGCTCCGCAGGAGGTGGAGGAAGCTGTCGCCGCTCTGCAGGCCGCCGGGGTCAGCGGTGCGATGTCGGGTCTGCAGTTCCTGCGCGATACCGTGCCCGCCCACCGGCACGACGATGTCCTGGCCGCGGCTCCCCACCTCATCGGCGGTGTGGTGGTCTGCGATCCAGTTCCCGAGACCGATCTGGCGGCTGTGGTGCGGCGTGCGGGGCTGTTGTCCTGTGGTGTGGTCGCCGTGGGCACGCAGGAGCAGGTCACGGTCCTGGGCGGGAGCGAGGCCAGGTTCACGGTGATGCCCGTCCATCCGGCCGTGCTCGACGCCGACGCCGCAGACAGGGAACTGGAGCGGCTCAACAGCCGGCTGGAAGCGCTCGATGGCCGGCTGAGGGCACTTGCCGGGCAGCGTGAGAAGGACCGGGCTCTGGCCGCACGGCTGCGCGCACACCTGAGTGCCTTCTCGCCGGAAGCGCAGGCAGCGCTGGAGCAGCGGCTCGGTCACCTCGATGAGGAGGTGACCGAACTGACCGCGAAGGCACGGGACCTCCAGGCACAGGCTGGGGCCGTCGAGGACGAGGACCGGCGTGCCACCGCCCGGATCGACACGAGCGCCAGGACACTGGCTGCTCTCGCCACGCTGATGCCCCGCCTGCGGTCGCTGGCCGCCGATTTCGATGCGCTGCCCGGCTTGGTGGAGACAGTGCGGCAGGCACGGGGCACCGAACGCGAGCAGCAGGCGCGCCTCGAGGAGCTGGCGTTGCTCTATCAGGATGCGCAGCGGCGTGCGACGGCGGCTGCCGACCGTGCGAAGGAGTGTGAGCGGGCCATCGTGCGGCGCAACGGGGAGGTGCAGCAGCTGCGCAGCGTTCTGCCTGAGGACCTTGTGGAGCGGGCCGCACGAGCGGAGCAGCTGTCCGCGAGTCTGAGGGCTCTTGGCGAACGGTGGACGCAGGCCCGGCAGGACTGGGAGAACGGCATCAGTGACAAGGCTCTGCAGGAGCGGCGGGCCGCCGAGCAGAAGCAGGTGGCCCGTTTGAACCGGGAGCTCGACAGGGACCCCGGGATCCGGCGGCTCGCGCACGTCCTGGCCGAGAAGGCGGACGGGGCTGACAGTGAGCGTCTTCAGGAGCAGATCGGCGCTGCCGAGGCCGCGGAGGCAGCTGCGGTGGAGGCCGCGAGTGAGGCCACTGTGTTGCACCGCCAGGCCCGTGAGGCGCACTGGTGTGCTCGTGAGGCCGGGGAGAGGTTCGTTCTGGCTCTGGTGCCTTTGTCTGTCGGTTGTGTCGAGGAGGGCGAGCACAGGCTTCAGAAGGTGAAGGTAGATCTGCAGCAGGCGCGGGAGACCGAGCGGTACTGCCGTCTGCAGGAGACGGCTCTGGGCAGGAAGGCGGACAAGGCAGCGAGCGATGCCAGGCTGCTGGCTCAGATCGTGAGCATGCTCAGCTCCGCCGCGGACCGCCATGAGGACGTTGCCGCCGAGGCCGGCGCCGGCGAGGAGCCGGCCGAGGATCTCACTGATGCTGTCCTGCTGGAGAGCCACGGTCTGTCTGCCACCACGGCGATGGGTCTGCAGCCTGCGGACGCGGAGCGCGTGTGCGGGGACATCACCGCGGCGGTGGAACATGCCGGCCGTGAGCATGCGGTAGCGCTGAAAGCTCTCGACAGGGCGGTGCGGGCGGTGGAGCGCCTGGCACAGGACCCTCAGTACCTCCAGGTCGTGGACGGCAAGGTGAGGGCACGGCTGGAGCAGGCCTTGTCCCAGCCCCGGCGTCTGGCCGAGCTCCTGGAAGACATTGAGGAACGGGAACGGGAGGTCACCGCACTGCTGGAGGAGATGGCCGGGGACCAGGCCATGGTGGTGGGCAGCTGTACGACCTTGGTCGAGTCGGTTCTGGACGATCTGAAGGAGGTCGCCCGGCATTCTCAGCTGCCCCAGGGGCTGGGGAGCTGGTCGGGGCAGCATTTCCTGTCCTTCGAGGTGCGTCACTGGCCGCGTGAGGAGGAACTGGAGCGCCGGTTGGGCAAGGAGATCGACAGTGTGGTCGCCGCGTTGCCGGCCGGAACGGGCGGGAGGGCGAGTGCGCTGCCTGAAGGCATGGCGCTGGCCAAGCGTCTGGTGCTGGCGGCTCTCGGCGGGCGGGGAAACATCGTCGCCAAGATCATCAAGCCGGCCCAGAACCTCGACGCGGTCGAGCGGGAGTCCGTGACCGGGATCCGCAGGTTCAGCGGCGGAGAAAAGCTGACCGTGTCCGTCCTGCTGTACTGCACGCTGGCCCGGATGCGGGCCGCCAAACGCGACCGTCGTATTCCCGGCGGGATCGGCACACTGATCATGGACAACCCGTTCGGCAAAGCCAACTACGGGCCGTTCATCGCGCTGCAGCGTCGCGTCGCCACAGCGCAGGGCATCCAACTGGTGTACGCGACGGGCATCAATGATCTGCCGGTGCTGGGGCGGTTCCCGCTCATCATCCGGCTGCGCAACGGCCTCGATCTGCGGACTCGGCGCAGGTACGTGCAGGTCACCGAGCGCTATGGCGATGCGGTGGCGAGGGCGGCGGAGCAGGCAGGTGGCGAGGGTATCGCCGCGGCGCGTCTGCTGCGCCGCAGCGGTACCGAACGGGGCGGAACGGAACCCGACTCCGAGGCCGGGGAAGCGGTATGACCGCGGCCGACCACATGGCCGGGTTTCTGGCCCGGCAGTCCCGCCAGCGTGTCGACTTTGACGCGCTGGCGGGCGCCGCCGATCAAGGGGACTCCAGCCTGCCCTGCTCCCCCGGCCGGCGTCAGGTGCTCGCCGACGCCGCCCACGAGCTGGTGAGACGCGGCCTGGCCCGGTTGCCCGCCGGGCAGAACGGATGGGACTACTCCGCGCACCCGCCGCTGCCCCTATGGGTCAAACGTCCCTCTCTCCCCCGCACCACGCGCACCAGGCCGGGGCCGCGAGCGTGGGTGCCACAGCTGTCCGGGCTCGCGGCGGTGCAGCTGACGCCCGGTGACCATGTGCTTCTGGATCCGGTCAACGCGCTGCTGCGCGACCGGCCGGACGCCGAGGTCGTGCCGGTGGCCGAGCGGTCCTACGAGCTGTACGGCGACGAGAAGTACCTCCACGGCATCGAGCGCCACCGTCTGGTCACCCGCGGGATCCTCGACGTCACCGTGCATCTGCGGGCGCGACCGGCGTCTGCCCCGCTGGCCATGTACGAGCTCGGACCGGCGCCGTGGATGCTCATCGTGGAGAACAGCGCGGCGTTCACCAGTCTGCGCGAGGTCCTGGGCGGTTGGCCTGACCGCGATCAGGTCGGATGGCTCGGGTACGGAGCGGGTGACCAGCTGATCGCCTCGCTGCCCACCGCCGTCGATGCGTTTCGCGAACGGGACCATCCCGTGGACCGGCTCCTGCTGTATGCCGACCTGGATCTCGACGGGCTCGAATGCGCCCGGCAGGCTGATGTGAGGGGACGTAGGGCGGGCTTGCCCGCCCTGTTGCCCGCTGTCGGTCTCTACCGGGCGCTGCTGACCCGAACCGCCCGTGTGGTACCGACGGTACCGGCGGCTCGGCTCCGCGAGGCTGTGTCGTGGCTTCCGCTGGACATGGCCTCAGAGGTCTTCGACCTGTTGGCCTGCGGAAGAGTGCTGCGTCAGGAGGCTCTCCCGCTGCCCGTACTGCGTGCTCGTCTCGACCCAGCAGTCCCTTTGCTGGCCCAGCTGTGACGGCAGGGGCAGAGAGCGTGCCTCCTCCAGCAGCTGACCTTCTGGGTCAGTGCGCGATGCCGTCGATCAGCTCGCGTGCGCCCTGCCGCAGGAGCGCCACGGCGACCGAGGTGCCGAGGGTGGCTGGGTCCAGGCGGCCGGCCCACTCGTGCGCATGGAGCATGGCCTTGCCGTCCGGCGAGAAAACGGACGCTCTCAGCGACAGCTCTCCACTGGCCCCGGCCCGGGCGAACCCGGCGATCGGGCTGTTGCAGTGTCCCTGGAGGACGTGGAGGAACATCCGCTCGGCGTGTGTCTCGCGGAACGTGTCGTGATGGCCCAGGTCGCTGATCAGGTCGATGAGATCGGTGTCGCCCTCGCGGCACTGAAGGGCCAGGACGCCCGCGCCGATCGGCGGCATCATCGTCTCGGTCGACAGGATCTCGGTGATCACGTCCGTACGGTCGATCCGTTCCAGGCCGGCGACGGCCAGGAGCAGCGCGTCAGTTTCGCCTGCGGCCAGTTTCTCCAGGCGGCGGTTCGCGTTGCCGCGCATCGGGACGCAGTCCAGGTGCGGGTGAGAGGCGGCGAGCTGGGCGATCCGGCGGACGGAGGAGGTGCCGATCCGGGTGCCGGCGGGCAGCTCGTCCAGGGTGAGACCGCCTGGGTGGATCAGGGCGTCGCGGATGTCGTCGCGCTTAAGGAAGGCCGCGAAGACGGTTCCGGCCGGAAGTGGCCGGTCGGCCGGGACGTCCTTGACGCAGTGGACCGCGAGGTCGGCCTCGCCGGCGAGGAGCGCAGCGTCGACCTCCTTGGTGAAGGCACCCTTGCCCTCCACCTTCGCCAGGTCGCCCATCCACTTGTCGCCGGTGGTCTTCACTGGCAGGACGGTCGTCTTCACGTCCGGGTGGAGCGTGGCCAGCTCGGTGCGGACACGCTCCACCTGGGCGAGTGCCATGGGCGAATCGCGGGACACGATGCGAATCAGATCACTGGGCATGAGGGCACGATAGACCCTCAGATCCTGGCGGCGACCACCAGCCCGGAGGCCCAGTTCATCGGCGTGGCATGCCGGTTGGGCACGTCGGGCAGTCGTTCGAGGAAGCTGTCAACCCGGGGCTGGTGGTCGTCCGGCCACGTGGCCTGGGGCAGCATGTCGTCCACGACGTACAGGGCGCCGGGCTTGAGCAGCGCCAGGAGGTCCGGCAGCCGGAGGTACTTCCCGGGCCGGCAGTCGACGTACGCGAAGTCGAACAACCCGGATGCCTGGCTGAGCCAGTCGTCCGCGTCCGCGTGGACGAACTCGATGCGGGAGTCGCTGCCCAGGTGCCGGCGAGCGATGGCCTGGACCGACGCGTCGGCCTCCACGGTGACGAGGCTGGCCCCGGCGGTCATCCCGGAGGTCAGCCACGCGGCGCCAGCCCCGACGCCAGTCCCGAGCTCCAGGAAACGGCCGTCCGGTTTGGACGCGGCAAGGGTGGCCAGGAGGCTCCCGGTGCGGTCCACGCAGGACATGGCGAACGAGGCGTGCGTGGCGGCCGCGAGGATCGCGTCGAGCTGCGCCGGGCGCCGGTATGGCTCGTCACGCACGGCCGGCCTCCAGGTACTCGGCGACGGTCTCTGCGGCGAAGGTGAGGATCTGGTCGGCGCCGGCCCGTACGAGCATGGCCAGGTACTCGGCCGTCCCGGCCGTGCCGAGGGCCTGCATCGCGGCCCACTCGCCGGAGGTGGAGTAGGCGACGATCGGCACCTTCTGGTCGTCGCGCAACCGTACGAGGACATCCCCGGTCGTCATGACGGGCTGGAGGGTGAGAGAGTCCGCGCCTTCGGCGATCCAGCGGCGGGCCTGGAGGAGGGTGTCCTGCTGCGCGCGACCGGGTTCGAGCTGGAGGCCGCGGCGGTGCCCCGAGCGGGGGTCGGTCTGCATGAGTGTCTTGAACGGCCCGTACAAGGACGTGTGGATGGCGAGGTTGGGGTTCACGCCGACGTCGCGGTGTCCCTCTGCGTCGAGCGCCTGGCGCACGGCCTGGATCGAGCCGTCGAGCATGGCCGTCGGAGAGACGCAGTCGGCGCCGGCCTCGGCGTGCATCACGGCCATGGTGCCCATGAGCCGGTAGGTGCCTTCGAGGTCGATCTCGCCGGAGTTGGTGCGGAGCACGCACTGGCCGTGGTCCGTCCAGGAGCAGCCGCACACCTCCGTCGTGACAGCCGTCGCCGGTGTCGCCTTCTTCACGGCGTGGATGGTGCGGATCATGCGGTTGTCCGGGGCGGTGGCGCCGGAGGCGTACCCGTCGCGGTCGTGTCCGAAGGCGAACACCTTGACGCCGCGGATGCCGAGGTCGGCCCACCGGGCCGTGGTCGCCGGGATGCCGGAGAGCGGGACTGCTCCAGGCAGGGCGCCCGCACTGCCCGCGCCCTCGGGCAGGGACAGCAGGGGCGCGCTGAGGTCGGCGGCCGTCAGCGGCGGGCGGCTGTAAAGGGCGCGGAGGACATCGCGCGCCCGGGAGGGGTTGATGCCATCAGGGGTCGGCGCAGAGCGCTCGGAGAGGATGGTCATGGCGGAAGTACATGCCGACGATGCGTCGTGAAAACAGCACTCGCTGGGGATCCCCATGGAGGGGAACACGCGCCACGAGCCGTGCACTGCCCAGGGGTTGCTGCGGAGTGATCTAGTGGTGGGAAGGCCTCGTAGCTAGGCTCCGATCATGAGCGACTACGTGCAGGTATCGACCGCCACGGAGACCGAGGAGCAGGCCATCGCGCTCGCGGGTGGCGCTGTTCAGAAGCGGCTCGCCGCTGGTGCGCAGATCGCCGCTGTGAAGTCCGTGTTCTGGCACCTTGGCGAGTACGGCACTGGTGAGGAGTGGCAGATCGTCCTCAAGACCACGGCCGAGCGGTACCCCGAGCTGGAAACGTACCTCCTGGAGGCGCACCCCTGGGACAACCCCGAGGTGTGCGCGGTCCCGATCACGCTCGGGGCCGAACGGTGCAAGGAGTGGATCCGGGACTCGGTTACCGGGCGGCAGGGCTAGGGATCAGCGAGCTCCAGGACCTCACGGACCTCCGCGACCTCGCCGTACGGACGCAGCCGGGCGAGTACGACGTCGATCCGCTGCCGGGGCCGGATCGACGCGACCCCCGTAGCCAGTTCGAGCGCCCGGCCCGTGGTCACGGCAGCCTCCTCGACCTCTCCGGCCGTGAGGTACGCCTCCGCCAGCCAGGAAAGGTAAAGAGCCTTGTCGCGTGCGTGCTCATCCGGGAATGCGGCAAGCGCGGCGGACAGCACCGGTACGGAGCGAAGGGGGCGCTGAAGCTCCGTCCAGCAGCGGCCCGTCATGATGTCCAGCTCCTGGTGATCGACCCACGCGGACCAGTGCGGTTGCAGCTCGCCGTCCGGCGCCTCGTCCAGGGCCTTGCGCGCGGCGTGGAGTGCCTGGTCGGTGCCGATCGGCTGCTGGTCGACGGCGCAGGCCCACGCGAGACGTTCGTAGAGGAGGGCACGGACGCTCGACGGTGTGCGCTCGGTGGCCGTGGCGCAGGACTCCTCCGCGAAGGCAACGGCGGCGCGCCGGTCCTTCGTGAGCATCCCGTACGCCAGGAACGCGAGGGAGTTGCTGTGGAGGTCGCTGGCCTGTGCCTCCCGGGCATAGGCCCGGCTCTCCTGGTAGAGGGAGGCGGCGTCCCGGCCGCGGCCGCTGTCGAAGGCCGCCCAGCCTGCTTGCTGGGCCTGCTCCGCGAGGAGCGACGTCAGCCGCAGACGGGAGCCGTCCGAGAAAGAGCCGGTGCGCAGGAGGGCCTTCGTCCGCTGCATCTCGCCGAGGTAGACCCTGAACGTGTCCCCGCCGCCCAGGGTGTCGTCGAGTCGGCGGAGGCGCGCGGTGCGCTCGTGGAGGCGGTCGACGTACGAGTCGGTGACCCGGACGGGCGGCGGCTCCGACTGGTGGAGCGTAGGGAGGGTGACGGCCAGACCGCCGGCGACCTGGAGGACGGCACGGCGGTGCATAGAGGGTCCTGTCGTGCTCGGCGCAGGAGCGACGTCCGCCTCCCACGGCCGGGGAGCGAGACCGATCACGTGACCCGGGACGCGTAGGGCGTCCGCGATCTGCACGAACTTCTCGAAGGTCGTGACGCGTCCGGTTCCGCGTGCGAGCTGCCCGACGCGCTCGGGCTTGATGCCGCACTCGGCGGCGATCTTGGAGTAGTTGATGCCGGCCTTCTCGCGCACGATCCGGAAGACCTGCCCGAAGTCGTGGGCGCGCAGCGCGCGCAGTACGTCCTCGTCGGCGAGGAGATCCGGCGGTAGCGCCGTGGGGGGCTGGTAGATCACCGGTCTCTTCCTGCCTGCCTAAGCCTGCGCCCCGGGGCGATACAAGTGCATACCCGTGATGGGAATACCCCGCGTGCGGACGCGGGGCTTCACTCGGATTCCACCCTGTCGACAGGGCCCGGAGGCAATGTCCCCGCATGCAGGGCAAGAGGGCTGGTGAGGAGTCGCCGTCTTGACAGTATCCAACTGGACTGTGAATGCAGACCAGTTGTTTCAGCCTTTACGCATGGCCCCGATGGAGGTGCGTCCGGGCACCCTGATCAGGAGTTGACGCAAGCATGGTCGATGGCGCGTAGCAAGTCGATCTGGTCTGGGGTGAGGTTGTCGCCAGGGTTGCGCAGCCACTGACGATAGGTGCGGGTGTCACCGGCCTGGGCAGGTTTCTCGGCGCGGCTGTGCCGCAGGAGGGCCTGCTGGTAGTGGCGTTGCCAGACAAGGCTCCAGGGCGGGTTCCACCAGGGGTCGATCTCGAACAGGGTATCGAGGAGTTCGAGGAAGCCCTTCTGGTCGTCGGTGGTGGGGCCGGTGTCAGGGTCGAGTTTGCTGGCGCGCTGGCGCAGGTTGGCCAGGTCGCGGCCGAAGGCTCGGCCGTCGGGGGTGGTGTAGCCGGAGGAGACGGCGAGGCCGCCGGTTTCTTCGGCGCACTGGCGGGCGTAGGTGATCAGGAGTTGGCGGGTTTCGCTGCGGGGTTCCCAGACCATGCCGATCTCGTCGAGGAAGTCGTTCTGCCAGGCCTTGAGTTCGCCGTTGCGGCGTGCGGCACGTTGGGCGTCGAGCCAGGCGGGCAGTTCGAGGAGGCGGGGGTCGGTGCCCTGTCCGGGCAGGGTGCGGGGCGGGGCGAGGTGGCCGTGTTCGTTGTGGAAGTCGGCGGCGGCGGCGGCGCCGATGGCCCAGTCGGCGGTGACGCCGCTGGGGCGGGTGATGTGGAGCTTGATGACCTGGGCGACTTCGCGGGGGGTCAGGAGGATTCCGTCGGGGCCGACGATCTCCGGGGTGCCGGGGCTGCCGCTGAACGGCGGAGTGGCGGTCTGCTGCTCGGGCAGTTCCAGCACCGGCCCGCGGACCTCGCCGTCCTCGGACGGGCTGCCAGTGGCGGCGGTGGCGGCCTGGGGAGTGGGCTTGGGCTCGGCGAGCTGGGTGGTGGGCAGGCGGTCGCTGATGCGGCGGTCGTGGGCGCGCAGGGCGAGCAGGATGTCGTAGAGGGGCTTGTAGTAGCGGTAGTTGAGCAGGTCTTGGGGGTCTTCGTTGGGGGCGAGGTAGATGGGGACGAGGAGGGTGGCTTTCGAGCCGTCGGGGCGGGGGCGCAGGGCGCGGCCGAGGGCCTGGACGATGCCGACGACGTCAGTGCGGGGGGCGGCGAAGCAGACGTCGACGCTGGTGGAGTCCCATCCTTCGCTGAGGATTTTACAGTTGGCGACGAGGGTGAGGTGGCTGGGGCGGTCGTCGCCGGTCAGGGGCTGGGGGCCGGTGAGGTTGTCGAGGATGGGGATGCGGTCGGGGTGGTCCATGTGGACGGTGTCGGCGCGCAGTGTCGCGGGGACGAGCGGCACGTCCGGGTCGCCGTGGGGTCCGGGGGTGGTTTCACTGGTGAGGGCTGCGGCGGTCTCGAGGAAGGTGTCGGTGAAGGCCTGGGCGTCTTTGACGCGCTGGTGGAAGCTGATCCATTTGCTGGCTTTCCCGTTGCCGGCGGGGTAGCGGGCGGCGGTCTTGAGCAGGGCGGTGGACAGGCTGATCAGGGCGGCGGTGTCCTGGTCGGTGGCGTTGCGGGTGCGGCGCAGCTGGTGCTGCAGGCAGGGGTGTTCGACGACGACCATGGCGATGCGGTAGTCGCAGACCAGGCCTGCGGAGATCGCCTCGCTCAGTTCCATGCGGTAGACGACGGGGCCGTAGACGTCGGGGTCGTCCATGGAGACGGCGAGGTGGGGGCCATCGGTGCCGGGGCGGAGGGTTTCGGTGTAGGCGGGGTCGGATTCCCAGATGCGGGGGGTGGCGGTGTAGTAGAGGCGGCGGTGGGCGGGGACTTTGGTGTCGTCGTGGACGGCGGCCCATGCCTTGTTGATGCTGCCTGAGGTGCGGTGGGCTTCGTCCGCGACCAGCAGGTCCCACGCCTGGATGATGCCGGCGGTGTGGGCGGCGAGCAGGGCTCCTTGCCGGTCTTCGGCGTCGGTGAGGGAGGCGTAGGTGGCGAAGACGGTGTAGTGGTCCAGGCCGTCGAGGAGGGCGGCGAGTTCCGTGGGGTCGGTGGTCTGGGGGATGCCGGCCTCGTCGAGGTCGGGGCGGGGGCTGCACACTGCCAGCAGGGCGCCGTGGTGGTCGTTCTGTTCCTGCCAGACGCGGGCGGTCTGGGCGAGCAGGTCCAGGGTGGGGACCATGACGATGGTGCGCCTCACGTGGCGGCTGTGAGCGAGGTGTTCGGCAGTGCGGGCGGCCACCAGGGTTTTCCCGCAGCCGCAGGGCATGACGACGGTCGCGCGGCCGCCGCCGGTGACAGCGGTGACGGAGGCGTTCAGTGCGGTGCGCTGATCACGGCGCAGGGTGTGGCGGGTAGGGGGGCGCATCATCGGGCGGTCCTTCGTCCGGCGAACCGGGGTCAGAGTTCGAATTTGATGTGGACCAGGTCGCGGACTTCGACGTCCATACCGGTGCCGCGCAGGTCGAAGTAGGCCTCCCCCACGCCCTGGCCGACGATCTGCAGGGCCCGTTCCTCGTCGCCCGCGTCGCGGGCTGCCAGGAGCCGTTCGGTCTCCGAGGGGGTCAGGTCTTCGTTCAGGCGGCGTTCGCGGCCGTCTTCGCTGGTGCCCGCGGAGGGGCTGTAGAAGGTGAAGGTGGCGGTGATGTAGGCGCGCAGGCCCCGGCGGCGCATCTCATCGTCGGCCTGGCGGGCGAGGCGGGAGCGGAAGCGGGCCGCGACCTCACGGTGTAGCCGGTCGGCGAACTCGGGGGGTGGGTTGCGGCGCTGGCCGCGCAGGTAGCGGCGCACCGTTTCGGGGTGGACTCCGAGGAGCGCGGCAACCCGGGGGGTACTGCGGCCCAGGCGGCGGTGGAGGAAGGCTACCTGTGCCTGCGGGGACTTGGGCATCCCCTTCTGCGGAACGGCTGCGAGGCGGTCGCGTTCGAGGCGGTGGATGTCCCGCAGGGCGTCCAGGACGGGGGTGGCGGGCATTACTTGCCTTCCCATGCGGCGTCGGTGCGGCCATCCTTGACACGGCTGGCCGGGTTCTTGTCGAGTGCGGCGACCTGCAGGTACCACTCCATGGACTGCACACCCTCGGCCTTCACGTGGCCGGGGTTGGGGCCGATGGTGAATCCGCCCTTGTGGCCGGTGAGCCAGCCGATGTCCTCGGTGGGTGAGGCGAAGACGATGCAGTCGGTGTTGACGGCCAGGGGGCGGGCGCCGGTCGCGCGGGCGGTGTTGATGAGCTTGCGGTTCATCACCGCCCGGTAGCGGGCGAGGATGGCTGCGCGGTGGTCGGGGCGCCAGTCGGGCCGGTCCAGGGCCTTCCAGCGGGCGTGGGTGCCCTCAGCGCGGCGGCCGTAGTCCTGCGGGCCCTGCCGGTACTTGCCGATCGCACCCTTGATGGTCTGTTTGATCGCCTTGAGGACGAGGAGGTCGGTGACGTGCTCGGCTCGGAACGCCTCGTCGTGGTGCATGCGGTCCATCGCCTGCAGGAACTCCTGCGGGGACAAGGGGGTGCCGTCGTCGTGGCTGACCGCGCCCAGCGCGGTCATGGTCTCCATGTAGGCGGGGAGCAGGTGCTCGTACCAGCCCTTGAGGTAGGGGCCGTTGCCGAACGCCGGCACCGGGCCCGCGTCCGGGCGCCTGTCGTCGTAGCGGGCTGGGTGTGGGGCGATGCCCATCGCGGCCGCTTGTTTGTCGTTGGGCCGCAGGTAGGCCAGGGACGGGCGGGGGGTGTGGCCGAGTTCGGCGGCGAGGGCGAGGGTGTGGGTTTCGTACCAGGCCGGTCCGGTCGGGCGCGCCCCGTCCGGGGTGAAGGGGCTGGGCAGCAGGGGGTCGGTGTCGATGCCGGAGAGGTCCTCCAGCCAGATACCGGGGATCTTCTTGTCGAAGCGGGGCCGGTCGGCCTTGTAGGGGGCGCAGGTGCCCATGGGGGTGGAGTTGCAGGCGGCGAAGAACGCCATCATCGTGTCCAGGCCGACGACGAACGGCAGTTCGCGCTCCTCGTCGGTAGGTAGACGCCACCATTTGAGGGCCTCTTCCTGCAGGACCTGGCCAGGGTCCCGCTCGTCGCGGGCGGCGGCCAGCGGGTGGTCTTTGGTCGCCTCCGGCGGCGCGGGGTCCACCGGGAGGTGGAGGGATCCTTCCAGCCACTTGGAGCGGACCTTGCCGGTGCTCGCGTCTCGCCAGGCACGGGTGGACGGGCGCAGGGCGTTCATCAGTTCCTGGCCGGTTACGGCCGTGGAGCTGACGGGGGTCATGACGCGGTCGCTGTAGACGCGCAGGAAGCGGACCACCTCGGGCACCGTGGACGCCGGGCGCCTCGTCTCCGTGTCGACGGGCAGAGGCCAGCCGCCGGTGGTCAGGGCTCCCCAGGGCAGGATCGCCAGCTGTACGGAGCGCCGTCCGCGTTCGACGCGCTGGAAGAGGCGGACCCAGGCGGAGAACCACGGCTTGTTGCCGCGCTGGGGCATCTCCCATCCGTGCTCGGTCAACGCGGTGATGATCTGGTGGTCGACCGGAAGAGCCCTGCTCTCGCCTTCCTCGCGGTCGGGCAGCCCCAGCGCCGCGGCGGCCTCGGTGGTGAGCACGATCAGCGGGTCGCCGTCGCGGCCGCTCGGGTGCAGCCGGGGGGTGCCGAAGGGCCGGTCCGCGGCCCACGTGGCGAGTTCCCTGATGCTGGTGGCGGGGCAGGGGATGGTCTTGCCGCTGGCCAGGTGGGCACGGCGCTGGCCGTCGATGACGGCGAACGGCCCGTATTCGAAGCCCTTTCCGCCGGACTCCTCGTCCGGCACTGGTTCTCCGTGCTCCGTGAGCATGCCGTCGGCGGTCAGATCCTCCGATCCGGTGCTGCCGGAGGGTTCGGTGACTGGTTCGCTGTCGTCTTCGGCCGGCATAG
The DNA here is from genome assembly GCF_040643215.1 of Streptomyces sp. NPDC047315. Lineage (NCBI taxonomy): Bacteria > Bacillati > Actinomycetota > Actinomycetes > Kitasatosporales > Streptomycetaceae > Streptomyces > Streptomyces sp. NPDC047315. The sequence continues at coordinate 11,325 of NZ_JBEYTZ010000056.1, read as the reverse complement.
CGGCACTGGTGGCGAGGACCGTGTCATGGGCGAGAGCGGTGGCCGTGGCAGCCTCGGTGACTGCCTGGGGCCAGCTCCCGGGCCGCTGGCCGTCCTCCCTCCGTGTGACCGTGTCGGACACAGCCACGTCCGCAGCAGTATGTGGTGGGAGCACCGGCGGAAGCATGCGGGTCTCCCCCGCAGCGTCGGGTGCCTCGTGTGGTGTAGGAGCGCCCGCAGTAGGTGCAGGCGAGGAGGCTTCGGTGATGGGGAACTCGGTGACAGGGGTGGTGTCCTCGCGCAGCAGTCGCTCGGCGATGTGTCCGGGCAGGGGCAGGAAGCGTGCCCGCGGGATGTCGGGTTCGACCGCCACCGATGCCAGGCGGCCCATCCCTCGTTCGGCGATGTCGATCCTGGCCGCTTGGCCCATGCGGGTCAGCGTCAGGGTGACGTCGGCGTCCAGCGCACCCAGCAGCCCGGGGTCGTCGCTGTCGATGACGGCCAGGACCGGCGCCTGGATCTGACGCGCCAGATGTGCGAGGCGGCGTGCGGCGCCGGGCAGCGCGTCTCCGGAGAGGGCGAGGTGTTCGTCGGGCAGGTGCTGCAGCCGGTCCACTACCACCAGGGCGAGCGGTCCGGCTCCCCAGTCCGTGGCGACTTCGCTGATCACGGTCGCGTCCAGGTCCCGGCCGTCATCGATGAGCAGGGTGTCCCTGCGCTCTCGCAGAGCTGCCTGTGCGAGGTGTGCGGCGGCCGCCTCCGGCTCGGGCAGGGTGCCCGAGCGCCACGCGTGGTAGCTGACGCCTGCGTGCGAGGCGATCACTCGGGCCACCACGTCGGTCTGCGACGGGCCCGAGGCGGCGTACAGGACGCTGCGGCCCTCGGTCAGTGCCGTGTGCCGGGCGGCGGCCACCGCGAGCAGGCTTCCGCCGGCGCCGGGGCGTGCTGCGATCAGGGTCAGGCGGCCGGGGCTGATGCCCTGTACGACCGCATCCAGCGCGGGCAGAGCGAACGACAGACTGGGCATGTCCCTGGCGGAACTCAGGACGTCTGCTGCTGCCGTCAGGGGGCGCTTGCCCTGCATGCGGGTGGGTGCGTGCGGGGCGGGGGGCGTGATGGGGCCGGGCAGCAGCACCGCCACCGGGCGGCCGTAGCGGGTCAGTACCTGGGGGGTGCCGTTCGCGGCGTCGCCCACCAGATCGCCGAGTTTGTTGCGTGCTTCGCTCACCGGGGTTTCCGCCCAGGCCTGGGGTGTGGCGGCCGTTGCGCTGAGCCAGTCCAGCGGCGCGAGGACCGCCAGCTCATCCTGGCGGGACAGAGTGACTGCATGGCCTTCCTTGGCCTGCCCCACCAGCTCGGACCACTCGCTGCGTGCCTGGTGGACGCCGACGGATCGAGCAGTGGGCGGCTCGCTTGATGCATTTGAAGTTTCAGGAACAGTCACGTCGGCCTCACCCGGGTCATTTTGCATCACACAGCATCAGAATCGTAATGCATGGAGAGAGACTGCGGACAACTCCCCTTTTTAGCAGCAAGTTGACCACAGGAGTTGATGGTACGAACCGTAATGGACGCTCTGGTGGCATCTCTGGCGGAGTCTGCCGTTCCGGGCTCTGGCGGGAGTCTGCGGCAAGCCGTCCGGAGTCCCGGTTCAGGAGATGCACGTGGCCGGTCCGCCGGCTCACTTCGTCGGTCTCCCAGGACGTCATCGAAAGCGTCGGGCCGAACAGTGACTCGCCAAGAACAGCGCCGGAGCCTTCCGTCCGGGCCCCGACGGGCACTGCGTGCCGTTTGCCCCGTCGTACGAGCCTGCTTCCCCGGACTCGCGCGACGGGGCAAACGGATCGGTTGATCCGTTACATTCCCGGCTGATCGGCATCCTCCGCGACCCGCACGTACCGTTGGTTCGGCACGTCGGCGTACCACACCGCCCCCTCCGCGTCGCCGCAGACGCAGATGCCGTCCGGCGCTGCGCCGTCCAGGCGCGCCCACCCCCGCCGCCCGGACAGGCCGCCGTCGGCTCCGACGGCGAACGTCACGAGTCCGCCACGGTGACCGTCGAGCTGTCCTGGGGGTTACCGCCGTCCCGTTGGGGAACACGAAGCCGCCCGCGACCTCGCGCACCGTCCCGTCCGCTGTGACCAGCGTGACCGAACCGGGCTGGAGCTCCTCCCCGGCCATCGGCCGGTTCATCTCCATAGACCCGATCCTCTCGACCATGTGGCCCAGCTGTGTGGGATGCGCCAATGAGCTTGCGCCCTGGTCGACTGCCGTCGACCAGGGCGTTCCCTTGGTGCTGTACTGCCCGTTCTTTGTTATGCAACGAACGGCTCGCATGACGATCCTGGTTTTCACCTGGGGTATTCATGGCCTCCCGTCTGGGTGGTCGTTAATCCAGCTCAGGCCGCCGATGTCGAGGTTCCTGCATGCGCGGGTGACGGCGACGTAGGCGAGGCGGGCTTCGCTGGAGTCGATGGGCCCTGGGATGGGACAGCCGTTGCTGTCCTGCTGGTCGGTGTCCTTGGGTGGGGGAAAGTCGTCGGCGATTTGCACGCGGGCCCATTCGCGGCCTTTGGCCTTGTGGGCGGTGGAGACGGTGACCTGGGCGTGCTCTTCCGTGGTGAGGTGGTCGACGGCGGTGAGGATGGCGTCGGTTCCGTGGGTGTCGACGAGGTCGACGAGGGGTTGCAGGTCACGGCCGGAGGGGTCGTGGGCGGCGTAGTCCTGGACAGTTCCCCAGGTAGGGAAAAGGACGAGTTCGGGGTGGCTGGTGCGGCGTCCGTCTCTGAGGTCGCGGGCAGCGAATGCGAGGGAGCGCAGGCTCCCTCCTCCCCCGACAAGAGCGACTCGGGTGCCGGCGGCGAGAAGGTTCATGACGTGTTTCATGGCGCCGACGTTGGTGCGGCACAGGATGGCGTCTGGGTGGGCGAGGGGACCGAGTTCGGTGGGCATTGTGTCGGTGCCGGTCAGGCGGATGGGGGCTTCGGCGATGGTGAGCCAGCGGTTGGCTTCGTCGGCGAGGGCGGGGCCGAAGCGGAAGGAGCGGGAGAGGGTCAGGTGGGTTCCGTCGAAGCCGGTCATGACGTCTTTGGCACCGCGCCACTGGTAGATGGCCTGGGCGGAGTCGCCGACGAGGACGAGTTGGGTGTGGTCGCGTTGGTTGTTGAAGATGTGCTCGACGACGGGATTGGTGTCCTGGGCTTCGTCGAGGAGGAGGAAGTCTGCGGGGATCCTGGGGTTGGTCAGTGACCACATTTTGAGGAAGTGGTCCGGGTCGAAGCGGACCGCGCCAGTGTCGGGGTTCTGCAGGTCGGCCCAGGCTTTGTTGGCATAGGGCAGGACGAGGTCGGCGAGTCCGCGGTGGTGTTCGGGGGTGTCGAGGCCGCGCAGCGGTGGAACGTGGCGGCGGGTGAGGGTGGTGTCCGCGGAGTGGCAGAAGCGGGTCACGGTCCGCAGGACGGTGTTGGACAGCGTGGTGGGCATGAGGGTGTGGCCGGCGATGCGGGTCGGTTTGGTGATGCCGAGGTCTTGTCCGGTTTTCCAGGCGGGTCGGCGGGGTGCGCCGAGGCGGTGTGCGTAGCGGTGGCCGAGTGCCGCGTAGGCGAGTGAGTGGGCGGTTTTGCAGGTGACTGTGGATGGGAAGCGGGTGGAAGCTTCCTGGGCGATGGCACGGTTGTAGGCGAGGTAGCGGCCGCGACGGCCAGTGCTGTGAGCGAGGAAGGCGAGGGTGGAGGTCTTTCCAGTGCCGGCGCCGGCCTGGAGGGCCATGTGGTCTCCGGCGTGGAAGCGGTCGGCTGCTTGGGTCTGTTCGTCGGTGGGCGTGAACAACGTGAGGGTGCTCCGGATCGGGTAGTGGCACTCGGGCAGGCAGGGGTCGGCGGCTGGTTGGTGGGGCGGTGCGGCTCAGCTGCGTCGTCGGCTGGCTGGTGGCAGCCGGGTGGCCAGGTGGGCGTGGTGCAGGAGCGGGTCGAGGGGCTCCCAGTCGGCGAGGGCGAGGTTGGGCGCGGCGCTGATGGTCGCGTGCGTGGGGCAGCGTTGTGTGCGCCAGCGGACCTGCTCGCTGTAGGTGAGGTGGCCGAGGTCGTAGACGGCGATGTCGGATACGGGCAGGGCGAGTTGTCGGGAGCCGCGGCGGTGTGGGGTGGCCGGCGTGAGGGTCCAGCGTCCGGGTGTGGTCCAGGGGGCGAGGACCGGGTTGGTGCAGCGAGTACGGCGTACGGTCTGGGCGACGCACTGGATGTCCTGGATGGGGGCACTGGCGATGTACCGGCCGTAGAGGAGCTGGACCACGGGGCGTGCCGGTGTGCACGGGTCATCCTGGTGGGGCTCCACTCGGGGATGGCGCCCTGGGATGAAAAGGCCGGCGTCGGTGAGGCGGCGGGTGTTGAGTGCGAGGCGTCGTCTGATGTCGCTCAGGGCGGGTGGAAGCGCGCTGGAGGTGGTGCGGGCCGGACACAGGGTGAGGTGTGCGAGGTGACACCAGGGGCTGCCGTCGCCTGCCGGGTGGGCGATCCCGGAGGCGAGGTGCCATCGGTGCGGCTCGGGAACGATGGCGGTCGGCAGTTCGAAGGGGTGGAGCGGGATGACCCGTCGGTCGCTGGTGGTGCGCCAGTTGATCGGGTTGCCGCAGCCGTGACAGTGGGCGGGCTGGGCGCTGCGGAGCAGTCGGCTGGGGCTGTCGTGAGCGACAGTCAGGGAGCGCAGGCGGCCATGGGTCTTGGGGGTACCGTCCCAGTCGCGACCCGTGGTGTGGGTGGAGTGCATGGGCGTGAAGCTTCCAGGTGACACGCTGGGAATGCAGTGTCTGGCGCCGCAGGTTCGCCCGACCAGCCCAAAAGTTGGGAACGCGCGCCCGATGGGTCGGGATTTCGTTCGAGGCGGGTGACCGGTTCGGGTGTTCCTGGACAGCAGGGGCTCGCGCTACCCGGCGGCGCCCGGAGGCTCGTGGTTCTCACATAGAGCGGCGAAGAGGCCAACGAAGGGGACACCGAAGGCGTGACCGAGGGCGTGCCAGGTGTCGAGTGATCCGATGGTGCGGCCTTGCTCGATTTCGATGAGTGTGCGCCTGGATTTGCCGGTCCGTTCGGCGAGGTCATCGTAGGACCAGCCGCGCTCGCCCCTCAGCTGCGCGAGCCGAAGGCGGAGCGCTTCGAAGTTCGGCTCGGGCGGCAAGATCGTCACCCGACCATCCGACGGCGCAGGCACCAGCTCTGTCAGTGCAGACCTCTGCCCTACTTGACGGGCCGAGGGGTGGCGGCTTGACGGGCCGAGGTGTGGCGGCGAAGGGCAGATGTCTGCACTACGGTGTGCGGCCGTCACCCCCGTCCCCGGCAAGGCCCCTCCAGCCCGAACGGGGCGGGGACGGAGAAGAGTCAAGGGAGCCGATGAGGCTGTGCAACATGCGCGCTTCCGTGCCGCGTACATGGGTAGTCGAATTGCGCCCTCTCCCCCAGGGGCCGCTCCTCGTCTGTCCCCAGTGCCCCTCGGGGTCGCGAGCACTGCAGGGACGGTCAGCTCGAGCCGTCGCCCTGGCTCATCTGGCGCAGCACGCCCGCGCCTGCCCCCTCCCCGAGCACCTGCGGACGTGCCAGTGTCATGAACGAGGCTGCCACTGGCATCCACGCCACCGTGGCTGCGCCGGCCCGGTCCTCCTGGTCCTCGCCCGCGGACACGGCGGTCGGCTGTGGCGGCTGACTGACGCATGCGCGGCCTGCGCACACGCCATGGCGGACGCCTCGGTCGTGCCGGAGACCAGGCTCGCGCGTCCTTCTCCGCTCCCCCGCCGCGTTTCGGCGCGTCATCGCCGGCCGCACGACGCCGATGCCAGTGCCCTGCTGGCCGGGCAGATGCTCAGTTATCTGGCCGCGTCCCTTCCTGTCCGCACCACGCCTGAGGCACGGCTCCTCGCTCTCCAGGCCGTTCTGCGCGCCGCTCTCTCCAGCGACGTCCGCCTGCGCAAAGGGCTCGTCCACGGCATGGGCCACGGCCCCATGGAGGAGGCATGGGACGAACTCGCCAGCAGCCGGTTCATCGCCCCTGGTCTTTCCGCCGACTCGCTCCTCACGGGCCGGCTCACCGACCCGGTGAGCGGCATGCCGGGCTCCACCGTTCGCCGACAGGCCGCCGACTGGGCTCTGCGCTCGGCGCGTCAGGCCCGTGCCCGCGGGCTCGGGCCGATGGGACAACTCCTGGCGGTGGGACTGCACGCGCTCACCGGTCCGCCTCGATGTGACGGCTCTGCCGACACCGGACACGTGGCTCGCCTCTGCGGGCTCACAGCGAGCGGACTGCTGCGAGAACTCGATGACCTTGTCGCGGCAGGGGCGCTGACACGCTGGGCGCCCGCCGACGCGGAAGAGGAGATCACCTGGAAACTGGGGTGAGCCGTTCCACTCACCTCTCACCGGGCAACGCAGGGTGCCGCGGCCGGGGTGCAGGCGGCGCGTACGGCACGTCGGGCAACGCAGCAGGTCGAGAGACAGATCGAGGGCAGGGGGAAGCGACACAGGCACGAGGCACTCCAGGCAAGGGGGTGAGGGGAAGAGACCGTGCCTGCACGCGCACCCAGAACGGCCTGCCCGCGTCTGGGAATGCGGCTACGCCGTCGACGACATGGAGGACGAACTCGGCATCCGCTGTGTGGCCCCCGCATTCGCCCACAGCGGGGCCGTCGTCATCGCGATCAGCGTCTCCGGCCCTGCCTTCCGAGTGACGCCTGAACATCTCGCGGAGATATCGGAAGCCGTTCATCGAAACGGCCCAGTCCTTCGCCGACCGCCTGGGCGGAATCGCTCCGCCATCGCGGTAGGGGGCGCCGATATCAGATGTCCGCGAAAGGCCTGCTGTGGACCTCAGCGAGGTTCATGCCGCCGCGGTAACCGCCACTGGATTGAGGAACACCACGGAGACGGCCTTCCCGTCCTCGGTGCCCTGAACAAACCAGCGCTCCGCAAGAGCTTCGACTAGAGCGTGTCTCCTTGATCTGCTCGTCGGTTGATCGGATGTGTCTGTCCGGTGGGTGATCACTGATGCGATGTGGGACCGGATCGAGCCGTTGATGCCGGCCGATCCGGTCCGTGGTCGGCGATGGGCCGACCATCGTCGAACTCTGGAGGCCATCGCGTGGAAGTACCGCACTGGCTCGCCCTGGCGGGACCTGCCGGACGAGCTGGGGTCATTCCAGACCGCTCATAGACGGCTGATCAGATGGGCCATGGACGGCACCTGGGAACGGATCCTCGCGGCGCTCCTGGCAGCGGCCGACGCCAGTGACGACATCGGCTGGACCGTGTCGGTGGACTCCACCGTCTGCCGGGCCCACCAGCACGCCGCCGGAGCCAGGAAGAAGGGGCTCCGGATCGGGCTGAGTAGGTGTTTTTCTACCTGCTTCACAGATCGGGGAAGGTCGGCAGGGGCTGGGTGCGAGGTCCGGCGATGGCGTGGTCTTGTCTGTGGCTGTCGCGCTTCTGCTTCTCAGTTGGTTTCTGGTGTGGCGTGGGCGAAGTCGTAGGGGGCCCAGTCGGTGATCCGGCGGTATCCGAGGCGTTGGTAGAGGGCGTTGCTGGTGGGGTTGCCCGCGTCGGTGAAGAGCACGACCTCTGTGGCGCCTGCGGCGCGGGCGGCCCGGCTCACCTCTGCGGTGACGGCGGCTGCGTAGCCGCGTCCGCGGAGGTGGGCGGGGGTGTAGACGGGGTCCACCCGGACCATGCCGGCGATCATCGGGTTCACGCCTGCCATGGAGACGGGCGTGCCGTCGGGGGTCTGCCAGAAGGTGTAGGTCTTCTCGGCGAAGCGGGTGCTGGCCCAGGAGGCGGCGTTGATGGTGACGGTCTCACCGAGGTCTGTGGCGAGCCCCCGGCACCAGCGCATGAGGTGGCCGTGATCCCGCTCGCCCACGGGGCGGCTGTGGCCGTCCGGGTGCGGGTTGGGAGGGGTGAGGGTGTCGAGGCGGTAGAGGTGCATCCGGACGCGGAGCGTGTGCGTCGCGCCGGTGTGCCGCTGCCAGGCTTCGGCGAATGCGGTGGCGGTGTCGTGGTCCGCGGTGACGCCGGCGAGGGTGTGGCCGAGGCCGGTCAGATGGACGGCGAGGGTGTCGGCCCGCTCGGGGGAGAGCGGGGTGAGGGTCAGCCGGCGGCTCGGCGGGCGGTAGAAGATCGCTTGGGTCTCGCCCGCCGACTCCAGTCGGCCGAAGAGGACGGCTCCCGGGATGAACGCCCCCGGTTGGGTCCGCCACTTTTCCAGTGTCGTGAGCGGCGTGTTGTGAAGAGCGGGGCGCGAGCGGAGAAAGTCTCCGGCGCAGGTGAGGAAGTCGTCGATGTCTTCGGAGAGGTGCCAGGCATCCGGAAGCATGGTTCATGATCCCGGATGTACTGGACTCGGTGCAGCACTTCGCTCGGAGACGCACCGTCGCGACGACTGCACCGATGACTTTCAGTCACGTGACGCTCAGCTGCTCTTGATCAGGCACGAGTTTTCTTCGCCCACTGGCTCGTTCGGGGGCTTTTGCGGGTGAGGCGCCTGGTCATCATGGTGATGAGTGCCCAGTTCAGGTGTGCCTCGGAGTGCTGGGGCAGACGTTCGTAGTCGCGTGCGTTGCGGCGGGCGTTCATGCACCAGCCGATCGTGCGCTCGACTTTCCAGCGGCGGGGCAGGACGACGAAGCCCTTGGTGCCCTTGGGGCGGGAGACGATGCGCAGGGTGAGCCAGAGGCGTTCGCGGGCCCAGTCCACGAGTTCGCCTGCGTAGCCGCGGTCGGCCCAGACCTGGGTGATTTGCGGCTGGGTGAGGCGCAGGCGCCAGAGGACGTCGCGGGCGGCGTCGCGGTCCTGGATGTCGGCGGGCGTCACCGTGATCATCACGGGCAGGCCGAGCGTGTCCACGGTGATATGTCGCTTGCGCCCGTTGATCTTTTTCGCGGCGTCGTAGCCGCGGCTGTTGCGGCCGACGGTGGAGGCGCCTTTGACCGACTGGGAGTCGACGATCAGGGTCACCGGGTGTGGGCAGCGGCCCTTGCCGGTACGGATCCGGCGGCGGAGCTGGTCACGGATGTAGGTGATGACCCCCGCCCGGTTCCATCGCCAGAAGAACCCGTAGACCGTCTCCCACGGGGGAAAGTCCGCAGGCAGGGCCCTCCACTTCGCGCCGTTGTCGACGATGTAGCGGATGCCGTCGACGATCTCCCGCCGCGGCCACTTCTCCGGGTGCCCGCCTCTCTTGGTCTGACAGGCCGGGACCGGCAACAGGGGTTCCAGGAGGGCCCATTCGGCAACGGAGGTGTCGGACGGGTAGCGGCGGCGACGGGAGGCAGCGGGCATGGCGGACTCGGCAGGAGGTGATCGACGGTGGACGGGGCTATTTGGAGAGCTGAGCAAGGGTGGCGCGGACACCGGTGAGCTGGGCGGTGGCGAGCTGGGCCCATTCGTCGTCGGGGTAACGGGCCAGGTGCGGATCGAGCGTGCCCGTGATCACCCGGGTGAGCCGGCCGAGGATCTGCCGGAACTGCCGCTTGTCGTACTCGATCCAGTCCGCGGGATCGTCAGAGAACATGAAACCGTCCCGGCGCGTCCAGGTGATCGGCGTCAGGTTCTCCGCGGCGACGACATCACGGACGTGCCGAATGCCCCGGCCGACCTGCGAGCGGGTCAGGCGGGTGGCGGCCATGAGCTGGTAGGTGTGCAGACCAGCGGGGCGTGCTTCCATCAGGGCGACGCGGACCAGGTCGCCGTAGTGCTCGGCAAGGGGCCGGGCCTCCCGGCGTCGCGGCATGGTCTACTCGCCTTTGAGGAGCTGCACGAGCTGCTCGTCCAGGGTGAACTCGCCGTTGTCGAGAGCGCCTTCGAGCCAGTCCGCCGCAGCACGGACCCGGCCGATCTGCCGGCGCACGGTCTCGCGCTCGTCCTCGGTGAACTCCTGCCCGCGCAGCTGCGGGACCAGACGGCCCAGGGTGGCCACGAAACCGTGGCAGGAACCGACCAGATCGAGGTACTCGATGGTGTGCTCGATCGCGCGGACTGCCGGGGTGCGCTCCCGGATCCGCTCGCGCGTCTCGTTCGAGTTGTCGAACTGTGCGCGGTTGACGAGCATCCGAGCGGTGTCGTCCCGCATCGCCGTCCGGGCCACGGCCGGGCGTCGCAGCAGTCCCGTGGTCACCTCCTGAGCGACCGTGTCGTCCCTGGTCAGCTCCGAGACAACTCGCACCCGCTCGGCGGGGGTGACGTGCTCGGTCACCGCCGGCCGCTTCAGCAGATCGGTGGCGACCTGTGCGGCGACCTCGTCGTCCCGGGTCAGGTCGGCGACGGCCTGGACCTTTTCGTCCACCGTGACCGGCCGGTCGACCCGCTGGCCGACGACCCGCTTCGCGCCGTCCGGCGTCCACTGCCTCGCGCCGGTGCGCGGGTTGAACGGCGCGTCTTCAAACGCCGCCCACCGTTCGTCCTCGTCGACCACCGACGCCAGGATGCGGTGGACCGTGAACGACACGCCCTCCTTGCGGCGCTCCCTCGGCCATCGGTTGGCGGTGTAACGCCAGTCCTCCACCGTCCGCCGCTCGACACCGATGTCGTCCGCGAATATCTGCAACGACTCCGTCACGGTGAACAAGTCGTCCGTGCCGTTCGGCATGGACCCGCCCACCGACCTCATCGGCTCGATCTCCAGCGCCATATCACCCAGGGCGAACTGTGCCCTCGCGACCTGCGCGATCAGCTCCTTCGCCTGGGTGACGAGGTGTTCGTAACGCTGCCGGGTGACGTTCCCGATCCGGTCGGCCACGTCGGTCATGATGACCACCGCCCTCGCCCGGGCCCGGCCCGGTCACCACGACGTGACCGGTTAAAGGGGCGCCGGCCCCGGTCACCGTCCACCGTGACGCGGGCGCGACACGCCGGGGCAGAGCGTGAACCGGGGGCGCTCGAAGCAACAGTCAGACGCCTCGAACTCTCCTGCTAAACAGCAGGTGTTCAAGATGTTCGCGAGGCGTTCGGCTACGGCGTTTCCGTAACACCGTTCCGCGACGCCCGCCGCTGACGGCAGGCCCGCACCCGGCAACGGTCCGAGCAGTACACCGCCGCCCTCGACCGCTCTACCCCCACCGTCCACGACCTGCCACAAACCGGGCACTCCGCCTGCTCGCTCTGCTGCATCGCGATGACTCTCTGCCGGGTCTGCTGAAGCCTCCTCCATCGCCGTGACCTGCACCGACCCGAGCAGAACACCGCCTCCGCCGCCATCGTCTGCGGCAGCGGATCACCGCACTCTCGGCAGTACCGCCGAGCTGTCCCGTCAGCCCCCACAATCCAGATCATCCAGCCGTACACACCTCACGGCCAGGGATCACAAACACCTACT
>NZ_JBEYTZ010000055.1:0-34279 GCF_040643215.1 Streptomyces sp. NPDC047315 | reverse complement strand
CCGTTCGGGCCCAGCAGGGCGAACACCGACCCGGCCGGAATGCTCAGATCGATGCCGTCCAGGACGGACTTGCCACCGTACGACTTGCGCAGGCCCTCGGTCGCGACGGCGAGTGGATGAGGTGTCGTCATGCCGCAGAGGGTGCGGCGGGGCGCGTTCAGCCCGGTTTCACCACGGTTTCAGTCCCGGGGCCAGCGCCGGGGCTTCAGTGCCGGGGTCAACGCTGGAGCCCTTGCGCTGCGGGGCGGCGACCGCGCTCAGCCGCGGCGGCGGGGCCTGCCGGTGGCGCGGCCGGAGCCTCGGGACGCCTTGCCCCCGCCCGTACGGCCGCCGCCCGGGCCGGAGCCGGTACGCCGCTGCGGGGACTGCGCGCCGCCCTTGCCGCCCTGCTGCCCCTTCCCGGCCTTCTGTCCCTTCCCGCCCTTGCTCGGCTTCCGCTGCTCCTCGTCGGTGCGGCGGCCCCGGGTGCTGTTGACCGTGCGCCCTCGCACGATCCCGATGAAGTCCTCCACCATGTCGGTGGTGGCGTCCTCGGGCCAGCACAGGGCGACCGACGACTGCGGGGCGTCCACGACGGGCCGGTACGTCAGGTCCCTGCGGTGGTGCAGCCGCGCCAGCGACTGCGGGACGACCAGCAGCCCCACCCCCGCCGCCACCAGTTCGACGGCGTCCGCCGTCGTCGCCGGGCGCTCGATCGCGGGCCGCCCCGGCGGCTCCTCCCAGCCGAGCGCGTCGTCGAGGGGGTGGAACAGGACCTCGTCCGCCAGGTCCGAGACGGACACCTCGTCCACCGCCGCCACCAGGTGGTCCTTCGGCACGACCACCACGGTGGTCTCGGTGTAGAGCGGGATGGCGCTGAAGACGTTGCGGTCCACGGGCAGCCGCACCAGTCCGGCGTCCGCGCCGCCGTCGCGCAGCAGGTCCGAAGCCGCCGGGACCGCGACCTGGAGCAGCTCCAGCGGGACGTCCGGCAGCCGCTCCTGCCAGATCCGCACCCACTTCGCCGGGGTCACGCCCGGGACGTAGGCGAGGCGGAACACGGCGGGATCGGGGGCTGTCTCCGGGGCTGTCACAAGGCCAGATTACCGTGCGTGGTCAGAGCCCCGGGCGGCACTCGATATCCTTGGACCCATGACGTCGCGCCAGAGCACCCAGACCATGAAGCCCGCCACGGCGGCCAAGAAGCTGGGTGTGTACCTCGAAGCCACCCCCGCCGAGTTCCGGGAGGGTGTCGTCTCCCGCGACGAGCTGAACGCGCTCCAGGCCGACCCGCCCGCGTGGCTGCGGGACCTGCGCCGCGAGGGCCCGCACCCGCGTCCGGTGGTCGCCGCCAAGCTCGGGATCTCCATTTCGGGACTCGCCCGCGGCGGCGTCACCGAAGCGCTCACCACGGAGCAGATCGAGGCCCTGAAGCAGGAGTCCCCGGAGTGGCTGGTGCGCGAGCGCGCCACCCAGGCCGAGGTCCGCAAGGAAGCGGCCCGTCTGAACGACAAGGCTGACAAGGCTGACAAGGCCGAGAAGACGGCCAAGGCCAAGGCGGACGAGGCCGCCAAGAAGACCCGGAAGTAGCCGACGCCAGCGGGCGCCGTGCCCCGCTCGTGCCCGAAGGGCCGCCGGACGCGGAAAGCATCCGGCGGCCCTTCGGTCGTCTTAGGCCGTCTTCGACCGCCTCCGGTCGTCGTCAGCCGGCGAAGCGCGCCATCCACGCCTCCACGTCGTCCGCCGAGCGCGGCAGACCCGCCGACAGGTTCTCGTGGCCGTCGTCGGTGACGAGGAGGTCGTCCTCGATTCGCACGCCGATGCCCCGCCACTCCTCGGGCACGGTGAGGTCGTCCGGCTGGAAGTACAGGCCCGGCTCCACCGTGAGCACCATGCCCGGCTCCAGCACGCCGTCAACGTACTCCTCGTTCCTGGCCCGTGCGCAGTCGTGGACGTCCAGCCCGAGCATGTGACCCGTGCCCGCCATGGTGAAGCGGCGCTGGAGGCCGAGTTCGTACGCCCGCTCGGCCGGGCCCTCGATGAAGCCCCACTCGACCAGCCTGGCGGCCAGGTGGCGCTGGGCCGCCTCGTGGAAGTCGCGGTACGCGGCACCCGGCTTCACCGCGGCCATGCCCAGCTCCTGGGCCTCGTACACCGCGTCGTACGCCTTGCGCTGCACGGGCGTGAAGGTCCCGCTGATCGGTAGCGTGCGCGTGACGTCGGCGGTGTAGAGGGTGTGCGTCTCCACGCCGGCGTCCAGCAGGAGCAGCTCCCCCGGGCGGACCGGGCCGTCGTTGTCGGTCCAGTGCATGATCGTGGCGTGGTCGCCGGCGGCGCAGATCGTGCCGTATCCGACGGCGTTGCCCTCCAGGCGCGCGCGGCGGAAGAACGTGCCCTCGATCCATCGCTCGGACGAGGCGACCGCCACGGACAGCTCGCCGATGACGTCGGTGAACCCGCGCACGGTGGAGTCCACGGCCTTGCGCAGCTCCGCGATCTCCCACTCGTCCTTGACGAGGCGGAGGTCGTCGAGCGCCTCCTTCAGTTCGTCGTCGCGCTCGGCGTCGGTCGTGACGGCGGCTTCCAGGGACGGGTCGATGCCGCGGACGATCCGGGTCGGCGCTCCGGAGGCGGCGGCCAGGTCGCCGGCGGCGGTGCGGACGTCGCGGCAGGGCAGCCCCAGCACGCGCTCGGACTCGGCGAGGGAGCGCCGCCGGCCCATCCACAGCTCCGCCGTGGGGCCGGTCCAGAACTCCTGGTCGTCCCGGCCGTCCCGGGGCAGCTGGAAGCAGTAGGCGTCGTGCCCGCCGTCCGCCCGGGGTTCGAGGACGAGGGCGCCGTCCCGGGCCTGGTCACCGGTCATGTGGACGTAGCCCGAGTAGGGCCGGAACGGGTACGTGTCGTCGTTCGAGCGGACCTTGAGGTTCCCGGAGGGGATCACCAGGCGCTCGCCCGGGAAGCGGGCGGAGAGCGCGGCACGTCTGCGGGCCGCGTGGGGAGCCTGCTCGTCGAGTTCCAGGTCGTGCCGCTCGGTGTCCGCCCACCCCGTGCGCATCAGGGCGGACAGTTCCTCGGAGATGCCTGAGTAGAGACCGTTCTTCCGGCCTTTCGCCACGTCGTACGCCTTCCCGTGAGTGATGGGTCATCGGCGCGGGGCAGCGGGAGCCGTCGGAGCGGGGCCGTGGGGAACCGGCCACCGTGCCGGGCGGCCCGGCCCGCCCCGCTGCCGCCGGGTCGTCCGGTCGTCCGGTCGTCGGACGTCGGCGGCCTTCGGACGGTATCCCGCACGGCACCCGTCCGGCGCCCCATGGTGCCAGTGGCACGGATCGGCCAGATTCCGATCCGGGGCGATCGATAATGCGACGCATGACGAACGCGAAACTCGGCGAGGCGCTGCGACTGCTGGGGCTCGACCAGGCGGCGGCCGACGTGTACCTCGCGCTGCTCGACGTCGCCCCGGCCCCGCTGGGTGCGGTCGCGGCGGCCACCGGGCTGGACGGTGCGGAACTGGCCGCCGCGTACGGCGCGCTGGTGGACGCCGGGCTGGCCAGCGCCGCCGAGGCCGCCGACGACGTAGTGGCTCCGGTGCCACCCGCGGCCGGCCTGGAGGTCCTCGCCAGGCACCGGGCGGCCGAGGTCGAGGAGTCGCGCATCGCCGTCGGGGGCGCCTTCGAGTCGTTCCGGCGGCAGCGGCTCGCCGCCTACAACGACGATCTCGTGGAGGTCGTCACCGGCGACGCCATCGGGCCCAGGATGCGTCAGGCGTGGGCGAGCGCGCGCGAGCAGATCCGGCAGTTCGAGTCGCCGCCGTACTTCCCGCTGTCGAGCGCCAGGGACGACGCGCTGGCCACGCTCGCCCGCGGGGTGACGCAGCGCGTCGTGTACTCCCGGGATTCGCTGGCGCACCCGGGGCACCTCAAGGAGGTCATCGAGCCGTGCATCCAGGCCGGCGAGCAGGCCCGGACCCTGCCGTCGGTGCCGGTCAAGCTCCTGATCATCGACGAGGCGTACGCACTGGTCTCGTTGTCGATCGAGGAGGCCGACGTCCACAACACCATGCTGGTCGTGCAGCCGTGCGGCCTGCTGTCCGCCCTCGTGGCGCTGTTCGAGCTGTCGTGGCGCAGCGCCGTGCCGTTCCCGGGGCGCGCCGTGCGCCCGGGCGGCCCGCCCCCGGCCGACCGGCGCCTGCTGTGGCTCCTCGCGGGCGGCGCGAGCGACGAGGTCATCGCCAGCGAACTGGGGATCAGCCGCCGTACGCTCTTCCGTCGCCTACAGATCCTGATGGCCAGGTCCGGCGCCGCGAACCGCTTCCAGTTGGCCTTGCAGGCGCAGCGCAACGGATGGCTGTGACCGGTTCGCCGCTGCCGTCACCTCCGCCTTCGCCTCTGCCTTCATCTGCGCCGCCACTCTTGTGCGAGGAGTTCGTAGGAGCGCACCCGGTCGGCGTGGTCGTGCGTGATGGTGGTGATGATCAGCTCGTCCGCGCCGGTGGCCTCCTGTAGTTGTTCGAGTCGGTCGGCGACGCGCGCCGGGGAGCCGACGAACTGGGTGTCGACGCGGTCGGCGACCAGTGCCCGGTCCGCGTCGGTCCACGTGCGGGTGCGGGCGCGGGCCTGGTCGGGGGTGGGGAACGGGATGGCGCCCTCGGCGGTGCGGATGCTGCGGACCCACGGGCCGTACCCGGTGGCCAGTTCGCGGGCGGTCTCGTCGTCCTCGGCGACGACGACGTCCGCGGAGACGCTGACGTAGGGTTTGCCGAGGTGCTCGGACGGTTGGAACGCGGCGCGGTAGCCCTCCGCCGCCTCCAGCACGGTGGCCGGGCTGACGTGGTAGTTGGCCGTGAAGCGAAGTCCGTTGCGCCCCGCGACGGCGGCGCTCTGCCCGCCGCTGCTGCCGAGGATCCACACCTGCACCCGGGCTCCTTCGCCGGGGACGGCACGGGCTTCGACCCCGTCGGCGGAGCGGTAGTCGCCGCGCAGCAGCGCGAGTACGTCGTCGATCTGCTCGTCATAGTCCTGCGGCCCGGCGCCCGGCAGGTGCAGCAGTCGCTGTTGGAGTCGGAAGCGGGGCGTGTTCGCCAGTCGTTCGAAGGAGAACCGCGGCGGGATCTCCAGCCCGTTGGGGGCGCGGCCGTCCACGACGGGGACCGTGGTCGGTCGCGGCTCCGCCGTCCGCTTTGCGGGACGTCCGCCGGAGCGACCGAGGCCGAGGTCGAGTCGCCCGGGGTGCAGGGCGTCGATCAGACCGAACTCCTCGACGGTGGACAGGGCGGTGCGGTGACCGAGTTGTACGGCGCCGGATCCGATCCTGATCGTGGAGGTGGCGGAGGCGGTCAGGGCCAGCACGACGGCGGGAGAGGCGCCGGCCACCCCGGGGTTGAGGTGGTGTTCGGCCAGCCAGTAGCGCGCGTAGCCGAAATGCTCGGTGCGCCGTGCGAGGTCGACGGTGTTGTGCAGGGCCTCGGCGGTGGTGGAGCCGGACGGGATCGGCACGAGGTCGAGTACTCCGAGTGGGATGGCGGACATGATCGGGTGCTACTCCTCGGCGCTCGACGGGCGTGGACACCGGTTCCGGGGCTCCGGGCTCCAGGGCTCCGGGGTCGCTGCTTCGCTGCTTCGCTGCTTCGGTGCTTCGGTGCTTCGGTGCTTCGGTGCTTCGGTGCTCAACGGGATGCGGTCAGCAGGGCCGTCCGGCTGTCGAGGGCGTCGGAGAACCGGTCGACGACCTGCACGAGGGCTTCGGCCGCGCCTTCGGCGACGGTCAGGGTGCCGTCGTCGCCGACCAGGATGTCCCTGTCGAGGGTGAACCAGCCCTGGACGACGTGTGCGGCACCCATGGTGCTGAGCACGGGGCGCAGTGCGTAGTCGATCGCGAGGACGTGCGCCGTGGTTCCGCCGGTCGCCAGCGGCAGGACCGTCTTGCCGGCGAGTGCGTGTTGCGGCAGGACGTCGAGCAGGGACTTGAGCAGCCCGGAGTAGGCGGCCTTGTAGACCGGTGTGCCGACGACGATGCCGTCCGCGCGGGCGAACGACTCGGTCGCCGCGACGATCGCGGGGTGTCCGAAGTCCGCGCCGAGCAGGGCCGCAGCGGGCAGGGTGCGGACGTCCAGGGGGATCACCTCGTGTCCCCGGGCCGTGAGCCGTCGGTCCAGGTGGCGCAGCAGGCGTGCGGTGCGGGAGGTGGCGGAGGGGCTTCCGGAGACGGACAGGACGGTGGCCATGGCGAACCCTTCGGGGCATGGGGTGGGCGTGGGGGGCGGCGGACGGCAGCGGGGCCGCGCGGCACGGCGCGTGCTGCGCGGCCCCGCACCGCGGCGGCTACTTGTTGGTCAAGGGCAGTCCGGGCGGGTTGACCTCGGAGGTGGGCACGGCCTCCGCGGAGAGCCCCCAGCGCGCGAGCACCTTGGCGTACGTGCCGTTGCTGATGGTCTCGTTGAGTGCCTCGGCGAGGGATTCGGCCAGTCCGCTGCCCTTCTTGGTGGTGGCGGCGATGAGCCCCTGGAGGGTGGTTCCGGCCCCGGAGTGGACGCCGACGACCTCGGTCTTCCCGCTGATGGCCGCGTGGTAGGCGGCGGTCGGGTGGGGGCCGAGGTAGAGGTCGATCCGGCCGGACTGCAGGGCGAGGTGGGTGTCGCTGTCGCTCTGGTAGTACTTGATGTCCACGGGCTTGAGGCCGGCCTTCACCGCTTCCTCGCTCCACTCGATCAGGAGCTTCTCCTGGTTGGTGCCGCTGCCGACGGCGACGGTCCGGCCCGCGACGTCCTCGGGCCCGGTCACCTTCAGTCCGCTGCCCTTCTTGGCCTCGAAGCCCAGGTTGTCCTCGCGGTAGCTGGCGAAGTCGTACTTCTGCTTGCGCTCTTCGGTGTCGGTGATGTTGCTGAAGCCGACGTCGTACTTGCCGCTGTCGAGGCCGACGAAGACGTTCTCCCACGACACCGTGTTGACGCGCAGTTCGAGGCCCAGCACTCCGGCGACGAGGTGGGCGATGTCGACTTCGACGCCGATGACGGTCTTGTTGTCGTTGGCGTAGAAGTTCAGGGGTGCGGCCGAGCCGGAGGAGTTGACGATCTCCAGGGTGCCCCGGTCGCGGATCTCCCGGGGGACCCGGGCGGCGATGGATTCGACCTCGTCCGTGGTGATGCGTCGCTGCTCGGGACTCAGGTTGATCTTCGTGCTGGTGCCCTTGGTGGCGGCGACCTCGACCGTGCCGCCGTCCGAGGGGTTGCCGCACGCGGCGAGGGCGAGGGCGGCGGTCAGCCCCAGTGCGGCTTGGGCGGTGCGGCGGGCCGTCGAGCGGAACATGGTCGTACTCCAAACTCGCAGTGGTGCGCGGGGATTCATGGCGAGGGGCGGGCCGGTCACAGGACCTTGGAGAGGAAGGAGCGGGTGCGCTCGTGCTGCGGCCGGTCGAGTACGGCAGAGGGCGCCCCCTGCTCGACGACGACGCCGTCGTCGAGGAAGACCACGGTGTCGGCGACCTCGCGGGCGAAGCCGATCTCGTGGGTCACGACGATCATGGTCGTACCGGAGCGCGCCAGGTCCGTGATGACGTCGAGGACTTCGCCGACCAGCTCCGGATCGAGCGCCGATGTGGGTTCGTCGAACAGCAGCACCTTGGGTTCGAGGGCGAGCGCACGGGCGATGGCCACGCGCTGCTGTTGGCCTCCGGAGAGCTGCCGCGGGTAGGCGTCGGCCTTGTCGGCGAGCCCGACCCGCTCCAGCAGCAGGCGGGCGGCCCCTTCCGCTGCTGCGCGCCGGCGGCGGAGGGCGGAGACGGGCGCCTCGACGAGGTTGGCCAGGACGGTCAGGTGCGGGAAGAGGTTGAAGTCCTGGAAAACGAAGCCGATGTGGGTGCGCTGCTTCAGGACGTCCCGCTCCCTCAGCTCGTACAGCTTGTTGCCGGAGCGGCGGTAGCCGACGGTCTCTCCGTCGATGCTGATCCAGCCGCGGTCGACCTTCTCCAGGTGGTTGATGGTGCGCAGCAGGGTGGACTTGCCGGAGCCGGAGGGGCCGAGGACGACGGTGACCTCGCCGGTGTGGACCCGGAGGTCGACGCCGCGCAACACCTCCACCGCACCGAACTTCTTGTGGACGCCTCGGACGTCCACCATCACGGGGTCGGCGGCCGGCCGGGCGTGGGGCGTGGCCGCGGTCATCGAACGCCTCCCGACGGTTCGGGCACCGTGAAGGGCCGGTCGCGCTGGGCGGCCCGGGTGCGCAGGGTGCGGGCGAGGCGCCGGGCCCGCTCGACGGGGGTGGGTGGCGGGGTGCGGTCGGTGCCGCGGGCGAAGTGCCGCTCCACGTAGTACTGGCCGATCGACAGCAGGGAGGTGAGGACCACGTACCAGGCGGTGGCGACCAGCAGCAGCGGGATCACCCGGCCGTTGCGTCCGTAGACCACCTGCACTTGGTAGAAGAGCTCCCCGATGGCCATCACGTACACCAGCGACGTGCCCTTGAGCAGGCCGATGACCTCGTTGCCGGCCGTGGGCAGGATGGCGCGCATGGCCTGCGGGAGCACGATCCGGCGGATCTGCCGCAGTCGGGGGATGCCCAGTGCTGCGGCTGCCTCCAGTTGCCCCTGGTCGACGGCGATGACGCCGCCGCGGACGATCTCGGCGGCGTAGGCCGCCTGGTGCAGCGTCAGCCCGATGACGGCGGCGCCGATGGTGCCGATGAGGCTGTCGCTGTCGACGGACCAGAACACCGGGCCGAAGGGGATGCCGACGCCCAGCCTTTCGTACAGGGCGCTGAGGTTGAACCAGAACACCAGTTGGACGATCACCGGGATGGATCGGAAGATCCAGATGTAGGTCCAGGCGACGGTCTGCAGGACGGGGTTGCGCGACAGCCGCATGAAGGCCAGCACGGTGCCCAGCACAAAGCCCAGTGCCGTTGCGTAGAAGGTGAGTTGGAGGGTCACCCAGACGGCCTGGAGGATGGTTTCGGACAGGACGTACGCGCGGAAGACGTCCCACTCCCACACGGGGTTGGTGGCCAGGCCGTGGAGGAACTGGGCCACCACGACGATCGCGGCGGCAGCCGCGACCCAGCGGGCGTAGTGGCGGGTGGGGACGACGGTGAGGGGGTCCGGTGCGGCAGGTGGGGTCTGCGCGCCTCGCGGGGTCTCGACGGCGGGGGGCACGGCGGCGACGCGTCGAGGCGTTCCGGTGCCGCGGACGCTCACAGGTCGGTCGCCCTTCTGTGGCGCGGTGCGGGCGACAGGTGCTTTTCGAAGGGCAGGGGGCCGATGGTCTCCGGGTCGGCCCCGGTGTCGAACAGGGGGGTGTATCCGGTTGTCAGGTACAGGCCGCGGGCCTCGGGCTGGCGCGGTCCGGTGGTCAGGTAGATCCTGCGGTAGCCACGGGCCTCCGCCTCACGCTCCAACTCGGCGACGACGCGTCGGGCCAGACCGCGCCGTCGGTGGGCGGAGTGCGTCCAGATCCGCTTCAGCTCGGCCGTCGCGCCGTCGTAGCGGCGGAAGGCGCCGCCCGCGACGGGTTCGCCGGCTTCGAGGAGCAGGAGCAGGACGCCGCCGTACGGTGCGGTGAACTCCTCGTCGGGGTAGCGGGCGAATTCGGAGCGGGCGTCCTTGCCGTAGCGCGCCGCGTACTCCTCGCCGAGTTCGCGCAGCAGGGGGCGCGCCCTCGGGTCGGAAACGGCCACGTGGATGACCGTCGGGAGGCCGGCCGACGTCGACGGCGGGAGCGGTGACGGGAGCGGTGTGGCGGACGTCATCCGGTCACCGCCGCGCGGGGAAGCGGCTCACCCTGCGTCTGTTCGGCATCGCGTCCGACGTCGCTGTCTGCGGCGCGCCTGGCATCCCGTTCCGCGCCGCGCTCAGCGGCACGCTCGGCGTCGCGCTTGGCGACCTCCTCCCGGACGATCGGAATCACGTGCCGGCCGAAGTCGATCGCGTCGCCCAGCAGGTCGTACCCGCGGGCGGAGAGGATGTCCACGCCCAGGTCGTAGTAGTCCAGCAGCGCCTGGGCGACCGTCTCCGGGGTTCCGACGAGGGCGTTGGAGTTGCCCGCGCCGCCGGTGGCGGCGGCGGTCGGGGTCCACAGGGCCCGGTCGTAGCGCTCCCCCGCCTCGGCGATGGCGATGAGTCGCTGCGAGCCGGTGTTCTGCGGCCGGTCCTGCCCGTGGTGGCGCCGGGTGAACGCCGCGCCCTGCGCCCTTCGCTCCTTGATCGCGGCCACCGTGCGGTGGGCCTTCTCCCAGGCCAACTCCTCGGTCGGGGCGATGATCGGGCGGAACGCCACCTGGATGCGGGGCACGTCGGTGCGGCCCGCGGCCCGCGCGGCGGCCTGCACGGCTGCGATCTGCTGGGCCGTCTGTGCCAAGGGCTCGCCCCACAGGCAGAAGACGTCCGCCTCGGCGCCCCCTGCGGTGTACGCGGCCGGTGACGAGCCGCCGAACGACACGTTCGGGCGCGGCTGTTGGACCGGGAAGACGTCACTGACGAAGTCGTGGAAGCGGTAGTGCTCGCCCTCGTGGTCGAAGGGTTCGCGGGCGGTCCAGACCTTCTTGACGATCCGGATGTACTCGCGGGTGCGGGCGTAGCGCTCGTCCTTGGTGAGGGTGTCGCCCTCGCGGCCCTGTTCGTGGTCGTCGCCGCCGGTGATGAAGTGCACCGTGAGGCGGCCCTCGCTGATCTGGTCCAGCGTGGCGAAGGTCTTCGCGGCGAAGGTCGGGTACGAGACGTTCGGTCGGTGGGCGAGCAGGGTCTGGAGGCGGTCCAGCCGGCTCGCGACGTAGGCGGCGGCCGGCGCGGGGTCCGGCGATCCGGAACCGTAGGCGAACAGCACCCGGTCCCAGTCGTGGTCCTCGTGCGCCCGGGCGAGCCGGAGTGTGTACTCCTTGTCGAAGGCGGCGCCGGAGCGCGGGGTCGTTTCGGAGCCGTCGTTGGTGGCGGCGATGCCAAGGAACTCCACGGGCATGGGAGATGCCTTCCTGCAGACCTCCGGGGCGCGCCGGGGCGCCCCCGGCGCAGTCGGGCGGGACGGCGCTGCCGGGGTCTGCGAATCACGTGATGGGCAGGTGTGCTGACGCCTGGGCGCGGGCCTCGGGCGCAGTGGGCCGGGTGGGGCGGGTCAGGCTCCGCCGGGACCGCCCGTACGCGAACGACGGTCCGCACGCGGATCGCGCGTGCGCCCGGGGCGGGGCACGGCGCAACCGCGAGGGGAAGGCGACGGGAGCTCGACCCGCGAGTGGGTCACGAAGAAGAGGGGCCGGTCAGACGGCCCGCTGCCGCATCAGGCGCAACACGCTGCGGACCACACGCGACCGAAGTCGATGTGGTCACGGGTGACCAAGTGCTGCTCGGCGTTCATGCGGTTAATTGAGCCGTACAACGTGGCTTCCGTCAACCACGGCCCGGATGGTGGACCGAGGTTGACCCTCCGTCACTTCCACGACCGCAGCGCCACCTTCACCAAAGATGGCGCCAAATTGCCTTGCACAGTGGTGCCATCAATGTGCCATCATGGCATCACCGGGTAGCGCACCCCTCATTCCTCACAGGCCGAGGGGTGCGCGAGTCCGCAGGGAGCCGATCGAAGGGGTGGGGTCATGGAGACAGCGCAGCGCCAGCAGCAGCCGGCGCCGGGCGCCGTGGCGGCCTTCGCCCGCTTCGTGCTCTGCGGCGGCGGAGTGGGGCTCGCCTCCAGCTTCGCGGTGACGGCCCTCGCCTCCTGGATGCCCTGGGCCCTGGGCAACGCCCTGGTGACCGTGGCTTCCACGCTCCTCGCCACCGAACTGCACGCCCGCTTCACCTTCGGCGCCGGCGGGCGGGCGACGTGGCGTCAGCACGGGCAGTCGGCCGGGTCCGCGGCAGCTGCCTACGCCGTGACGTGCCTGGCGATGTTCCTCCTCCAGCAGTTGGTGTCCACCCCTGGCGCACTGCTGGAGCAGGTCGTCTATCTGTCCGCCTCCGCGCTCGCCGGGGTCGGGCGGTTCGCGGTGCTGCGCCTCGTCGTCTTCGCGCAGAACCGTTCGCTGCCCGCGGCGCCCGCGGCCGAGGACTGCGGGAACCACGAGGCCCGCACCGCCCGCACCGTGCCTGCGGCCGTGCCCCACGCCTCGACCCCGGCCGGCCCCGCGGCGCTCTGCTGCGCCGCGTGACCGGGGTCAGCGCTGGGCCGGATCCGTGGCGATCACGCTGTACGGGTACGGCAGCGGCTGGTCGCCGGCCTCGGTCAGCAGCGCCGCGTCGGCCGGGTCGAGGTCGACGCCCGCCGCGCCGAGGACGTTGTCGAGTTGGTCGAGCGTGCGGGCGCCGACGATCGGAGCTGTGACGGTGGGACGCCCGCCGAGCCAGGCGACGGCGACCTGCGCCGGAGTCAGCCCGCTGCGCCCGGACACCTCGAACAGGGCGTCCAGGACGCGCCAGGTGCGCTCGTCCTGGTACGCGCTCCAGGACTCGCCCCAGCCGAGCCGCTCCGCCGTCTCCACCCGGCTGCCGGCCGGCGGCGCCGTGGCGCCGCGCCGGATCGAGCCGCTGAGCCAGCCGCCCCGCAGCGGGCTCCACGGAATGACGCCGAGACCTTCGTGCCGGGCCACCTCGATCAGCTCCCACTCGGTGGAGCGGTCCAACAGGTTGTACAGCGGCTGGAGGGTGGCGAACCGCTCCCAGCCGTGCAGACGGCTGAGGTCCAGGGCCTTCTGGAGCTGCCAGCCGGTGAAGTTGCTGGCCCCCAGGTAGCGGACCTTGCCGGACTTCACCAGGGTGTCCAGGGTGGCGAGGGTCTCCTCCAGCGGAGTCGCGGGGTCCCAGGCGTGCAGCTGGTACAGGTCGATGTGGTCGGTGCCGAGCCGGCGCAAGCTGGCCTCCACCCCGGCGATCAGGTGGTTGCGCCCCAGCCCCCGGTCGTTGGGGCTGTCGCCGGTGCCGTACCGGACCTTGGTGGCGACCACCACGTCCTCGCGACGGCGCTGCTTCAGCCACCTGCCGAGTATCTCCTCGGAGGCGCCCGCCGAGTAGATGTCGGCGGTGTCGACGAAGTTCCCGCCCGCCTCGACGAACCGGTCCAAGATGGCGTGCGACTCCGACTCGGCGCTCTCCCTCCCGAACGTCATGGCCCCCAGGCAGAGTTCACTGACCACCAGCCCGGTTGACCCCAGGAAACGGTGACGCATCTCAAGTCCCTCCCGATCGCTCGACTTCGCGGCGCGGCCCGACGAGCCCGACGCGGGGCACACACGGTCCGGCCCCGGGTTCATCACGTGAACGCGGCGGCTGGACGGCCCCAAGTCGCAGGGCCGGTACGGGTGCAGCCGCGCTCCGGGCTCGACGGGCCCATGGATCAGCGGTCACCCTCGCACACCCGGGCGCGGATGCCGAGAGGTTTTCGAGGCAGAGCACCCTGCGCGTCAGGCCGGCCGAAGCCCCGCCGTCAGCGACTGGACGACCATGTCGGCCCCCTGAGCGCAGGTCAGCTCCGGCATCTCGTGCGCGGCCATGTTGGTCAGGTGAACGAGCAGGGTACGGGCCCAGCGGTCCGGCAGCCGGGGGCTGATGACGCCTTCGCGCACCGCGCGGGCCATGAAGGCGTCGAGCTCCCCGATCAGCCGGTCGAGACGGGCAATCCCCGCCTCGCCCTGCACCTGCCGCACGTCCACCGGCCATCGCCTGCTGACGGCGATGACGCCCTCCGCGTAGCGGTGCAGGGCCACCAGTACGGGCGCTTCGGTCAGCCGCGCTTCCGCGACGACCTGCTCGCAGGCGTCGAGCTTCGCCGCGCGGACGGCGGCGAGGAGTGCCTCGCGGGTGGCGAAGCGACGGTAGACGGTACGCCGGTCGACCCCGGCCGCCGCGGCGATCGCCGCGATGCTCGTACCGGGGTCGTCCGCCAGCAGGCGTGCGCCGGTCTGCAGGACGGCGTCCAGGTTGCGTGCCGCGTCAGCTCTCATCGTGACCGGGAGCATACGCAGGAGGGGCGCCGATACGCCAACAAACTCAACAACCACATTGCACTTCCCCATTGAAGTGCCACATAGTTGTGACACTTCATCCGTTCGACGCGTACGCCTGCCGTCGCGTCAGCACTTGCTCGGGAGTCCGCGTGAGCCCGGTCCGTCTGTCGGTGAAACTCAAGGCAGCACTCGATTCCAGGATCTTCGTCACGGTGGCGACCCTGCGGCCCGACGGGAGTCCGCACCAGTCGGTCGTCTGGCTGGGGCGGGACGGCCACGGCGTCTTCTTCGTGACGGGCGTCGACATGCTCAAGGTGCGCAACCTGCGACGCGATCCCCGGCTCAGCGTCATGGTCAACCCGCCGGACGAGCCGTACGGGTACGCCGCGCTCAGCGGCACCGCCCGCTTCGAGAGCGCGGGCAGCCGCGAGCGGCTGGACGAACTGGCCCTCAAGTACACCGGCATGACCTACGCCGAGCACCGCCCGGAGACCGCCGCGTCCCTCCCGGAGCTGGTCACCGTGCACCTCACCCCCGAGCAGATCGCGGCGCGGTTCCTGTGAGGACCTACGTCGTCACCGGAGGCACGGACGGCATCGGCAGGGCCGTCGCCCACGCCTACTTGGACCGTGGCCACCAGGTGGTGGTCATCGGACGGAACGCCGAGAAGGGCGCGGCTTGGCTGGCCGCCGCGCGACGACGCGGCGCGACCGCGCGAGCGCACTTCATCCGCACCGACCTGAGCCTGCTGTCCGAGACCCGAACGCTGATCGACGCCGTCCGCTCGTCCTTCGCGAAGGTCGACGCGCTGGTGCTGTGCGCCCGGCACTTCCGCACCACCCGCCTGGAGACGGCCGAGGGCTTCGAGAACACCCTCGCGCACTTCTACCTGAGCCGCTTCCTGCTGGGCCACGGGCTGGCCGGTGCGCTGGAGTCCGCCGACGCGCCGGTCGTCCTCAACGTCGCGGGACCCGGAGGCGGGGGTGAGATCCACTGGGACGACCTCCAGCTCACCGGGGAGTACGACGGCCACCGGGCGCTCATGCAGGGCGGACGGCTCAACGACCTGCTCGGCGTCGCCTACGCCGAACTCCGCCCGAACACGTCGGTGCGGTACGTCCTGTTCAACCCGGGCCCGGTCCGTACGGCCTTCTCGGGCGAGTACACGCCGGACGCCCTGGCCCGTCTCGACGCCGTCCGAAGGACCGCCGCCTCCGTCGAGGACGCGGTGACCCCGATCCTCGACGTCCTGGACGCCCCGCCTGCTGCGGGCCTCAGCGCCTTCACACGGGGCCGCCCCCTCGACACCTCGGGCCCGGAGTTCGCCGTCGAGGACGCCCGCCGGCTGCACCTGCTCACCGAGCGGCTGTTGGCCGGACTCGGTTGAGCACCGGGGGCTACCCGGAGTGGGCGGAGTCCGGCACCGCCCTCACCGCCCCACCGTCGCGAGCACGTCGTGCCCCAGGCGTCGGATCACGTCCGTGGCCAACCGGTGGCGCACCAGTTTGCCGTCGCGGGTGGAGCGGACCAGGCCCGCGTCGCGCAGGATGCGGAGGCTGCGTGAGACCTGTGGTTCCGTGGAGCCGAGGCGGGTGGCCAGTTCCGAGGTGGTGATGGGCTCGCCCAGCAAATGACGGCAGAGCTCCATCCGGGCGGGCGAGGTCAGCGCCATCAGGCGCTGGTGCAGATCGCGCACGGTGAGTTGCTCGTCGGAGGTGGTGCCACGTGCGGCGTAGTGGACCACGACGCACGAAGTGTGCTCGTTCTTCACCGTCAGATGCGGCCACACCCGGGCCGACGGGACGAGGACGAGCGGTCGGGGGGCGACCCGGACTTCGTGGTTCTGCAGCTTGTCCAGGCGTACCCGTGCGCCCGGGCCGACCCGGACCGCCGTCGGCAGCAGATCGGTGAGCACGTCCACGGGCGCCCGCAGGGCCAGTCGGCGCCGGACCTCCCGGGCGTGGTCCTCCAGGACCGGCCGGAGCGTGCGCCAGTCCTCCGCGAAGAACGCGGTGTCGGCGGCGCGCAGGGCCGCCAGCAGCCGGTCCCGTAGCTCCAGCGGCGCGGCCACCAGTTGCCTGGCCAGCTCACCGCGGGCGTAGGAGCGGCGCTGGCAGCGACGTGCGTACTCCTCCGCGGCAGGGGTGCCGGGGAGGAGTTCACGGGCGGGCGGCACGGGTTGCGCGGTGGTGCCGAGGACTCCCGGGGCCACCAGCTCCAGGAAGTCCTCGGCCGCCAGCCGGGCCAGCGCCGTCAGCTCCTCGTCCAGGCTCTCGGCGAGCGGCAGCGCGCGCGGGAAGAACAGCCGGCAGCGGAAGCGGGCCCACAGCGGGGCGAAGACGAGCAGTTCGTCGCGGAGGCCGGGGTCCGCGACGGCACGGGCCGTCCAACCCGCGGCCTCCGGGTGGTGCTCGGGTTCGGCGAGCACGTGCAGGCTCGCCATCAGTTCTGCCAGGGCGGAGGGGCCGACCACGAGGTCCGCGGGGCCGAGCCCTCCCAGGTCGAGGACGATGCTCACGCCGTCAGGGTACGGCGGGCCTCATCGCACGGGCGCGCCCGGGCCGAGCGGGATGCCGAGCGCGTACCAGACGAAGAAGAGCGCGGTCCACACCACCAGCATGACCATGGCGACGGGCAGGGTGAAGGAGACCAGGGTGCCGATGCCGGCCTTGCGGCGCAGCGTCTGGAGGTAGCCGACGCAGAGCATGAACGACGTGCTCATGGGGGTGATCGAGTTCGTGCAGGAGTCGGCGATGCGGTAGAGCGCCATGGTGGTGGCCGGGTTGGTGCCGAGCAGCATCAGCATCGGCACCAGGGCCGGGGCGACCAGGCTCCACAGCGCGGAGCCGGAGGTGATCACCAGGTTCATCAGCGCGATCGCGACGATCAGCAGGGTGAACAGCAGCAGCGTGGGTGCGCCGAGGCCCTTGAGGAAGTCGGCGCCCTCCACCGCAACGACGGTGGCGATGCCGGTCCACTTGAACAGGGCCAGGAACTGGGAGACGGCGAAGAAGAGCACCAGCAGCGGGGCGATGGAACGCACGCCCTCCGCCATGAACTGCGGGATCGCCCGGCTGCCCTTGATCTGGCCGGTGAGCCACCCGTACACGGCACCGATGAACAGGAAGAAGACGGTGAGGAAGACGGCGATCGAGTTCATGAAGGTGGACTCCACGATCGCACCGCCCTCGCCGCGCAGCGGCGACCCGGTGGGCAGCATCGCGAGCACGATCAGCGCGGCGTAGCCGAGGACGGCCGCTCCGGTCAGCTTCAGGGCGCGCAGTTCGGTGGCGTCGTCCACCTCGGCGGCCACGACCTGACGCGCCGCGGCGGCCTCCAGGTCGGCGTCGGGGGTCAGGTGGTGCTCGCGCTTGGCGAGGACCTTGTCCACGACCAGGGCGATGGTGGCGGCCAGCACGAACGCGGAGACGGTCGTGAAGTACATGTTGTCCGTGGGACGTACCACCGCCTCCTTGTCGATCAGCTGCGCTGCTTCGGTGGCCACGGAGGCGAACAGCGCGTCGCCGGGCGCGATCAGCGGGTTGGCGTCGCCCGCCGCGTTGATGGAGACGAACGCGACGATCATGCCGAGCATCGGGGAGCGGCCCACGGCGCGGAAGGCGACCGCGCCGAGCGGGATGAGCACCACGTACGCCGAGTCGGAGAGGAACTTGCCGAGCACGCCGCCCAGGGCCACGCCCAGGACGACGGTGCGCGGGGAGAGCCCCGACAGCATGCGGCGGGCCAGCGCCTCGAAGAGTCCGGAGCGCTCGGCGACCGCGACGCCGAGCATCACCATCAGCACGGTGCCGAGCGGGCCGAAGGTGACGAAGGACTCCTCGGCGCCGGTGATCAGGTCCCGTACGGCGTCGCTCGACAGGGCGCTGCGCACCCCGACGAGGTCCCCGGACGAGGGGTCCTCGACCTCCAGCCCGGACGCGTTCAGGGCCCAGCTCGCGACGGCGACGACGCCGGCGAGTATCCAGAACAGCCAGAACGGGTGGGGCAGTGCGTTGCCCGCGCGTTCGATCACGTCCAGGAAGCGGGAGCCGCGGCCCTCCTCTCCGGACCCGCCGGGGGGCGCTTCGGGGGCGGGCTGGACGGGTGTGCTCATGGCGGTGCTCCTCGGGAGGCGGTACGGGGACAGGGCGCGGCCACGCCGCGAGCGGTCGGGAAGGGACCCGGTGCACGCACGATCCGCCGTGCCGGCAGGCGGGGCGTTGCCGGGTTGCGGTGCACAGTAGGTCCCGCGTCCTGTCCCGTCACCGTCCGACGGAACAGTTGACCTGATGAGGTCAAGTGATCGCCATGACCTGGGCCACTGCCTAGCGTCACGGGGGTGACCTCGTACGACACCTCCGCCGCCGGCCGTCCCGAACCCCTCGCGGGCGGTGCCCTGTGGCGCCGTGCCCTGCGCGTCCCCGTGCGGGACGGCGTGCGCCTCGCCGCCGATCTGTACTCGGCCGCGGCCGAGCCGGAGACGACTCCGCTGCCCGTGCTCCTGGAGCGCACCCCCTACGGGCGGCGGGCGCCGCGCGCGTCCGACCAGGACCGGGCGGGCGCTCCGGTGCCCCCGCCCGAGGAGATCGCCCGGCACTTCACGGCCGCCGGCTATCACGTCGTACGGCAGGACTGCCGGGGCCGCGGCGACTCCGAGGGGTCGTTCGTGAAGTACCTGGGCGAGGGGCCGGACGGTGCGGACACCATCGCGTGGCTCGTGGCGCAGCCGTGGTGCGACGGCAGGGTGGTGATGACGGGGGTGTCGTACTCGGCGCACTGCCAGTCGGCCGCCGCCGCAGAGGGGGCACCGGGGCTGGCCGCGATGTTCCAGGACTCGGGCGGCTTCTCCTCGGCGTACGACGCCGGCATGCGGATGGGCGGCGCCTTCGAGCTGAAGCAGGTGACGTGGGCGGTGCGGCATGCGGCGCGGAGCCCGGAGGCGGCGGCCGATCCGGTGCTGTCGCAGGCGCTCGCGCGGGTGGACGTGGCGGGGTGGTTCGGCGCGATGCCGTGGCGGCCCGGGTGCAGTCCGCTTCGGCACCTGCCCGTGTACGAGGACTTCCTGCTGGAGCAGTGGCGGCAGGACGCCTTCGGGGAGTACTACCGCAATCCGGCGCTGTACGGGCGGGGCCACTACGAGCGGTTCCCGGACGCGCCCAGTCTGCACCTGGGGAGCTGGTACGACCCTTATGTCCGCTCCACCATCGAGAACTTCACGGCGCTGCGCGAGCTGAAGTCGGCGCCCTCGTACCTGGTAATGGGCCCGTGGACGCACGGGCACCGCTGCGAGACGCATGCCGGGGACGTGGACTTCGGCCCGCGGGCGACGCTGGACGGCAACCTCGCACCCTCGTACCTGGAGTTCCGCCGGCGCTGGTTCGACCGGGCGCTGGGGCGGGTTGCCGTCGACGGCTCCGCAAGTGCGGACGAGGGGGAGCTCCCGGCCGTCCAGTACTTCCTGATGGGCGGCGGCGACGGGCGACGGGACGCCGCCGGGCGGATGAGGCACGGCGGCGAGTGGCGCACGGACGACCAGTGGCCGCCGACGGCGACGGAGCCCGTCGCCCTGCACCTGACCGCCGACGGAGTGCTCCGTACCGATCCGCCCGCCGCGGACGCGCGGTCGGTGACGTACGACTTCGACCCCCGCGACCCCGTGCCCACCCTGGGCGGCCAGGTCACTTCGGGCGAGCCGGTGATGGCGGGCGGGGCGTACGACCAGAACGCCCCGGACGCCCGGGTGCACGGGGCGCGGGAGCCGTTCCTGCCGCTGGACGCCCGCCCGGACGTGATCAGCCTGAGCACTCCCCCGCTGCGGCGGGACGTGGTGCTGGCCGGTCCGGTGTCGGCGCGGCTGTACGTCTCCAGTACGGCGCTGGACACCGACTTCACCATCAAGCTGATCGACGTCCACCCGCCCAACGCGGACTATCCGCACGGCTTCGCCGTCAACCTCACCGACGGGATCCTGCGCTGCCGCTTCCGCGACTCCTTCGAGAAGCCCGAGCCGCTCGTCCCGGGCGAGGTGTACGAGATCGAGGTCACCGCGCCCGACACGGCCAACCTGTTCGCCGCCGGGCACCGCATCCGGCTCGACGTGTCCTCCAGCAACTTCCCGCGCTTCGACGTCAACTCCAACACCGGCGAGTCGGAGGCGGCGGCGCGCCGCACCGTCGTGGCCACGAACACGGTGCACATGGACGGGGAGCGCCCCTCCCGGCTGCGGGTGTGGGTGGAGGGCGGGGTGGACGCGCTCCGGTAGTCCCGCGCCGCCCGAACCGCCCGAGCCTCCCGACCCGCCGCCGGACGGCCGCCGATGGCGGACCGAGTGGCGCGATCGTTCAAGACCTCCCCGGCCGTGCGGCCCTACCGTTCCGCAAGAGCGGGAGGAAGGGGCGGTCATGGAGGAGTACGCGAGTGCCAGGCTGCTGGAGCTCGTCCAGCGCGCGCTGGCGGCGGAGGGCATCCGTGCCGTCGCGCCCGCGGGCGACGGGGCCCTGCTGCCGTTCGCCGTGAAGCGGACCTTCCTGGCGGACGTCGCGCGCGAGCACGGTCTGCTGCCCCTGCTGCGCGTCGGCGCGATGCTGCCCGCGGCCTCGTCCGATCCCGCGGTCGCCGCGCTGCTGAGCGCCGTCGACCCGTACGACCTGTTCGAGCGGTGGCAGCGGCTGGAGCAGTTCACCCACTCCCGGCACCGCGTGGTGGTCCGAGAGCGCGGGGCGGGGCTGCTGGTCGCGGAGCACGTCGGACCTTCGTCGGCGCCGCCGGAACCCGCCGAGGACGCCCTCGTCCTCGGTGTGCTGACGGCGCTGCTGCCGCTGTGCGGTGCGCGGGACGTCACGGTCGCCGTCGGCGGCGGCAGCCCGGTCACCGTGTTCTCGGACGGCGGCTACGCCGCGCCCCCGCCCCTGGTTGACCACGCGTTGTGGCGTTTCACCTGGTCCCGGGTGGCGCCTTCGGCCGGCGTCCGTACGGAGGAAGCCGGCCGGGACGAGGTCGCGCGTACGCGACGGCTCCTCGCCGCCGACCCCGCGCGCCGCTGGACCCTCGGCTGTCTCGCCGCGGAGCTGGGGGTGCCCGCACGGAGCCTCCAGCGCCGGCTGGCGGGAGCGGGAGGCTTCAGCCGACTGCTGGGCACGGTGCGGGCGAAGGCCGCCGCCGAACTCCTGATGGCCGGCGAGCACCCGGTCAGCGTCATCGGCTTCGTCTGCGGCTACGCGGACCAGCCCCATTTCACCCGCCACTTCAAGCTGCGGACCGCCATGACGCCCGCGGTGTACCGCTCGGTTTTCCAACGGCCGTCCCCCGGCGGGCCGGAGATCCACCACGAACCGACGAAGAGAAGGACTCCATGAACCTCACCGGCAGAACGGTCCTCGTGACGGGCGGGACGCGCGGCGTCGGCCGGGCCCTGACCCGACGGCTGGTCGGGCTCGGCGCCCGGGTGGTGGCCGTGGGCCGTACGGCCGGCGGGCTCGCCGACCTCACGGCCGAATACGGCGAGCGGGTGTCGACCGAGGCCCTGGACCTGGCGGACCCCGACGCCGTCGACGCCTTCACCGACGCGCTCCCCGACCGGCACCCGGAGGTCTCCGTCGTCGTCAACAACGCCGGGGTGCAGCACCTCAGCGACTTCCTGACCGCGGACCCGCGGGAGCTGCGACCGGTGTTGCGCCGGGAGTTGGCCGTCAATCTGGACGCCGTCATCACCCTCTCCACGGGTCTGCTCCCCCACCTCCGAAGCCACCCCTCGGCAGCGATCGTGAACGTCAGCAGCGGTCTGGCGTTCGCGCCGAAGGCGTCGGCGCCGGTGTACTGCGCCGCGAAGTCGGCGGTCCGGACGTTCACCCGGTCCCTGCGCTACCAGTGCGAGGACGCCGCGCCCCATGTCCGGGTGGTGGACGCGGTGCTGCCGCTCGTCGACACCGACATGACCGCGGGCCGCGGCCGGAGCAAGATCAGCTTGGCCGACGCGGCGCGGGCGGTGGTTCAGGGCATCGTCCGGGACCGTACGGAGATCTACGTCGGCCGGGCCCGGCTACTCCCGGGGCTGATGCGGATCGCCCCCTCGCTCGCCCACCGCGCGCTGCGCCATGGCTGACGACCCGACCACCCCACCCCGCGGGCCCGAGAACCGGCCCACAAGCCGCCCCGGGACCCGCGCCGGACGCGTTCTGAAGCGGCTCGACCGGGCCGCGGACCGGCCGTGGTTCCTTCCGGCGCTCGCCGTCTTCCCGCTCGGCGACTACGTCCTGCCGGTGCTGCCGAACCAGATGCTCCTCATGGGGGCTTCGGCGCTCCACCCGCGGCGGTGGCGAACGATCGCGCTGACCTTCGTCACCGCTTCCGTGGTGAGCGCGTTCCTGGTGGCGACGGTCGTGCAGAGCGCCGGGATCCGGCTGCTGGAGGCGGCCGGACAGCCGGTCGAACCCGCCGAACTGGGCGATGTCGGCGGGTTCGTGGCGCAGCACGGCGCCCTGGCGCTGGGTGTCCTCTCCCTTCTGCCGTGGACGCCCCGGGCAGCCGTCCTGTTCTGTGCACTGGCCGGGCTTCCGCCCTGGTCCATCGCCCTGGCCGTGCTGGCGGGCCGCCCCGTACCCGTCACGCTCCTCGCGGCGGCCGGTGCGCGGGCTCCTCATCTGCTGCGCAGGTTCCGGCGGATCGACCGGCTGCTGACGGAGGTACGGCCCGGTCCCCTCACCCCGTCCGTGCGGGGCGGGCCGCAGCCGCGGCGGGGCGATCGGACGTGAGGGCGGCCAGGCCCACCAGGTCGTCGGCCTGCGCGTCCGGGACGTCCTGGTCGAAGCGGGCCAGCACCCGCACCCGCAGCGAGATCGCGGCCAACAGCAGGAGCGCGATCCCGAGCAGGACGTAGAGCAGCCCGATGCCCCGGCCGTCGCCGGTGCCGAGGACGGCGCCCACGGTGTCGGCGAGGCCGCCGCCGGAGGCCATCAACGGCTCCAGGTACCCACTGCCGAGCGGCGCGATCAGCAGGAAGCCGACCGGCAGGGTGGACCACGCGACGAGCTGGTTCAGCGCCATCACCCGGCCGTGGAACCGTTGCGGCACCTTCACCTGAATGATCGTCAGATAGATGCCGTTGAGCAGCGAGAGCGACGCCGACGTCCCGAACACTCCGGCGCAGACCACCAGCAGCTCGGGCCGCAGCCCGGTCAGGACGGAGAAGAACGCCAGCACCGGCACCACGAGCAGCATCCCGCGCATCCGGCGGTGGCGCGGCCCGCCCCACACGCCCATCGCCAGCCCGCCGGTGAGCGCGCCGATCCCGCCCGCGAGGGAGACCGTGGCCACCGTGCCCAGTCCGGAGAAGCCGAGCACGAGCGGTGGGATCAGCTGGAAGAGGACCGGCAGGAAGAGGTTCAGGACGGCGAAGAAGAGCAGCATCGCCCGGAAGCCCGGCCGGCGCCACACCAGCCGGAAGCCGGCCGTGATCTCCTGCTTCAGGGTCTCGCGCCGTCGGGCGGCCAGTGTGCGCGGGAAGCGGACGGTCAGCAGGACCAGCGCCGCCGCCGCGTAGCTGACCACGTCGATCAGCAGCACGCCGCCCAGGCCGATGGCGGCGAGCAGGCCGACCGCCGCGAGCGGGGCGACCACTTGGGCGATGCCTCCGGAGATCTGCACGACGCCGTTGGCGTGGCCGAGGTAACGCTTCGGCACGAGTTGCGGGATCGCCGACTGGAAGGCGAGCCGCTGGCCGGTGAGGGAGACGGAGAGGATCGCCATCAGCACCCCGACGTGCCAGGGCCGTAGCGCCCCCAGTACGTGCAGCAGCGCGAGGACGGCCTCGGACGCGCCGCAGACCAGGGTCGAGGTCAGCATCACCCGGCGGCGGTCGACGCGGTCGACCAGGCTCCCGAGCACCGGGGCGGCCAGCAGCCCCGGCACGATGCCGAGGACGGCGAAGAGGCCGAACCAGGCGACCGAGTCCGTCGCCAGGAAGATCCACAGCGGCAGGGCGAACTCGGTCAGTGCCGAACCCGTCTGCGAGATCATCTGGGAGGCGGCGACGGCCACGAAGCGGCGGGTGTCGCGGCGCGTCGCCGGCGCGGCGGGGCGCTGCTCGTCCGCCGCGGGCGCGTGGTGGACGCCGTCCAGCCACCAGGTGGCGCGCGCGGGGCGACGGGCCCGGGTGAGGGCGAGGGTTGCGTGGCCGGGCGGGTCCTTCGGCCCTTCGTGCCGCGACGCCACGACTGCCGGGTGGACCGTGGTGAGGATCTCGGCCAGTTCCGCGGCGCGGTGTTTGAGGAAGTAGTGGCCGCCCTCGTCGAGCACGGCCACGGCGGTGGTGGAGCCGACGAAACCCCACTCCCGGAACCGCTCCCGGTGGAACTCGGTGCCCGGGTCGGCGGAGCCGATCACCGAGATCACGGGCGCATCCAACGCGGGGGCGGGGCTGGCCAGTTGCTCCGTGAAGTACGCCTCGGCGGCGCGCGAGTCCTCGCGCACGTTCGCGACGATCGTGGCCAACTGCTTGGGGTCCAGGCCCTCCAGGTCCGCCCCCATGGAGCGGAGCCAGTTCAGATGGAGGCGTCCGCTGCGCCGCCGGTCGAGGACGGAGAAGCGGGCGAGCAGCCCGAGCAGGCCCTCGGTGGGCCGGGCGAAGGGGAAGATCCCGCCCAGGTAGACGGCGGCGGGCTCCCGGCCGGCTGCTCGCAGCCGGTGGGCCAGCTCGACGGCGAGCGCCGCGCCCACCCCGCAGTGCCCGTACACGGCGACCGGGCCGCTCACCCCGTTCAGCACCTCGTCGGCGCAGCGGCGGGCCACCTCCTCCAGCGGCAGCGACTCCTCGGACATGCCGAGGTCGTGCCCGGGGACGGCGACGGCGTGCAGGGCGACGCCGGGCGGCAGGGCGTCGGCGAGCGGCTGGTAGACGACAGCGCTGCCGCCGCCGTAGGGCAGGCAGACCAGGGAGAGCGTGATGCGGTCGACGGGTTGCCGGGGAGTCAGCTCGTGGAGGAGGCGGCTCGGTCCGCGCTCGGCACCGGACCGGTCCGCCAGGGCGGCGAGCGCTGCGACGGTCCGCTCCCGGAAGACGTCCATGAGCGTGATCCGTCCTTCGGGGCCCAGCACCTTGCGCAGCGCGGCGACCATCCGCATGGCCAGCAGGGAGTGACCGCCGAGGTCGAAGAAGTCGTCGTGCGCACCGACGCGTTCCAGGCCGAGGAGGGTGGCCCAGCAGGCAGCGACGGCCTTCTCCGTGGCGGTGGCGGGTGCCGTCCGGGCGGCGCCGTCGGCGGGGCCGGGCGCGCCGGGTTCGGGCAGGGCCCGTCGGTCGACCTTGCCGTGTGCCTGTCGGGGCAGGTCGGGCAGGACGACGAAGCGGGAGGGCACGAGGTAGTCGGGCAGCTTCTCGGCCAGCAGCCGGCGCACTTCGGCGACAGGCGGCGGGGTCTGGCCCGCGGTGGGGACGAGATAGCCGACGAGGACGAGTTCACCGGCCGGGCCCCGGGCTGCGGCGACGGCCTGGGCGACTCCCGGGAGCCGGGCGAGATGGGCCTCCACCTCGCCGAGTTCGACCCGGTAGCCGCGGATCTTGACCTGGTGGTCGTCGCGGCCGAGGAATTCGATCGTGCCGTCGGCGCGGTGGCGTGCGAGGTCGCCGGTGCGGTACATGCGGGGGGCGTCGCCTCGCTCGGCGGCCGTGCGCGGGTCGTTGGCGAAGGGGTCTGTGTGAAAGCGCGTCGCCGTCAGCTCCGGCAGGCCCAGATAGCCGCGTGCCAGCCGGTCGCCGCCGATCCACAACTCCCCCGGCACCCCGGCGGGCACCGGTTGCCGTCGGGCGTCGAGCAGATAGACCCGTGCGCCCGGCAGCGGGCGCCCGATGGGCGTGGTGGGTCCCGCGGCCGGCCGGTCCGGGTCCACGAGGTGGGTGGTGGCGCCCACGGTGGCCTCGGTCGGCCCGTAGTGGTTGATCACCCGGCAGCCGGTGCGGGCTCCCGCCGCCGCGAGCCGGCGCGCCCACTCCCAGCCGGACGCCTCGCCGCCGAGGACGAGCAGCCGCCGGGGCAGCAGTTCCGCCGGGTCGTCCACTTCGGCGCTGAGCGCGGCCAGATGGGAGGGGGTGAGCTTGACGCAGTCGATGCGGTGCCGCGCGAGGTGGGCGGCCAGCTCGGGGCCGGGGGTGCGCGGAGGGAGCAGGTGCAGGCTGCCGCCGGTGGTGAGCGAGAGATAGAGGGTGGTCAGGCCGAAGTCGAAGGCGAGCGACTGGAGCAGTGCGTAACGGGCGCCGTCGGGCAGTCCGGCCTCGGCGAAGCGCTGGCGCACCCCGGCGAGGTAGGTGAGCACTTGGCGGTGTTGCACGGCCACGCCCTTGGGGGTGCCGGTGGAGCCCGAGGTGTAGATGACGTACGCGAGGTGGTCCGGCCCCGCGCCGTCGCCGGGTGGGGTGTCGGGGAGGGCGGCGAGCCGGTCCGCGAGCCCGTCGAGCAGCAGGACGGGCGCGTCCGAAGCGGTCAGCAGGGACCGTCGTACGGAGGTGGTGACGAGGGCGACGGGCGCTGAGTCGGTCAGCATGTGGGCGAGGCGTTCGCGGGGCTGCTCGGGGTCGAGCGGTACGTACGCGGCACCGGACTTCAGTACGGCAAGCAGGCAGACGGCCTGGTCGAGGCCCTGGTCGAGGCAGACGCCGACGAGCCGGTCGGGCCCTGCGCCGCTGGAGCGCAGCAGCCGGGCCAGCCGGTTGGCGCGGCGGTCGAGTTCGGCGTACGTGAGGGTGCGGCCCTCGTGGACCAGGGCGGGCGCGTCGGGGGTGCGGGCGGCCTGCGCGGCGACGGCGTCGGCGAGGGTCGCGGCTGTCGGGTGGGCGGCGCCGGAGTCGTTCCACTCGTACAGCACCCGGTCGCGTTCGCCGGGGGTGAGGAGGTCGAGGGCTCGGACGGGGGTGTGCGGATCGGCGGCGGCGCGGGCCAGGGCGCGCTGCCAGTGCCCGGCGAGGCGGGCGACGGTGTCGGCGTCCCAGAGGTCGGTGCGGTAGGTGACGAAGGCGTCGAGGCCGGTCGCGTTCTCGGGTCCGGTGGTCTCGGTGCAGTACAGCCCGAGGTCGAGGTGGACGCCGCTGCCCTCGAAGGGGAAGGTCCGCCACTCCAGGTCGTGGGGGCGCACGGTCTGGGCGCGGTGGTTCTGGAGCGCGAAGGAGACCTGGAAGAGCGGCGGTCGACCGAGGTCACGCGGCAGGTTCAGGGCCTCGACCAGCCGCTCGAACGGGGTCTCGCGGTGCTGCTGGGCGCCGAGGGCGGCGGTGCGGACGCGGTCGAGGACGGTCGCGAAGTCGGGTCCGGCGTCGTCCGCCTCGGCGTCGGCGTCACCGTCCGCGTCGGGCTCGGGCGTGCCGAGGTCGGCCCGGATCGGCAGCATCGTGCTGAACAGGCCGATCAAGCCTTCGGTGGCTTCGGTGGGGCGGCCCGCGAAGGGCGTGCCGACGGCGAAGTCCCGCTGTCCCGACCAACGTCCGAGCACCACCTGGAAGGCGGCGAGCAGGGTCATGAAGAGGGTGGCGCCCCGGGCCCGGGACAGCGCACGGACGGCCCGGTACGTGTCGTCGTCAAGCCGGAAGGCGTAGGTCGCCCCGCCCGGGCCGGGCACGGCGGGGCGCGGTCGGTCGGTGGGCAGGTCCAGCGGCGGGACCCCGGCCGTGGCCCCGCACCAGTACCGCAGGTCGTCGGTGGCCTGCGGCAGGTTCTGGCGCTCGCGCTGCCAGTGGGCGAAGTCGCCGTAGCCGACGGGCAGCGGGGGCGGGGCGAAGGCGGCACCCCGGGCCAGTTCCCCGTATCCGGTCAGGAGTTCGTCCAGGAGCACCCCGGCCGACCAGCCGTCACCGACGAGGTGGTGCTGACAGATCACCAGGACGTGGTCGTCGTCGGCGAGGCGCAGCAGCAGGGCCCGCAGCAGGGGTCCTTCCGCGAGGTCGAAGGGGCGCGCGACCTCGGCCTCCACGGCGGCGCGGGCGGCTGGCTCCCGCTCGTCGACCGGGAGCCCGGTCAGATCGCGGGTGCGCCAGGGCACGGTGAAGCCGTCGGCGGGCGCGACGCGCACCCGGGGCACGCCGTCCTCGTCGCCGGGGAAGGAGCTGCGGAGGGTGTCGTGGCGGACGGCGATCAGACGCAGCGCCTCGGCGAGGGGTTCGGCCCGCAGCGGGCCGTGCAGCCGTCCGGCGGTGGGCAGGACGTAGGCGGCGGTGCCGGGGGTGAGCTGCTCGACGAACCAGAGGCGTTCCTGGGCGAGCGACAGCGGCTGGGGCTCGCCGTCCGGGCGCGCCGGGATGCCGGTGGGCCGGGCGGCGGCGCGCTCCCGCAGCCGCCGGGCGAGCAGGGCGCGTTGATCACCGCTGAGGGCCCGCCGATGAGGGCGGCCGGCGGACGCGGGCGCCGCGGTGGCGGGGCCGCGCGTCGGCGGGTGCGTCGGGGAGGTCAGGGGGTCCATCACGCCTCCTCCGCCAGCAGTTCGTCGACGACCGCGTCGGTGACCGTGGCCACCGTGGTGGGCTCCTCGTAGAAGACGTGCAGGGGTACGTCGACCCCCAGGCGGTCCCGGATGCGGGCCGCGGCCTGGGTGATGGTCAGGGAGTGCGCGCCGAGGTCCACGACGTCGTCGTGGCGGCCGACGGACTCCAGGCCTAGCACCTCGCACCAGATGGCGGCGATCTCGGCGGCCAGTTCCTCCCGTGCGTCGTCCGTCTGCGGGGCGTCACCGGTCGGCTCGGGGTCCGGTGTGCCCCGGGCCGGTTCGGGCAGGGCCGCGCGGTCCGTCTTGCCGTTGGGGGTGAGCGGGAGGGCCGGGAGCGGGTGGACGACGCCGGGGACCATCGCGTCCGGAAGCGTCCGGGCGAGGAAGGAGCGCAGTTCGGCACCGCCCGGTACGGGGGCATCGGGGCGCCACACCGGGTACGCGACGAGCATCCGGCCGCCCGCGGCGCCGTCGTCGCCCCGGACGGCGACCGCGGCGGCGGCCACGGCGGGGTGTTCTTGGAGACGGGCCTCTATCTCGCCGAGTTCGATCCGGTGGCCGCGCAGCTTGATCTGGTCGTCACGGCGGCCGAGGCAGTCCAGCGTGCCGTCGGGCCGGATCCGGGCGAGGTCGCCGGTGCGGTA
Source organism: Streptomyces sp. NPDC047315 (assembly GCF_040643215.1). Classification (NCBI taxonomy): domain Bacteria; kingdom Bacillati; phylum Actinomycetota; class Actinomycetes; order Kitasatosporales; family Streptomycetaceae; genus Streptomyces; species Streptomyces sp. NPDC047315. Next base: position 5,277 of record NZ_JBEYTZ010000055.1, on the reverse strand, counting down.
GTGGCGGGCGCCGGTGACCGGGTCGGTGACGAAGCGTTCGGCCGTGTGCTCGGGCAGCCCTCGGTAGCCCCGGGCCAGTCCGGCGCCGCCCAGGGCCAGTTCTCCGGTGAGGCCGTGCGGTACGGGGTGTCCGGCCGGGTCGACGACGAGGGCGGTGGTGCCGGCGATGGGGCGGCCGATCGTGACGTCGTCGGGCTCGGGCGGGACTTCGGCGGCGGTGGACCAGATGGTGGTCTCGGTGGGTCCGTAGACGTTCCACAGGCGTCCGACGCGTTCGCGCAGCCGGCGGGCGAGCGCGCGGGGCAGGGCCTCGCCACCGGTCAGGGCGGTGAGGGCGGGGGCGGCGAGCCCGCCGTCCAACAGCAGCCGCCAGCCCGAGGGAGTGGCCTGCGCGTGGGTGACGGCGTGCCGCTCGACGAGGGCGGCGAGTGCGCGACCGTCGCGCGTCTCCGACTCGCGCGCGATCACCACCCGCCCTCCGGTGATCAGCGGCAGGAGCAGTTCGAGGGCGGAGATGTCGAAGGAGAGCGAGGTGACGGCGAGCCAGACGTCGTCGGGGCCGGCGGCCAGGGCGTCGCGGAAGGCGAGCAGGAGGTGGGCGAGGGCGCCGTGCGGAACCTCGACGCCCTTGGGGCGCCCGGTGGAGCCGGAGGTGTAGATGAGGTAGGCGAGGTCGTCGGGGGTGGGGAGCGACAGCGGTGCGCCGTCGGCCTGTTGCGCCGTGAGGACGTCGTCGAGCAGGAGTGTGCTGCCGTGGCCTTCGACGAGGTGCGCGGTGCTCCGTTGGGCGAGCGCGAGCGGGGTGCCGGCGTCGGCGAGCACCAGGGCGACGCGCTCCGCCGGGTAGGACGGGTCGACGGGCAGGTAGGCGCCGCCGGCGAGGGTGACGGCGAGCACGGCGGCCACCATCTCGACGGAGCGCTCCGCGCAGACGGCGACGACGGTGCCGGGAGCGACCCCGGCGGCGGTGAGTCGCCGGGCGAGGCCGGTGGCCGCGGTGTCCAACTCCTCGTAGCTCAAGGTCTGTTCGCCGGCGGTGACGGCGGGTCGTGCGGCGTGCGCGGCGAAGGAGCGGGCGAGCAGCGCGGGCAGGGTGGCGCCCGGGGCGTCGGGGGCGGGTGCGGGTCCACGCAGCGGGGCGCGTTCCCTCTCGTCCAGGAGCGGCAGGTCACCGAGCGCGGTGCCGGGGGCGGCTGCGATGGAGCCGAGCAGCCGGCGCAGATGGGCGCCGACGCGATCGGCCCGGACGGGGGACGGCAGGTCCGTACGGTGCATCAGCAGGACGCGGAGCCGGTCGGGGCCGTCGAGGAGGTGGAACCGGAGGGCGCCGCGCGCGGTGCCGGGGAAGAGCGTCCAGTCGATGGTGGCGCGTACGCCGGGGAAGGTGACGGCGGCGATCCGGCGGCGGTAGGTGAGGATCACGGGCGCGAGGGCGGGGCCGGGCCGTACGCCGCGGACGGCGCGGGGCACGGGGACGCGGCGGTGCGGGTAGCAGCCGCGCAGTTCGGCGCGGACGGCGCGGGCGAACTCGCCGAAGGGGGTGCCCGGTTGGGGGGTGGTGACCACGGGCAGTTCGTTGGCGTGCATGCCGATCCGGGCGGCGCCGGGGGTGCGGGTGCCGAGGCCGACGGTGACGGCGGGGCGCTCGTTCCCGTACCGCAGCAGGAGGGTGTGCACGGCGGCGACGAGCAGTTCGAAGAAGGTGACGCCGAGTTTGTCGGCGGTGTCGACGAGGTCGGCGCGCAGGGCGGGGTCGAGGTCGAAGTCGACGGCCGCGCCCGGCCCGACGCCGTCCGCCGCGTCGTGACCCGGTTCGAGGCCGGGCAGCAGCACGGTGGGAGCGGGCAGCGGCCGGCCCGCCCAGTGGGCGGACGCCTCGGCGATCGCGCGGGCGTCGGGCCCGGGGATGTCGGCGGCGTGGGTGAGCGGGGGGCCGTCGACGACGTGCGGGGCCGGCGCCGGCGCGTCGCCGGTGCGGTGGGCGTAGCAGGCCGCCAGGTCGCTCAGGAACACGTCGGTGGAGGTGCCGTCGAAGGCGATGTGGTGCGCAACGACCAGCAGGGTGGCGTGGGTCGGGTCCGTACGCAGCAGGGTGAGCCGTACGGGGGGTCCCGCCGCGAGGTCGAACGGCTCCGCGATGGCGACGGCCAGTTCGCCGGGCAGCCGTTCGGGCGTGGTGTCGCGGACGGCCAGCACGGGCACCGGTCCGGGGGCGAGCCGCGGGACGCCGTCCTCCTCGCGGACGGTCAGGGCCAGTGCGGGGTGGCGCCCGACCACGTCGGCGCAGGCGGCGGCGAGGGCGGTGGGGTCCAGGGGGCCTTCGAAGCGGACGGCGAAGGGCATGTGGTGGACGGAGCCGAGCGGCGCGATCCGCTCGTTGGTCCAGATGCCCTGTTGGGCGGCGCTGGCGGGGGTACTGGTCACAGGTCTTCCTCGGTCGGTTCGGCATCGGAACGCAGAAAGCGGGGCGCGCGGGAGCGTGGTCGGGCTCCGGTCCTGTCCGGCGTGGGTCGACACGGGGCGGACAGGGCGGTGCGCAGGCGCGGGAACGGCGCCCGGCGTCGGCGCTGACGGCGGGCGGAGTGCGACGTGTACGTGGTACGGGGGGCAGTGTGGGCTGCGGTCGACGGCGAGCGACGGTGCTCGGTGGCCGGTGTCGGGACGGGCGCCCGTGCTGGCACGACGGCGTCAGGGCGGGCGGTGCCCGCAGCAGGACGTCGACGGCAGCGGACGTCGGTCGAAGCGAGGCGACGGGTCAGTACCGGATGGTCAGTACCGGATGGTCAGTACCGGACTGTCCGTACGGGGCGGTTGACGGGGGCGGTCGGTACGGGACGGTGGTCACGGCCGATGTCAGGAGCCGGCGGCCGTGGTCAGTGCGGTGCGGAAGTCCTCGGCGAGCCCGGTGATCGCCGGCTCGTCGAAGGCGAGCGCGTTGTACTGGATCCAGCAGTTCAGCGACCCGTCGGGCTGCTCGACCGCGGTCAGCTCGGGCACCCCGAGGTCCCCGCCGGGCAGCGGCCAGGGCACGGTGGTGCCGCGCGGCAGCTCCCACGGCCCGCAGCGCAGACCGGGCAGATGGGCGTCGGCCGCCCAGCTCTCGTACCGCAGCCAGGCCGGGAACGCCACCACGTGCGGTTTGAACTCGGCGTACGGATACATCTGGTGGTCGAGCGCACCGGTGGCGGCCCGGCGGACCCGCTCGGCGAGTTCGGCGAAGCCGGGGCCGCCGGAACAGTCCACGCGGACCAGCAGGGACTGCACCAGACAGCCAACGGCCTGCTGCGCCTCCGCCCTGGTCCGGCCGGGTACCGGGGTCATGAGGACGATGTCGGGGCGGTCGGCGCGGGCCGCGAGCAGCCCGCTCCACAGGGCGGCGACGGCCATGAACGGGGTGACGCCGAGTGCGCCCGCCCGCTCCCGCAGCCGTCCGGCGGGGCCGGATCCGATGGTGAAGGGGTGCGCGACGGTGTGCACTCGGTCGACGGCGCGCCGCCCGGGGAAGGGGTCGAGCGCGGACGGGGCGCCCGCGAGCGCGGTGGCGAAGTGCCGCCGCCCGCTCGCCCACCGGCCGTTGGCCCAGCGCACCAACTCCGGGTAGGGCAGGTCGGGTTCGGGCAGCCGCGGGGTGCGGCCCCGGCGCAGTGCGTCGTAGGCGAGGCCGAGTTCGCGCAGCAGGACGCCGATCGACCAGCCGTCGGCGACCATGTGGTGGACGGCGAGCAGCACGACGTGGTCATCGGGGCCGCGGGAGACAACGAGCAGACGGGCCGTCGGGTCGGTCGCGAGGTCGGTGAGCCGGTCGCGCTCGGCGATGAGTTGGGCGTTCACCTCGTCGTCGGTGGCGCCGGGGGCGTCCCGCAGGGTGATGCGGGCGCGGGCCTCCTCGTCGAGCACGGTGCGGACCAGGCCGCGTACGCCGCCGGGCACGGGGACGAACCGGGTCCGCAGGACGGGGTGGCGCCGCACCAGCGCGGACAGGGCGCGGCCGAGCGCGCGCCGGTCCAGCGGGCTGGTGACGCGGAAGAGGGCGGTGACGGCGCCGACGTCGCGGCCGTCCTCCTCGGCCATCCAGTCGAGGAAGTTCTCCTGCTGGCTGGTGAGCGGGACCTCGTGGTGCTGGGCGCGTAGGGCGCGCAGGTAGGGCGGGAGTTCCGGGGCGGGCGCGCGGCCCTCGGAGCCGTCTTCGGGATCGCGGGCGCCCGGGGTCCGCTCTCGGCCCCGGGCCGTCTCCTCGGCCAGCCAGGCGGCCTGGGCCCGTAGCGAGGGGCGGCCGAAGGCGAGGGCGGCGCCGGCGTCGACGCCGAATCGTTCGGCCACGGCGGTGGCGAGGTGCACGGCGCGGAAGGAGTCGCCGCCGAGGGCGAAGAACTCGTCGGCCACGTCCCGTACCGGGCGGCCCAGCACCTCCTGCCAGATCGCGGCGAGGCGCACTTCGGTGGGGGTTCCGGGCGGCCGGGCGGCGGGGGTACCGCGGTCGGTGCCCGTCGGTCGTGCGTCCTGTGCCGCGTCTTGCTCCTCCGTGGTGAACAGCGGGCGCAGCCGGTGCTTGACCACCTTGCCGGAGGCGTTGCGCGGCAGGTCTTCGGCGAGCAGGACGCGTACGGGCAGTTCGGCGCGGGCGAGGCGGGTGCTGAGGAAGAGCCGGAGCGCGTCGAGGTCCAGACCATTGGCGATGGGGACCACGACGGCGACCGGCACGGCCCCCATGACCGGGTGCGGCACGCCGAGCGCCGCGGCGTCCGCGACGTCCGGGTGCTCGTGCAGCGCGTCCTCGATCCGGAGGGTGGAGACCTTGAGGGCACCGGACTTGATGACGTCGCTCTCGCGGTCCACCAGGTGCAGATAGCCGTCCTCGTCGAGGCGTCCCAGGTCGCCCATCCGTACCCAGCCGGCGCGGAAGACCGTGGCGCCGGCGGTCGGGTCACCGGCGTACGAGCGCGGGGGGCCGGGTTGGCGCAGCCAGATCTCGCCCGTCTCGCCGGGTGGTACGGGGGTCCCGTCCGGGGCGAGGATCCGCACGTCACCGGGGTCGGTGGGGCGGCCGACCGCACCGGGCGGCGCCTGGCCGACGACGGCGGACAGCTGCGCGGGAGCGGCCTCCGAGGAGGTGTAGACGTTGACGACGGTGGCCTTCGGCAGAGCTTCGGTGAGGGCCTGGGCGACGGGGGTGGGGAGGGCCGCGGCGGAGGAGCTGAGCAGCAGGACGCCGGAGAGGTCGTAGCGGTCGGGCACGCCGGAGTTGAGGAGTTCGATGGCCATCGACGGCACGAGGAA
>NZ_JBEYTZ010000054.1:0-34343 GCF_040643215.1 Streptomyces sp. NPDC047315 | reverse complement strand
CCACCCCCACCCTCCACAAACAACGTCCGCAAACTCTCATGCCGCACCACCACATCACGCAACGCCAACCCCAACACCCCCACATCCACCTCACCAGGGGCGCGCAGTACGTATGACAGGTTGTAGGTCGCCGATGTGTCCTCGTAGCGGTGCAGGAACCACAGGCGGTTCTGGGCGTACGACAGGGGTACGTGCTCGGGTCGTACCAGCGCCTTGTGCAGGGGTGCTCGTGGGGGCAGGGCCTTTAGGTCCAGCCAGTCCGCCAGCCGTGCGACGGTCGCCGACTCGAACACCGCACGGACCGACATCTCCCTGCCCAGCACCGTCCGTACCCGGTTCACCAGCCAGGTCGCCGACAGGGAGTGTCCGCCCAGGTCAAAGAAGCTGTCGTCGATCCCGACCCGCTCCACACCGAGCACCTCGGCGAACAGCTCCGCGAGGACCCGCTCCCGCTCACCGCGCGGCGCCCGGTACGGGGCCTGCCCCGTCAGCTCGGGCATCGGTAGGGCCGCACGGTCGAGCTTCCCGTTCGGGGTGAGCGGCAGGGTCTCCAGGGCCATGAGCGCGGACGGGATCATGTAAGGGGGCAACGATGCAGCGAGGTGGGTCCGTAACGCGGCGGGGCTCGGGGCCGGGGCATCCTCGACGGGTACCACGTACCCGATCAGCCGACGGTCCCCGTTGTACTCGGCTGCAACGACGGCTGTCTGGGCCACCGCGGGGTGGGCCCGCAGTGCCGCTTCGATCTCGCCGGGCTCGATCCGAAATCCTCGCACCTTCACCTGATGGTCCGCACGCCCGTGGAACAGCAGCTGGCCGTCGTGCCGCCATGCGGCCACATCACCCGTGCGGTACATCCGCTGCCCAGGCGGCCCGAACGGACACGCTACGAATCGACCGGCCGTCAGTCCAGCTCGTCCCAGATAGCCCCGCGCGAGGGACGCGCCCGCCACGTACAGCTCCCCCGCCACTCCCACCGGAACGGGCCGCAGCAAGTCGTCCACCACGTACAACTGCGTGTGACAGACAGGTCTGCCGATGGGAGGTGCACCCCCATCGGCAGTCAGCGGGTCGCTGAAGGACACGATCGCCGTCGCTTCCGTCGGACCGTAGGCGTTCACCAGGTCCCGACTCGTGCACCAGTCGGCCACCAGTTGCGGCGTGGACGCCTCACCTCCCACGGTGAGGGAGACCACCCCCGGCAGCGCCCCCGGCGGCAACGATCCGAGAACCGCCGGAGGCAGGAGGAGGTGCGTCACGCGCTGCGCGTTCACCGTGTCGATCAAGGGCTGACCGGGGACCAGCTCGTCCTGCGGCGCGAGAACGAGCGTCGCGTCGGTGAGCAGGCCCATGCAGATCTCCGTGATGGACGCGTCGAAACTCGGCGACGCGAACTGCAGCACCCGGCTGTCGGCCGTGGGGCGCATTCGGACCCGCTGTGCCTCGATCAGGCTCGCCAGCCCCGCGTGGGTGACCGCCACGCCCTTCGGCCGGCCCGTCGAACCGGAGGTGTAGATCACGTACGCGGAATTCGCCGGGGACAACGGACCGTGACGGTCGGCATCGGTGAGCGGGGAGCCGTCGCGCCGTACGACTTCGGCCAGGAATTCCGGAGCATCGAGTTCCAGGACCGGTGCAGCGAGTTCGGGCAGTCGACACGCTCTCGCGGTGTCCGTGAGGACCAACACCGCTGCCGAGTCACCCACCATGTAGGCGATGCGATCCGCCGGATACGCGCCGTCCACCGGCAGATACGCCCCGCCCGCCCGCATCACCGCGAGCAGCGCCACCACCCAGTCCACCGACCGTTCCAACGACACCCCCACCACCGACTCCGCACCCACACCGCGCTGCACCAACTCCCGCGCCAGCCGATTGACCCGTACGTCCAGCTCCCCGTACGTCACCACCTCACTCCCGCACACCACCGCCACCGCATCGGCCCGCGCCGCCGCCCATTGATCGAACAGACGAGGAAGCGTCTCCCGCACCATCGGCGCCGCGGACTGGCTCGGGCCGGGTAACAAGAACTCCCGATCCGCAGGGCCCAGCAGGTCGAGGCGGGCGACGGCCAGGGTGGGGGCGACGGCGATCTGTTGGAGGACGAGCGCGAGCCGGCCGGCCACCGCTGCCACGTCAACCCGGTCGAGGAGGGCTGTTCGGTAACGGAGATGAATCCGGAGGCGCGGTCCGGCCTTGACGATCACCGTCACGGCGCAGCCAGTGGCCGTGGGGTCGGTGGCGTCGCTCGGTCCGTCTGTCGTCGCCGGTGGTGCAGGCATCACGGCCGTGTCGAACAGGGCCGTACCGGTGGGCTGGTGACGATCGGCGGGGTCACAGCGGTGAGCGTCGAGGGTCGCGTGGCGGCGGGCGATGTCACGCAGCAGATCAGTCAGGGTGACCCTGGGTGCGAGTCCGATGCGCAAGGGCACGGCAGTTGGCACGCGTGGGTACGTCGCCCCCGCACCCATCGGGACCTGCTCGCTTCCGGTGCAGGGCACGCCGAACACGACATCCTGCTGCCCGGTCAGCCCGCCGAGCAGCAGCGACCACGCTCCCTGCACCAGGGTGTACTCGGTGACGCCCACGTCGTCCGCACGGGCGAGGAGTGCACGTGCCGTGTCCGGCGGGACGCACACGTCGACGTGTTCGAAGCCGCCTTCCGCTGGTGCGGCTGCGCGCCGGGGCGTGACGACAGGGGCCAGCAGCGTGGGCCGCGCCGCCTCCGTCGGCCCCACAGCGCAGCTCAGGGTGCCTCCGGCGCACTGCGGGAGTTCCACATCGCCCGAACCGGTGAGCAGGAAGGTAGCCACGGAAAACCGCACTCCCATCGGGTTGGGTAGGAAGGAAGGTCATCCCCTGAGCGGCAGAAACCGCCGAGACAGGCGACGGCGTTCCCTCTCACCATGACGAAGGAATGCGCATCGGTCGCGATTTCTCCAGCAGAATTGCGGCGCTCCTCAAGCGGCCGTCTCGGCGGCTCAATATCGTTTACGGAAGATCATTACTGGTGGCGAGAGGTTCCCAGGCCCGTGGGTCGACATATGCCCTATGAATCAACTCGGTGATCGGCGAAGCGACGCACACACAGGCGCGGATACGGCGATTCAAGTGTTCATCCAGAGGAATTCCAGCAATCATAAATTCGCCTCCCGTACGCTTTCTGCAAAGCGACCCCTTCCGCTCGCACGGAGATCATGTCAGCGGATTCCCGGCAGGGGCGACCGACGGCCAGTTCGAGGGAGAAGCACTGATGACGACAGCACCCGTGCCGGCGACGGTCGAGGACGTCCTGGCCTTTCTGACGACCGCGCTCGGGGCCAACGTCGGCCCCGACGACGACTACTTCACCACCGGCCTCGCCGACTCGCTCTTCGCCCTGGAGTTGGTGAGCTTCGTGGAGAAGCGCTTCCACCTGGCGGTGGAGGTCGAAGACCTCGCCATCGACAACTTCCGCACGGCTTCGAACATCATGGCCTTCGTCCAGTCCCGGGGCGCCGGCAGCGGCGTGGCCGAGTCATGACGCTCACCGACCTTCCCTCAAGCATGGTGGACGCCACGGGCTTTGCTGCCGCCTTACGGAAGGACGCCGACGACTGGGACCGTTCGGGCGCGCTGCCCGAGGCCGTACGCGGCGCCGTCGCACGAGCCGGCATCTTCGGGGTGGGCCTGCCGAAGCACTACGGCGGCTCGGGCGGTGGCCCGGTCGAGGTGGGTGATGTCTGCGTACAACTCGGCGGCGTGTGCAGCGCGTTGCGCGGTCTGCTCACGGTGCAGGAGATGGTGGCCGCCGCGGTGCTGCGTTGGGGCACGGCGGCGCAGCGCGAGCTCTGGTTGCCGCTGTTGGCTCACGGAGCGCGGTTCGCCGCCTTTGCCGCGACCGAGGCCGGTGCGGGTACGGATCTCGCCGGGGTGCAGACGCGCATCGACGAGGACGGCGACGAGCTGGTGGTGACCGGGCGAAAGCTGTGGGTCACCTTCGGTCGCACGGCCGATGTCTTCCTGGTTCTCGGGCTGGCGTCCGGGGGGCTTTGGGCGCTGCTGGTCGACGGGGATCGTCCGGGGGTGCGGCGCCAGTCGGTGTCGGGACAGCTGGGCATGCGGGCCGCCGAGATCGCCCATGTCGATTTCGACGGGGTGCGGGTGTCACGGGACCGCGCGATCGGCCCACCGGGCTCGGGGCTCACGCACGTCGTGGGCACGGCGCTGGATCACGGTCGCCACACCGTGGCATGGGGCTGCGTCGGCATGGCCGAGGTGTGTGTGACCGCGGCTGCCGACCACGCCGTGCAGCGCCTTCAGCGCGGCGTGCCGCTGGCGGAGCACCAGCTCGTACGGGCGGAGCTGGCCCGGACTGCCGTCCGGAGCCGGGCCGCACGCGCCTTGTGTGCCCGGGCGGCCGAGCTGCGTGCGCAGGGCGATCCCGGCGCCTTGGCGGAGACCGTCGTGGCCAAGTACGCGGCTGCCGACGCGGCCACCGCGGTCAGCGCGGCGGCGGTGCAGATCCTGGGCGCGGCGGCGATCGCGCCGGAGAGCCTGGTGGGACGGTTCTTCCGGGATGCCAAGGTGATGGAGCTCATCGAGGGCTCCTCGTTCGTATCCGAACTCCACATCGGTGAGCGGCTGTTGCGTCGCCACGGGTTCCGCCCTTCGGCGGGTGACCGGGCCGGCGCCAGGGTCGAGGAAGGACCACGATGACGACCAGGGCCAGGGGCGAAGCGTCCCGGACGACGAGCGGGACCGGTCCCGTCGAGCCGGCGCTGCCGGCCGACGCCGCATCCACTGCCGCTGCCGCACCGACGGTGAAGTGCCTGGTGTGGGACCTCGACGACACCGTGTGGGACGGCACCGTACTGGAGGGCGACGCCCCGCAGCCGTTCCCCGACGCCCTCGCGACGCTGCGAGCCCTCGACGAGCGCGGCATCTTGCACGCCGTCGCCAGTCGCAGCGACGGGCCGAGGGCCGTCGAGCACCTGAGAGCGTTGGGCATCGAGGAGATGTTCACGGTGTTGGAGATCGGTTGGGGTGCCAAGTCCGATGCGGTCCGCCGGGTCGCCGAGGCGATCAACATCGGCATCGACACGGTGGCGTTCATCGACAATGACGCGGTCGAGCGGGCGGAGGTGGCCGCGAGCCATCCCACGGTGCGCGTGTACCGCGCGGAGCAGGCGGCCGAGCTTCCCGGTCTGGACGACTTCCGCCCCGAGTTCGTGACCGCCGAAAGCCGCAGTCGACGCCAGCTCTACCGTGGTGACCTGCGGCGCAAGAGCGCACAGGACGCGTACACCGGCCCTGCGAAGGACTTCCTGGCCACGTTGGACCTGGTGCTCACCGTCCGGCGAGCGACGGAGTCCGACCTCCAACGCGCCCATGAGCTCACCGTGCGCACCCATCAGCTCAACACGACAGGGCGCACCTATGACATGGCCGAGTTGCGGGCGTTGCTCACCTCGCCCACGCATCAGGTCCTGGTGGCGAGCCTGGAGGACCGTTTCGGTTCCTACGGCGTCATCGGCCTCGCGCTCACCGAGCTGACCGACTCCGACAGCGTCCTGAAGTTGCTTTTGCTGTCCTGCCGCGTGATGTCGCGGGGTGTCGGCCCGGCTCTGATCGCCCATGTGGTGCGCGACGCGCTCGCGGCCGGCCGTCGACCGCTGGCGGAGTTCGTACCGACCGATGTGAATCGGGTGATGCTGGTCAACTTGCGCTTCAACGGCTTCGACGTGATCGAGCGCCGGGGCGATCGGATACTGCTCGGCATCGCTCCCGGTGCCGCCCCACCCGCTCAGGACGGCACGATACGCATCGTGTCCCCCGCCGCCTCTCCCCCACACGCCGCCGCGCCGATCCAGGAAGGACTCAATGGCCAGGAAGACGGGGAAGGACGAGAAGGACAGGAAGGCCCGTGATGGACAGCTCTTCCCACCTTGTTGCAGGGGTCGTCGGCGCAGGCACGATGGGGGTCGGCGTCGCACACTGCCTGGCCGCTGCCGGGTACCGCGTGACCGTGGTCGACCCCGTGGCGCACGCCCTGACCACAGCCCCGGACCGGCTGCGCACGGGAATCCGCATGGCCTCCCTGCTGGGCCGGCCGCCCGCGGACGGGGCCGAGGGGGTCGTGGCACGGGTGCGTTTCCGTGCCGACCTGGAAGACCTGGGCACCGCACCCTTCGTCATCGAGTGCGCCCGAGAGGACATCCCGCTCAAACGGGAGGTCTTCCGCTCACTCGACGCGGTGCTCGATGCCACGGCGGTGGTCGCCACCTGCACGTCAGCGATCCCTGTCGGCCTGCTCGCCGAGCACATCAGCGAGCCGGGCCGCGTCCTCGGCATGCACTTCATGAATCCGCCCTACGCCAAGGACTTCGTCGAGGTCGTCCGCGGCAGACACACCACCGGGGAGACCCTCAGCCGCGCCGAGCACCTGCTGGAGGGCATGGGCAAGCAGGGGATCGTGGTGGGTGACGTGCCCGGTTTCGTCTCCAACCGGTTGTCGCACGCCACGTACAACGACGCGGCGGGCGTGGTCGCCGCCGGCACCGCCGACGCGGCCACCGTGGACCGGCTCTTCCAGGAGTGCTTCGGACACGCCATGGGGCCGCTGCGCACCGCGGACCTGATCGGCCTGGACACCGTCGTGGACACTCTGCACGTCCTACGCGAGCTGACCGGCGACGATCGTTTCACGCCGTGTCCGTTGCTCACCGATTTGGTTGCGGACGGCCGGCTGGGGCGTAAGAGCGGACGAGGTTTCCACACGTACCCGAAGTTGTAGGCGCACGCGGTGGCGCACTGACGCGCAGGGCCGGGGACGAGCGCGCATACCTCGGGTCCGGTCAGGTCAGGATGATCGGGTTGGTGAGTGCGGCGACGGACCCATGGGCGGGACGCGGCGCCCGCGACCGAATATCCGTCCCATCTCGCGCCCGCCCGGGGGCCGTGGCTTTCGCTGAACTGCTGACAGACGCTGCCGTGTTTGCGACCACGGCCGACGCACACCTCCGCACCCTCTCACCCGCCGCCACGCCAACCCACCAGATCGCGGGCACACCGGCCCTCTCAAAACCCCAGCTCAGCGCACTCTTCCCCGCGGCTTCAGCGGCACCGGCGGCAGTTCGGGGGACGGGAGAGGGTCGCCGTCGTAGCCCTTCACCTCGCCGAAGCGGGTGCCCGTCATCCAGTCTTCGCGAGCCTGGGCGATCTCCTCCTGTGAGCGTCCGATCCAGTTCCAGAACATGATCAGCTCCTCTTCGAAGGGCTCGCCGCCCAGGAGCATCAGGCCCGCGTCGGACTCGGCGCAGATCGGCAGCTGCGTGCGGCCACACCCCAGGTACAGCATGGAGCCCGGGAGGACCGGAACGCCGTCGACGTGGGCCTCGCCGGACATCGACAGCACGGCGTACTCGAAATCGGGATCGAGCGGGATCGCCACGTCCGCTCCTCGGGCCAGGGCGAGGTCCGCCCCGACGATGGGCGTGTACGTCGTGCCGGGCGACGTCGCTCCGTCGAGGGAGCCGAGGATGACCGTGGCGGTCAGGCCCGGCGCGGTGAGCGTGGGCAGTTCGGAGTGGTGCTGGAAGTGCGGCTCCACGTGGCGGTGCGTGTCGGGGAGCGCCACCCACAGCTGGGCGCCGTGCAGGAAGCGGGCGTGCGAGCGGGGGCTCTCCTCGGAGTGGCTGATCGCCCGGCCCGAGGTCATCAGGCCCAGCTCACGGGGGCGGATGGTGGCGAGACTGCCGGTGCTGTCGCGGTGCAGCACCTCGCCCTCGTGGAGCCAGCTCACGGTCTGGAGGCCCATGTGGGGATGGGGCGGCACCTGCATGCCGGGCTCGTCGGCGATGTCGTCGGGGCCGTAGTGGTCGACGAAGGCCCAGGCACCCACCATGCGGCGGCCGAGGTTCGGCAGCAGCCGTCGGACCACGGTGGACTCGCCCAGCGGAACGGTACGCGGGCTGAGGAGTTCGCGTACGGGCTCGGCGACGACGAAGCCGCGGCCACCGCAGACGGAGAGGGCGGCCTGGCGATCGAGATTGCTCATGGCGCTCAACCTATTCCCGTGGGGCTCCCGACGGGCAGTCCCCACGCTTCAGACAGTCGTGGAATATTCAACTATCATCCTCCGTTGACGCCACACACAGACCCAGGGGGTCGACCCGAGCGAAGGAGGACCAGTGAGCGAGACGTACTACGAGTTCGGCACCGCCGCCGAGCGTTGGGACCGTGCGCAGTTGTTCTTCGACGCCAAGGAGTACCTGACGGCCGCCCGCATCCTGCGCGGACTCGTCGAGGAGGCGCCGGGGCAGGTGGCGCAGCGGCTGCTGCTCGCCCGGGCCTACTACCACTCCGCTCAGCTCGGCCGGGCCGAGAGCGAGCTGCGGGGCGTGCTGGAGCTCGACCCCGTCGAGTCCTACGCGCACCTGATGCTCGGCCGCACGCTGGAGCGCCAGGGGCGCTCGGCGGAGGCCGCGCCGCACCTGCGGATCGCCGCGGTGATGAGCGGGGAGTGAGCCCGGCCCCGCGCCGGGGCGAATGACGGAACGGACGCCGTACCGATGGCCGACGCCTTCGGTGCGGCGTCCGCGTGCCTGCCGCGCCGGCATGCGGTGCGCCCGGGTGCTCACGCCGTGGGGCGCCGCGGGTGCACCGTTCGTTCCCGAGGGGGGCCGTGCGCCGGCAACGCGGCGTAGCGTCGGACCCGCCGCACTGCAGCGCGGCGACCGGAGCGCATCGGAGGGCACCGACGTGACCGTAGACATCGACCGCGACGCCGTCGTCGCCGACACCCACAACGACCTGCTGATGGCGGTGGCCGCCCGTCCCCCGGCCCGGTGGGCGGAGTTCTTCCGCGAGCGCTGGCTGCCCCAGTTGCAGGCCGGCGGCGTGGACATCCAGGTCCTGCCCGTGTTCATCGATTCCCGGTACCGGCCCGAGGGGGCCCTGCGCGAGACGTTGCGCATGATCGAGTGCGCGCACGTGCTGGCGGAGGGCAACGCGGACGCCGTGGCCCTGTGCCGTGACGGCGACGAGATCGACGCCGCCCTCGCCGCGTCGAAGGTCGCGCTCGTCCTCGCGTTGGAGAGCGCGCCGGGCATCGACGCCGACGTCGAGCTGTTCGGCACGGTGCACCGCCTCGGCGTCCGGATCGCGTCGATCGCGCACTGGGGCCGGACCTCGTTGGCGGACGGCAGCGGCGAGGACGCCACCGGCTCCCGACTGACCGAGGCCGGGGTGCGGGCCCTCGCCGAGATGGAGCGCCTCGGGGTGCTCTTCGACGTCTCCCACCTCGGCGCGTCGGGCGTCGCCCACGTGCTGGAGGTCGCGACCCGGCCCGTCATGGCCACGCACTCCTCGGCGCGCGCCCTGCGCGACCACCACCGCAACCTCACCGACGAGCAGGTGCGGGGCGTCGCGGCCACCGGCGGGGTCGTCTGCGTGAACTTCCTGCCCGCGTTCCTCTCCGAGGACCCGGCCGAGTACACGGTGGCCCGGCTGGTGGACCACGTCGAGCACATGGCGTCCGTGGCCGGGACGGCGCACGTCGGCCTCGGGCCCGACTTCGTACGCGAGGTGCTCACCGACATCACTCCCCCGTGCTGCGAGGACTTCGGGGTGCCCGGCGGCCCCGATCCGACGGCCACCCTGCCCGGGCTCGCGGGCCCGGCCGGTCTGCCTTTGGTCACGGCCGAGTTGGTCGCCCGCGGGCACCGCCCGGACGACGTGCGGGCGATCCTCGGCGGCAACGTGCACCGTCTGTTCCGCGCGGAGTTGGGGCGCGGACGGTGAGTGCGCGGGACGGTGGCGCGGCGTCGGGCGCGGTCGAGGTGCGGGAGCTGCACGCCGTCGACGACCTGGAGGCCGCCGTACGGCTCTTCGACGCG
Organism: Streptomyces sp. NPDC047315; assembly: GCF_040643215.1. Classification (NCBI taxonomy): domain Bacteria; kingdom Bacillati; phylum Actinomycetota; class Actinomycetes; order Kitasatosporales; family Streptomycetaceae; genus Streptomyces; species Streptomyces sp. NPDC047315. The sequence goes on along the minus strand of NZ_JBEYTZ010000054.1, from coordinate 24,465 downwards.
ATCTGGCGGCCCGGGCCCGCCGGCGGACCGATCAACGTGGAGCTGTTGCGCGCGCTCGCCCACTCGGGCAACTACGTGGCGGGGGCCTTCGGCGGCCCGCGGCTGATCGGCGCGTCCGTCGGCTTCCTCGCCGCGCCGCCGGGCCGTGCGCTGCACTCCCACGTCACGGGCACGACCGAGCCCGGCGGCGGGTGCGGGCTCGCCCTCAAGCACCACCAGCGGACGTGGGCCCTCCGGCGCGGGCTCACCCGCATCACCTGGACCTTCGATCCCCTGGTGCGTCGCAACGCGTACTTCAACCTGGTGAAGCTGGGGGCGTCCCTCGTCGAGTACCACCCGGCGTTCTACGGCGTGATGCAGGACTCCGTGAACGACGGCGACGAGTCCGACCGGGCCCTCGCCCTGTGGCGGCTGGACGCCGCGCCGTCGGGCGCCGCGCAGCGGCCGTCCGACGACGCGCCCGAGCGGCTGCTGGCCGCGGGAGACGACGGCCGCCCGGTGCTCCGCACCACGGACGCGCGGACGGTGCTGGTCGAACTGCCACCGGACGTCGAGGCCCTGCGTCGTACGGACCGGGCCGCGGCGAGGTCCTGGCGGTACGCGCTGCGGGAGGTGCTGGGCGGGCTGTTGGCCGACGGCGCGCGGGTGTCGGGCTTCCACGACCGCCGCGGCTACCTGGTCACCCGCCCCACCTCGCCCGTGCCTGATCCGGCCGAACCGCGTGCGGACCGCACCTGATCCGGCCCGCAGGCGATCCGGAACGATCCGAATCCGAGGAGTCCAGCATGAAGATCGAGGGCATCGAACTCCGCCGTGTCACCATGCCGCTGAAGACGCCGTTCCGTACGTCCTTCGGGGTCGAGCACTCCCGTGACGTCCTGCTGGTGCGCGTCGTCACGCCGTACGCCGAAGGCTGGGCCGAGTGCGTCGCCATGAACGAGCCGCGGTACAACTCCGAGTACGTCGACGGCGCCGCCGACGTGCTGCGGCGCTTCCTCGTGCCGGCGCTGCCCGACGACGTGGACGCGCGGACGGTGGGGCGTCTGCTGGCACCGTTCAAGGGGCACCGCATGGCGAAGGCTGCCCTGGAAGCCGCGTTGCTCGACGCGCAGACGCGGGCGGGCGGCGAGTCGTTCGGCGCGTTCCTCGGCGCGGTGCAGGACCGGGTGCCGAGCGGGGTGTCCGTGGGGATCTCGGACTCCGTCGGCGAACTGCTCGATGTGGTGGAGGAGTTCCTGGCGCAGGGGTATCTGCGCATCAAGCTGAAGATCGAGCCCGGCTGGGACGTGGCGCCCGTGCGGGCCGTCCGCGAACGCTTCGGCGACGACCTCCTCCTCCAGGTCGACGCGAACGCGGCCTACACCCTCGCCGACGCCCACCACCTGCGCCGCCTCGACGACTTCGGACTGCTGCTGATCGAGCAGCCGCTCGCCGACGACGACCTGGTGCAACACGCCGACCTGGCGCGGCGGATCGCCACCCCGGTGTGCCTGGACGAGTCGATCGACTCGGCGGAGCACGCCGCGGCGGCGATCTCGCTGGGGTCCTGTTCCGTCGTCAACATCAAGCCCGGCCGGGTGGGCGGCTACCTGGAGGCCCGCCGCATCCACGACCTGTGCCGGGCGCACGGGGTCGCGGTGTGGTGCGGCGGCATGTTGGAGACGGGCATCGGCCGGGCGGCGAACCTGGCGCTCGCCGCCCTGCCCGGGTTCACGCTGCCCGGCGACACCTCGGCTTCCGACCGCTACTACGCCACGGACCTCACCGCGCCGTTCGTCCTGTCGGACGGGCACCTGACGGTGCCGAGCGGCCCGGGAATCGGGGTCGATCCGCTGCCCGACGTCCTGGAGGACGTCACCAGCTCCACGGAGTGGATCGCCCGCTAGCCAGCGCTCGGCCCGACCGTTCGGGCTCCGGTTCAGCGTGCGGCGCTGAGCTTCTGCCACTCCTCCCACGACAGGTTCCAGTTGCTGAACCCGTTGCCCAGGTCGGGCACGCCCTTGGTGTCCTTGCCCGTGATCACGAAGGGATCGCCGACCTGGACCTGCTTGTAGAAGGAGGACGCCTCGGAGGTGCTCATGCCTATGCAGCCGGAGCTCTTGTTCGCGCGGCCGAAGTACGAGGCGTTCCAGGGCGCGGCGTGCGCGTACATCCCGGACCAGGTCAGCCGCATCGAGTAGTCGACCATCTTGTTGTACGCGTCGCCGAGTCCGACGGTCTCGGAGTTCATGTTGATGGTGCCCTCCTTGGACATGAGCACCGTGGTGCCCCGCCAGGAGCGCTTCTCGCCGCCGGGCGTGCCGCCGGAGACCGGGATGGTGCGGACCTGCTTGCCGTCGCGCTCCAGGGTCAGCTTCTTGTTGTCGAGGTCGACCTTGACCACCTGCTGCGCGCCGATGGTGAAGGAGATGGGGTAGTCACGGACGAACCAGCCGCCCTTGGGGCCGGAGTCGACGCCGTTCAGCTCCGCCTTCACGGTCACCTTGGTGCCGGGCTTCCAGTACTCCTTGGGCCGCCAGTCAACCCGGTCCTTGCCGGTCCAGTCCTTGATCCAGCCCCAGGAGCCCTCGGTGTCGTTCGAGGTGGTGACCTTGAGCTGCTTCTCCACCTCGGCCTTGTTCTTGACGGGTTCGTCGAAGACGAGGGAGATCGGCTGGCCGACGCCCACGGTGGTCTTGTCCCCCGGCCACCAGTTGACCTTGTTGACCTTGTCCGCCTTGACCGTGCTGAACGACGCCTTCTGGGTGCCCGCCGTGCCGCCCTCGGTCTTCGTCTCCGCGGTCACCTGGTACGTGCTGCCGGGCGCCGCCTTGCGGTCCGAGGTCCACACCGTGTTCCGCTCCGACAACTTGCCCGTCAGCGCCGTGCCCTTGCCGTCGGTGACGGTCACCGAGGTGAGGCTGCCGCCCTGGGCGGTGACGCGCACCGACTCGCCCGGCTTGACCTCCTGCCCGCTGGGCGTCACCGTCACGGTGGCGGGCTTGCCGCCGTCCTTGACCCCCTTCGCCTTGCCGTCGGACGCGGCCGAGTCGTCCGAGGAACAGGCGGTGAGCGCGAGCGGGGCGAGTACGGCAGCCGCAACCGCGAGGCGCGCGGAGCGGTGACGTACGGGGCGCGCGGATATCGGGCGCAACGGAAACCTCCGTCAGAAGTCGGTAAGTCTGCGGAACGTGCGGACATCCGTGACTCTAATGCCGAAAAAGCGCAGGTGAACGCCGTGATAGCTGTGTAACAGCCACTGATGGGAAACGGACATCATTCCGTCACATTCGCAGCTCGCCGGGCGGCCCGTCGACACTCGTTCGGTGCGCGGTACCCTCCACACTCGCCCCGTGGATCGTTCGTACGGGCTGCTCTGTTGCAAGTCCGGCGCCGGGGGCGTCTCGTGGAAACGCTGGGGACATGGGAAAGACCTTTGGTCGCGATCGCCGACCGCACACCGCATCGGAGGCGCCCGGCGCGTCCGGCCCGTCGACGGCTCCGAACGTGCCGGGGCAGCGCAGTTCGGCTCCGGACGACGGAGTACGGGACGACGGAGTACGGGACGACGGAGTACGCGGCGACGGAGCAACGGAACGCGCAGGAGCGGAAGGCGCAGGAGCGGAAGGCGCGGAAGCGGCAGGCGACGGTCCGCGGTCCGGCTCCTCGGTCGCCCGCAGCGGCGCAGTGATGGCGGCCGGTTCCCTCGTCTCCCGGGCGACCGGGTTCGTGCGCGCCTCGGTCGTCGCCGCTGCGCTCGGCATCGGCATGACGGCGGACGGCTACGCGGTGGCGAACGCCGTCCCCACCATCGTCTACATGCTGCTGGTCGGAGGCGCCCTCAACGCCGTCTTCGTGCCGGAGTTGGTGCGCGCGGCCAAGGAGCACGAGGACGGCGGAGCCGCGTACACCGACCGGTTGTTGACCGTCTGCGCGGTGGCGCTGTTGGCGATCACGGCGGTCGCGGTGTGGGCGGCTCCCGCCATCGTCGAGGCCTACACCGGCTACCGCGGCCAACAGGCCGAGATGACGGTCGCGTTCGCCCGCTACTGCCTGCCGCAGATCTTCTTCCTGGGGCTGTTCACCGTCCTCGGTCAGGTGCTCAACGCCCGCGGCCGGTTCGGCGCCATGATGTGGACTCCGGTCCTGAACAACGTGGTGGTCATCGCGGTCTTCGGCCTCTACCTGGCGACGGCGACGGGTGGCGGGGGCGCCCTGACCGAGGCGGAGACGACGCTCCTTGGCGCGGGCACGACCGCGGGGATCGCGGTGCAGGCACTGGCGCTCGCCCCCGCGCTGCGCCGGGCCGGCTTCCGCTGGCGCCCCCGCTTCGACTGGCGCGGCAGCGGACTGACCCGACCCCTGCGCTCGGCGGGCTGGCTGGTGCTGTTGGTGCTCTCCAACCAGGCCGCGTACTGGGTCGTCACCCGGCTGGCGACGAAGGCCGGCGAGCGGGCGACGGCGCTGGGCATCGACGGCGGCGCGGGCTTCAGCGCGTACAACAACGCGTACACCCTGTGGGCCGTGCCGCACGGCATCATCACCGTCTCGCTGGTCACGGCGCTGCTGCCGCGGATGAGCCGGGCCGCGGCCGACGACGACCCCCTCTCCGTGCGCCGCGACGTGTCGTACGCCCTGCGGACCAGCGGCGCCCTCATCGTCCCGGCGGCGTGCGCACTGCTCGCGCTGGCGCAGCCGGTGATGACGGTGGTGTACGGGTACGGGCAGACCGACCCCGACGACGTGGTGCTGATGGCGGGCATCCTCATGGCGTTCGCGCCCGGGCTGGTCGCCTTCTCCGGCCAGTACGTGCTCTCCCGTGCGTTCTACGCGCTCTCCGACACCCGCACGCCCTTCCTGCTCAACTTGGTCATCGTCGGGCTCAACGCCGGCCTGGCGGCGGTGGCGTACGCGCTGCTGCCGGCGCGCTGGGCGGTCACGGGCATGGCCGGGGCGTATTCGGTGGCGCTCGCCGTGGGTTGGCTGGCGACCGCGTTGGTGCTGCGGCGCCGGCTCGTGCCGCGCCACGGCGAGGTGCGCGGCAAGCACTCGGGCCGCCCCCGGCCCTGGCGCCACAAGCCGATGATCCACTCCGCGTCGGCCGCGGCGCTGCTGCGCCTGCTGGTGGCGGCGGTGCCGGCGACCGCCCTGGGTTACCTGACAACCCGCGCGGCATCCGCTGCGGGCCCGGTGGCCGCGGCCGTCGCCGGCGCGGCCGTCATAGGGCTGCTCTTCGCGCTGCTCGCCCGACCTCTGAAGCTGACGGAGCTTCAAGCGGCGCTCTCGGGCGCGATGCGACGACTGCGCCGGCGGCCGAGCGGTAGCTGAACGGGCTGACGCCCCGGGGCGGGGACCCGGGGCGTCAGCCCGCTGTGTCGTGCGTCAGGACAGGTCCAAGGGCAGGTCACACTTGGCGTCCTTGTGGCTTTGCTTCGCCACTGCGATCAGCACGTCCTTCACAGCATCACGTGACGCGTCGTCGTTCTCGATCCTGGTGCCTTGCGGGAACCGAACGGAGACATCCAAATTGCGCTGCCCCTGCGGGGACTGCTCTTTGGGGACGCACGGCATCAGGATTCCCCCGGACTTGAGAGACACTCGCCCCCGGCCCTCCGGCCCGAAGTCCCTGGATTGGTCCTTCGGGAACTCCCGGCTGACGCCGGCGGTCTCGCGCCATGTTTCCACCGACTCGTTGCCCCACATCTCGCTCACCGTGGAGAACAGCAGCTTGTTGTCGTCTCCGTTAACAAAGCAGCTTGTGGTGTATCCGTCGTCGTCCTCAACGCGGGGCACAGTTTTGTTCGAGTCCACCGAGTACGAGTCACTGAACGGCAGGGTCTTGTTCAACAGCTCAGCCGCCACTTCCGGCGTCCCGACTTCCTCGCACAACTGATCTGCGCTGACGGTTGCGTCCTCGCCGAACGGAGGCCCGCCGGCCACGTAGTAGACACCCCCACCCACGACAACTACTGCAACAACCGCACCGGCGAGCACGCGCTTCTTACGCAACCCGTCACTTCCCTTCCAGTTCGCGAGGCCGAGCTTCGCCGTCGATGTAGTCCTTGATGTTGGACTTCGCGTTGTTGAACCCGGTCTCCGCAGAGCCGGCGATCGTGCGCTCCAGTTCCTGGTTCGGGGCGCCTGCGGCTTGGCCCGCGGCAGCGGCCCCCCGCTCCAACAACTCGTAAGTGTCTTCGCGGGTCGAGTCCCACTCCTTGCCATTGCGATAGATGGTCTCGTCCGTACTGTCCTTCTTCATGCCATCGGTGATGGCGCTGATCGCCTCTCCGGCGAACGTTCCCGCCAGGTCGCCCGCCACAATGGCACCAGGCCCGGCAGTCGGTGCCACGAGAAGGCCGATGCCAGTTCCCGCAAGAGCACCACCCCAAGTGCTGGCCTGGTCCAAGGCAGCGTTGTATTTGGCGTCTTGCTCGCCACCCTGCACTTCGGACTCGTAGGCTCGACCGGCTCCCAGGATTCCCTGAACCTCTCCCATGACCGTGCCGACGTGCTTCGACGCGTCGAGTCCCTTGTTGCCCTCGATGAATGCGTTCGGATTTGCCGCGTGGTACTCAAGGAGATTGGCCGTGTAGTTGTGTTGGCCGAGGGTGACCGCCGCATAGCCTTCCGGGTTGCGCCCCAGGGCGTAGAGGAAGCGCGTGGTATCGCTCTCCTCCAGCGTCGCGGTGGCGCCCGGCGCGATGAACAGATCGCCTTCCCCCTCGTCGCCGGCCCTGAGAGAACGGTTGATGTCCGGCATGTACTCCGCCGTCATCTGGCCGAAGCTGTCCGACATGTACCCGTTGTCGGTGAGCAGTTCGGGCTTCTTCGACACCGACTCGACGACGCTCTTGTAGAGGTCCGCCTGCTCCTGGGAGTGGGCCACGGTCTCGGACGTGGGCAGTTCGCCGGCCGGGTGGCCCGTCGTCGCGGCCTCCAGGGCTGCGGCCAGGTAGTTCTTGCCGGAGATGCTCTCCTCGCCCTTGGAGTCCTGCTCGCGCATCCAGTCCCGCTCCTCGAAGAGGTACTGGAAGTTCGTGAGGTCGACGTGGCCCTTCTTGCCGTTGCCGTCGGTGTCGCGCTTGTACGGGTTGCCCTCGGCGTCCTTGTCGATGAACTCCGAGTTGAAGAACTGCGTCGCCGCGTCGGGGCTGTTGGACAGGGCCTTCATGTAGCCGGTCATCGGGTCGAAGCCGAAGTCGGTGCCCGTGGTGTTCATGTGCGGCCACAGGCCGCCGCCGCGGTAGCCCCAGATCTGGTCGGGGCTCTGGCCGTTGCGGACGCCCTCCTGCTCCTTGGCCAGCATGCCCGAGCCGTAGCTGGTGAGGAAGTCGTCGTCGTAGTCGCCCCACCGCATCAGATTGCTCATCACCACGTAGCCCGAGACCCCGTTCGAGCCGTTCACGGGCTTCTCCACCGCGATGAGCATGTCCGTCTTCCACGAGGACATCTCGGGGGAAGCGCTCTGCGTGGCGTTGGCCAGGGTCAGGGCGAGGTTCTTCTGCAGCTCGGGGTACTGGTCCAGCCTCTTCCCGTCCATGGGGAAGTCGCGCGCGTTCGGGTCGTTGAGCTTCGCCCAGAAGTCGAGGGTGCCCTGGGCGCCCAGCTTCTGGGCGAACGTCGTGGCGAAGAGGTCGTCCCCGTTGTACTTGGCGAGCCCGGCGTTGAGCCGGTCGAACTCCTCGACGGTGAGTTTGCTCGGGTCCTTCTTCGCCAGCGCGGCGAGGTCCTCGGCCGTCTTGACGGCGTCCGCGGCCTGGTCGCGGTCCTTGTAGGAGGCGTCGCCGAAGCCCTTGTCCGCCTGGTCGACGAGCGAGCGCAGCACCCGGGCCGCGGTGCTGTCGCTGGTGGTGGCCTTGTCGATGATGGCCTTGACCTCGTCGCGCACCGCGTCGACGTCGCCCTGCTTGACGTCCTTGCCGGCGTCGCCGTCGACGGCCCTGACGACGAAGCCGGCGCCGTCCGGGCGGACCGAGATGTTGCGGGCCTGGGCGTTGGATATCGCCTCGGTCAGATCGCCCTTGAAGGTGCGCAGCTCGCTGGCGGTGTCTCGGAGGATGTTGCGGATGGAGTCGGCCTGGGTGTGGGCGTCCTTGAACTCCCCGACGGTCTTGCTGATGAACTTGCGCGTGACGTCGGAGTTCACGCCCCGCCAGTCGGAGCCGAAGGCGGTCTTCTTGAGGCCGTCGTTCGCGTCCGTGTTCAGCTTCTCCAGATTGCTGACGAGGGTGTTCCAGTCCGAGACGGCCGTGTCGAGCTTCCCGAAGTTGCCGTGCAGGAGAGTGTCGAAGTCCATTTACTTGTCGTCCTTCTTCTTCTCGTCCTCGCCGTAGACCTCGTTGCGCTTGCCGGGAGCGCCGGCGCGCTCGTTGAAGCCGGACTCCAGCGCCGTGATGCTGCTCATCCGGCGCTCGATGAACGTTTCGTCGCCGGCGTGCGCGTTCTTCGTGAAGTCCATGTGGTTCGAGATGTGCGCGCAGGCGTCCATCAGGTCGGAGAGGGAGGAGGCCCACTTGATGCTGACGTGGGACAGGGCGCCGCCCAGTTCGAAGCCCTGCGTCGTGAGGTCGGTGCCGGCGGTGTCCGTGGTCCTCTCGTGGACGCGCCCTTCGTTCCACAGGCGGTTGTAGAGCTTGTACGCGTGGTCCCCCACCTTGGCCAGGTGCTGCTGGTCGACCTTGAGGTCGCCTTGGCTGTTGGTGGCCAGCGACTTGCCGTCGCCCGGCTCGTCGGGCACCCGGTTCAACTGCATCTGGGTCGACTGCCGCTCCGCGGCGTCCGACTTCAGCTGCTCCCATTCGTCCCACGCCATGGCGGGATCTCCTCCCCGTTGGTAGTGCGATGTACGGCCGACGGGCCTGTTCCGGCCACTCCCCGCCCCTCGCCGGCGCGCCGCACAGCGACGAGATCCGGCCGGAGTCGAGGACTCGACCTGCCGGGCCCGTAGACGCGCCCATTCTGCTACGAGGTGCGGAACTCCTCATACAACCACGTGCAGGAAGTGGGGAGGTTGCATGGGTGTCGGGTCACAGGCGGCTGAATCCAGCCAAAAGGGGGCGCCCCGGACGCCGTGGGTACGGCGGCCGGGGCGCGGAGTCGCAGCGGTCGGGAACCGGTCAGATCCCGTCGGTGTAGAGGAGTCGGTCGGGTGAGGTCTTGCTCACCGTGAGGATGTCCTTGGTGGACTGCTCCACGAGCCACTGGTGGACCTGTGCCGGGCCTGCCGCGGGGTTGGCGGCCTTGTACAGCAGCGCGACGCCGGCGACGTGCGGGCTGGCCATCGAGGTGCCGTCGAGGGCGATGCTGCCGCCGCCGAGCTTCGCCGAGAAGATCGCCTTGCCCGGTGCGTACAGGTCGAGGCAGAGGCCGAAGTTGCTGAAGTCGGTCTCGACGTCGTTGTGGTCGGTCGCGCCGACGGTGAGCACGCCGGTGGCGCTGGCGGGCGAGTAGTCGCAGGCGTCCTTGCCGTCGTTGCCGGCGGCCACGACGGGGAGGACGCCCTGGCCTGCGACGTTGGCCGCGGCGTCGTTGACGGCCTGGTTGCGACCGCCGCCCAGGGACGCGTTGACGACGGCGGGCTGGCGGGCGTTGCGCGCCACCCAGTCGAAGCCGGCGATGATGCCGGACCACGCGCCGCGGTTGTTGCAGCCCAGCACGCGCACGCTGACCAGGCGGGCCTGGCGCGCGACGCCGAAGGTGGCGCCGCCGACCGTGCCGGCGACGTGGGTGCCGTGACCTGCACAGTCGGCGCCGGCCTGCCCGTCGCCGATGGCGTCGAAGCCGAAGACGGCCCGCCCGCCGAACTCGGGGTGCTCGTAGTCGATGCCGGAGTCGATGATGTACGCGGTGGCGCCGACGCCGCTGCCGTTCACGCCGAACTCCTGGTTCAGCGGCAGGTACGGCTGGTCGATGCGGTCCAGCCCCCAGCTGTACGCGTGGTACAGGGGCTCCGTCGCGGCGACGGGCCCTCCGGTGGCGGTGCCGTCCTCCTCGACCGCTTCGACGGCGGGCAGCGCGCGCACCGCGGCCAACTCGGCGGGCGTGAGCTTGGCGGCGAAGCCGTTCAGCGCCGAGGAGTAGGTGAAGAACGGCTTCACCGCGGGGACCGCTTCCTCGACGGCGGACTCCGGGCTCGCCCCCTTCTTCAGGGTGACGATGTACTGCCCCGGGATCGGGGCGGTGGCCCGGCGCAGCGGCGCGGGCTCGGAACGGGTGGCTCCCGTGCTGAGGGACGGCCCCGGCTCGGGGGCGGCTGACGCGGAGCCGGTGGCGGTCAGGGGTGTGGCGGCGGTGATGAGGGCGACCGCTGTCACGGCACAGGCACGAAGCCTCGTTTGCGTGGACATGGCTGCGACCCAAGCAAACCGGGACCCGTACGTCCATCACCGTGAGTGAGGGTTCACCACGTTGCGTTATTGTATGTCGATGTGTTTACCCGTTCGGAGTCATCGGCGGCTTCGGCGTCCGGGCGGCGGCGGTGCGGGTGATGTTGCGGGCCATCCCGCCGAACACCGCGGCGTGGAAGGGCGCGACGCTCCACCAGTACGCGTGCCCGAGGAGTCCGTGCGGGAGGAAGAGGGCGCGCTGCCGGTAGCGGGTCCGGCCGTCGGGACCGGGCTCGCAGCGCATCTCCAGCCAGGCGAGCCCGGGCAGCCGCATCTCCGCGCGCAGCCGCAGCAGCCGCCCGGGCTCGATCTCCTCCACGCGCCAGAAGTCGAGGGAGTCGCCGATCCTGAGCCGGGCCGCGTCGCGCCGGCCGCGGCGCAGCCCCACCCCGCCCACCAGCCGGTCCAGCCAGCCCCGCACGGCCCAGGCGAGGGGGAAGGAGTACCAGCCGTTCTCGCCGCCGATCCCCTCGATGACTCGCCACAGCGCCTCGCGGGGCACGTCGACGGCGATCTCGCGCTGGTCGGTGTAGAGGCTGCCGCCGGCCCAGTCGGGGTCGGTGGGCAGCGGGTCGCTGGGGGCGCCGGGCACGGCGGCGGACGACCAGCGGGTGGTCACCTGCGCTTCGCGCACCCGACGCAGGGCCAATGACACCGCGGTGTCGAAGTCGAGCGGGTGTCCGGGCGGCTCCGGCACGTACCGGGTGATGTCACGTTCGTGGCAGACCACTTCGTGGCGCAGGGACTCGGTGAGCGGGCGGGCGATGGAACTCGGCACCGGGGTCACCAGCGAGACCCAGAGGCTGGACAGCCTCGGGGTGAGCACCGGCACGGGCAGCACGAGCCGGCGCGGGAGGCCGGCGACGGCCGCGTACCGCAGCATCATCTCGCGGTAGGTCAGCACCTCCGGGCCGCCGACGTCGAAGGCGCGGCTCACGTCGGCCGGCATGTTCGCGCTGCCGACGAGGATCCGCAGCACGTCCCGTACGGCGACGGGCTGGATGCGGTTGCGCACCCAACGCGGGGTGACCATGACGGGCAGTCGCTCCGTGAGGTAGCGCAGCATCTCGAAGGACGCGGAGCCCGAGCCGATGATGACCGCGGCCCGTAGCACGGTGGTGGGGACGCCCGAGTCCAGCAGGATGCGACCGACTTCGGCACGGGAGCGCAGATGGGGCGAGAGGCGCTGCTCGGGGACGCCTCGCGGGGTCAGCCCGCCGAGGTAGACGATGCGCCGGACGCCCGCGGCGCGCGCCCGTTCGCCGAAGACGCGGGCGGCGCGGCGGTCGGTGGCCTCGAAGTCCCTTCCGGTGCCGAGCGCGTGCACCAGGTAGTACGCGACGTCGACGTCCCGCATGGCCTCGGCGACCGACGCGGGGTCGGTCACGTCGCCCCGGACCACCTCCACGCGGTCCGTCCAGGCGTGGTCGCGCAGTTTCTCGGGCGTACGGGCCAGGCAGCGCACCCGGTGTCCGGCGGCCAGCAGTTCGGGGACGAGGCGTCCGCCGATGTATCCGGTGGCGCCCGTGACCAGGCAGCGCAGGGGGCGCGTGCCGTCGGGCTCTGCGGGGGCGGTGCTCATGGCGCTCTTCTCCAGGGGTCCGTGGCGCTCGGGCGGTACGTCCCCAGGGTCAGGTACGCCGCGCCACGACGAGGTGCCGGGGGCCGCGCAGCAGGGGGCTGCGCCGGTAGGGCGGGGGGTCCGTCACCAGGCTCGGCTCGGACAGGTGTCGCAGGAGTTCTGTGAGGGCGATCTGCGTCTCGACGCGGGCGAGGGGCGCGCCGTAGCAGGAGTGGATCCCGCTGCCGAATCCGAGGTGCTGGTTGTCGGCGCGCGTCGGGTCGAACCGGTCAGGGTCGGTGAAGCGCAGCGGGTCGCGGTTGCCGGCGGCGAGGGCGAGGATCAGCGGCGCGCCGTGCGGCACGGTGACGCCGGCGACTTCGACGTCCACCAGCGGGGTGCGCTGCGGCAGCAGGTGGACGGGCGGCTCGTACCGCAGCAGTTCTTCCACGGCCGCCGGTACGAGTGCGGGCTCGTCCTTCAGCCGGCGCAGGGCGTCGGGGTCGCGCAGCAGGGTCAGCATGCCGTTGGTGATGAGGTTGACGGTGGTCTCGTGCCCCGCGATGAGCAGCAGTACGGCGGTGCTCATCAGCTCCTTGTGGGTCAGACCGCCCTCGGGGCCGTGGTCGTTGACGAGCGCCGAGAGCAGGTCGTCGGTGGGGTGGCCGCGGCGGCGGTCGGCGAGGTCTCCGAGGTACTGCGCCATCGCGTCCCTGGCGGCCATGGCGGCGCGGCGCTGTTCGGCCACGTCCCGGCCGGGCGTGGGGTCCGTCGCGGCGATCATGGTGTCGGTCCACTCGCGGATCTGCGGCACGTCGTCGTGGGGCACGCCGAGCAGTCGGCAGATGACGGTGACGGGGAGCGGGTAGGCGAAGTCGTCGACGAGGTCGATGCGGTCCCGGGTGCCGAAGCCGGCGATCAGCTCCCGGGCGATGTCGGTGATCGACTCGCGCATGGCGTCGATGCGCCCGGGGGTGTGCGGCGGGCCGAAGGGGCGCATGGCGATGCCGCGGAGGCGTTCGTGCTCGGGGTCGTCGAGGCTGATGAAGGCGGGCGTGCGGGCGTCGGGGCCGACGACGAGCGGGTCGGGTTCGGCGCGCTTGCGCAGGTCCGAGCTGATGCGGGGGTCGTGCAGCAGGGCGCTGATCTCGTGGTAGGTGCCGACGAGGTAGCTGCCGTCCCGCTGCTCGGCGACCTTGTGCTCGCGCAGTTCGGCGTAGAGGGGGTAGGGGTCGGCGCGGTTGGCGTAGTCGGTGATCCGCTCGAAGAGCGTGGCTGCGGAGGGAGGTTCGGCGGCGGGGGCGGGCATCGGGGAGCTCCTGGGGTGGGGCGGGCTCAGGTCTCGCCGCTCAGCAGCGTCAGCCGCCGGTCGGGCGCGTGGCCGGTGAGGGCGACCGTGGGGCCGTGGGAGAGCAGTGCGGGGTCCGGGACTTCGGAGGGCAGGGGCACCGCCGCCGGGTCCCGGTCGGCGGCGCCGCTCGGCGGGAAGGGCGCGCCGGCCTCGATCAGGGCGAGGTAGTGGTCGAGCCACTTGGCGCGGTTGACGCTGACGGCCGCGGTGACGCGACCGCGGTAGCCGTAGGCCGCGACGAAGCGTCCCTCGTCCGGCGAGCCCTGGGCGAAGACGACGCGGTCGGAGAAGGTCGGCACCCCGACGGACTTGATGTTCAGCCCGAACTGGCTGGACCAGAAAGCGGGCACGGTCAGGTGGGGACGGCGGTTGGCCGGGGCGCTGACCATGTTGTGCGCCGCGACCTCGGCCTGTGCCACCGCGTTGCCCCAGTGTTCCAGGGAGAGCATCTGGTACTCGAACAGCGGGTGCGGGAAGCGGGCCACGTCGCCGGCGACGAAGACGTCGTCCGTGACGATGCCGTACACGTCGAAGGCCCGACAGCCGGCGTCGCAGGCCAGGCCGCGCGCGCCGGCGGCGAGGCCGGATCCGGCCAGCCACTCCACGTTGCGCACGGCGCCCAGGCACACCACGGCGACGTCCGCCTCGACGCTCCGCCCGTCCGAGAACTCGGCGCCGGTCAGCCGGCCCCGTCGAGACAGGAGCCGGGTCACCGTCACGCCGCAGCGCAGGTCGACGCCGTGGGCGCGCTGCACGTCGGCGGCGAAGCAGCCGAGCCGGCCGCCGAGGGCACCGACGAGGGGCGCCGGGCCGCGTTCGGCCACCGTCGTGTCGATGCCGCGGGCCCGGCACGCGGAGGCGACCTCCGAGCCGGTGAACCCGGCTCCGATCACCAGCACCCGGCGGGGGCCGGCGTCCAGACGTTCGGCGAGTGCGGCGGCGTCCTGGTCCGTGCGGACCGTCAGCACCCCGTCGAGCCGGGCCTCGACCGCGTCGGGCCAGGGTCGGGCGCGCGTGCCGGTGGCGATGAGGACCCGGTCGTACGGCACCTTCTCGCCATCGGCGAGCAGCACCTTCTTCGCCGCCACGTCGAGGCCGGACGCGGGGACGCCGAGGTGGAAGCGTGCGTCGACGGGGCGGCGGCGCGGGAGCCCGGTGTCGACGGCCGGGACCCGGCCCGACAGCACCTGCTTGGTCAGTGGCGGCCGGTCGTAGGGGGCGCGGTCCTCGTCCCCGATCAGGGTGAGCGCCCCGGTGAACCCGGCGTCCCGCAGCGCCTCCGCGGCCCGCAGGCCGGCCAGTGACGCGCCGACGATGACGATCCGGCCGTCCGCAGGGCCCGGCGGCGGGCCCTCAGGCACCGTCGGCCCCTGCGGGCTCTCCGAAGGACACGGCGCCCACCGGGCAGGCGGCAGCGGCCCTGCGGACGCGTTCGTACTCCTCGGGAGCGGGTGCGCAGGCGTACCCCAGTGCTTCGTCGCCGCGCAGTTCGAACACCCGGGGGGCGAGGAAGACGCACTGGGCGTAGCCCTGGCACCGATTGAGGTCGACGACGATCCGCATCACGCGCTGCTGCTCCTCGGCTCGGCGGTGAACGGGCAAGAGGATACGTTTCCTCCCCGTTCCTCCCCGCTCGGCACGGCCGAGGTCGGATGCAGCGCACTCCCGATGGCCGTACGCGCGACCGCTCCGGGCGCCGATCGCCCCGCCGCGGCGCACGACGTGCGGCGCAACGGCTGGGCGTCGGGCCCGGAGCGGTCCCTTGCCTGCTACCCATGGCCGGTCGTGACCGGCCGGAGGTCGGTCAGCGGATGTTGACGTCGATGCAGGCGTAGAAGGCCATCGGGGTGTCGGCGATGTTCCACACCGCGAGGACCTTCTGCTTGCCGCTCGCGCCGCCGAAGTTCACCGAGTGCGAGACGGTGGCGCCCGGCCGTGCGCCGCCGTCGTTGAACTCGGCGACCTTCTGTCCGCCGACGTAGTACTGCCACGTGCTGGTGGCGTGCTGTGCGGTGAGGCGCCAGTTGAAGGTGGTCGACCGGCCGACGTCGGTGACCTTCCAACCCCTGCCGTCGTCGTCGAGTTCGCTGAAGCGGCCGTTTCCGCCACTACAGCTGCGGAGCCCCTTGGGGCCCTCCACGCTCTGCGGCTCGTACTTGATGTCCCCGCAGGGGACCGTGCGGGCTGCGCACTGCGCCTGGCGGCTCGGTGGCGAGGAGATGTACCCGTGCGCGCTTGCCGTGTTGGCCGGCAGCATGACCGCCAGGAGCGGGGCGACTCCCGCACCGATGGCGACGGCCAACTTCTTGCTTCGCTGCATGTCTGCTCCTTGAAGTGTGGGGAGGAGCGTGCGGGGCGGTGACGACGGACTGCCGGGACGGCGGCGGGCGTGGGGCACCAACCGCCGGGGGATCCCCGGAAGGGCCGTCGTCGAGCCCATTTGGTCTGGACCATACCCCCCATTGATGGTGAACAGTCAATAGGTTGAACCTGCATCGGCCCGATCGGGTCACCGATCGGGCCGAATGGATCACGCCTCAGGCGCTCACAGGGTCGACTTGAACAGCAGACGGTTCGGGGTGCCGCTGACGTTGCCCCGGATCACGTTGGCCGTGCTGTTGTTGATGAGCCAGTTGTTCAGCGTGGTGCTGGCGGTCTCGCCGTTGGCCGCCTTGTAGAGCGCCGCCACGCCCGCGACGTGCGGTGCGGCCATCGACGTGCCGCTCATGCTGGTGGTGCCGCCGCCCATCCGGGTGGAGGTGACGTTCACGCCCGGGCCGTACAGGTCGGTGCACCGGCCGTAGTTGCTGAAGCCGGCCTTGTTGTCGCCGGAGTCCGACGCGGCGATGGAGAGCGCGTTCGGTGCGCTGGCCGGGGAGTAGTTGCAGGCGTCCTGGTTGTTGTTGCCCGCCGCGACCGTGGTGTGGACGCCGGAGTTCGCCAGCGCGGTGGCGGCGTTGTTGAGGGCGGCCGAGTAGCCGCCGCCGAGGGAGGCGTTGGCGACCGCGGGCTTCGCCGCGTTCTGCCGGACCCAGTCGAAGCCGGCGATGATGGCGGAGAAGGAGCCGGAGCCCTGACAGTTGAGCACCTTCACGCCGCGCAACTGCACGCCCTTGGCGACGCCGTAGGTCGAGCCGCCCACGGTGCCGGCGACGTGCGTGCCGTGGCCGTTGCAGTCCTGGCCGTTGCCGCCGAAGGCGTCGAAGACGTTGCGCGCCCGGCCGCCGAAGTCCGGGTGCGCGGTGTAGATCCCGGAGTCGATGATGTACGCCGTGACGCCGGCACCGGTGCCGTTGTAGGTGTACGTGGTGTTGCGCCCGGTGCGCTGGTCTATCCGGTCCAGGCCCCAGGGTGCGTTGTTCTGCGTCGCGGCCGAGGCGGTCTGCTGGTCCTCCTCGATCGACGCGATCCGCGCGTCCGCGCGCAGCGCCGTGAGCTGCGTCGGGGTGAGGGAGGCGGCGAAGCCGTTGATGACCTCGTCGTACACGTAGTCGGTGTTGATCGACCGCGCCTTGGCGACGGCCGCCGCGTCTGTCCCCGCCTTGACGGTGACGATGTACTTCCCCTTGATCTCGCTGGCGGCCGGGGCTTCGGCGACCGCGACCAGCGGGGTGGGCGCGGGGGTGGCCGATCCGGTGGAGGGGATCAGGGCGAGCGGCAGGGCGAGGCCGAGGGCGCCGGCGGCGATGCCGCCGAGGTGGTTTCTGCGCATGGAGGGCTGACACCTTTCGTCGTCCGGCCGCGCGGATGCCGCGGGCCGGCAAGTGGGGGAACGCACCCGGGCCGCAGAGGTCTTGGGGAACCCTCGAAACGAGCCGGACTCGGGCGCGGAAGGTGGGACAGCTCGCCGCACGACAACGGCGGCGGTGGTGATGGTGCGCGACACGGCAGGAGGAGCGACGGCGAAGGGACGGCGGCGAGGACCGTCAGGCCCGACTGCCCGCCCCTCGTGACGGAATGTCAGAGCCGTGCCCCGACACGGTGGTTCAGGAGCGGGGTCGCCGCTTATCGGACCTCCGTGTCCGCAGTGCGATCGACAACATACCCCGCCGACCACCCATTGACCATGGTTGAAATGAGCATGACTGAACAGCGATACTGATGTCTTTGTGCCCGGCTCGGCGGGCCCTTCGCACACCGTTCGTTTCCGGCCAGTTCGATCGCTCTCCCTTGATCCATACGACGGCAAAGTCCTCTAGGCTCGTTCGCCATGGGGAATGCATACGACGAACTGACCGCGGACGGCCACGACGCGCAGCGCCCCGGCGCGCTCCCCGGCGCGGCGTCATGAGCGCCCTGTTGCAGCTCACGGACGTGCAGCACGGATACGACGGCCAGTCGGTCCTCAACGGGGTCAGCCTGAGCGTCGACGCCGGCGAGTGCGTCGTCCTGCTCGGCGAGAACGGCTCCGGGAAGTCCACCCTGCTGCGGCTCGCCGCCGGGCGGGAGGCGCCGGTGTCGGGGAGCGTCACGCTCCGCGGCAGCGCCGTCGACGAGGACGACTGGGCCGTGCGCGCCACCGTCGCGGCCGTGATGGACACCGGCACGGGCTATCCCGACCTCAGCGTCCGCGAACACCTCATGCTCGTCGCGCTGGCGCACGGCCTGGGCAAGGAAGCGGACGACGCTGTGGACGAGATGCTGGTCGAGCACCATCTGTCGGCGCGCGCCGACGCGCTGCCGCACCAGTTGTCCTCCGGACAGACCCAGCTCCTGGCGCTGGCCCAGGCCTTCATCCGGCCCGCTGAACTCCTCCTGCTCGACGAGCCGGAACAGCGGCTCGACGCGGATGCGCGCGGCCGGCTGGCCGAGCGGTTGCAGTCCCTGAAGGAACAGGGGACCGCCGTGCTCCTCGCGACCCACAACCGTCAGTTGGCGGACGCCGTGGCCGACGCCGAGTACACCGTGTCCGGCGAGGGCCTGCTGGTCGCGGGTGGGTCCGGTGACTGAGCTGGGCACGCACCCCGTGCAGACCCTGGACGAGGCCGACGCCGGACGGGTCACCGACGCGGTGCTGTCGCGGCTGCGCATGGTCCGCTCGCTGCGCCGCGAAGAGCGGCGCAAAAGCATCGCCTACACCCTGTACTGCACGGCCCTGCTGTTCGTGATCTGGGGGCTGCCGCTGCTGTTCGCCGCGGCGGACGCCGGCGCCGACGGGCGGCTGCGGGGGGCGGCGGCCGAGCGGGCGCTGTCCGCGCTGCCGACGACGCTGCCTGCCGTACTGGGCACCGTGACCCTGCTGATGGTCGGGCGGGCGCTGTGGCAGGGGCCGGTGCTGCTGGAGCGGGCCGCGCTGTCGTGGCTGCTGCCGCAGCCCGTGCTGCGCCGCGCCCTGCTGCTGCCCCGCTTCGTCGTCGCCGCGGTTACCAACACCTCCATCGGGACCGCCGTGGGAGCCGTCGGCGGATTCCTGCTGTACGCCCTCGGGGCGGGCTCCTGGTGGGCGGCGACCGGTGCGGGAGCGGTCGCCGGCGCCACGGTCGGCTTCGTCGGGACGTCCCTGGCCACCGCGGTCCAGTGCCACTGCGAGAAGGCGCAGTTGGCGCGTCGGTCGTGGATCCGGCTGACGGCGTGGGCGGTCGTGGCGCTCCTGTGGCTCCTCGCCGTCGTCTCGCTGGTGCACGGCCCGTGGGTCGCGGAGCACGTCGTGCCCTGGTCGGGACCGTGGGGCTGGGCCGCGTTGCCGCTGACGGCCATGGTGGACGGCGGTCCGCCGTCGGCCGTCGGCTGGGCGGGGGTCGCACTGTCGGCCCTGGTCCTGGTCGGGGCCGGCCGGATCGGGGTCGCTGCGGCCCCCCGGATCCCCACCCGGGTGCTGCGCACCCAGGCCGGCACCGCGCTGCGCGTCCAGGCGTCCCTGTACTCGCTGGACCTGCGGCAGGCGCGGACAGCCGTACGCGCCACGCGCCCCCGGGCCGCCGTCACCATGCGGCTGCCCCTCCCCCGCCGCAGCTGGCTCCTCGTCCCCTGGCGGGACGCGACCGCGCTGCTGCGGGCGCCCGGCCGGGTGGTGTGGGCCGTGGTCTGGGCGGCGGTGACCGTCGCACTGCTGTGCCTGGACGACGTTCCCGCTCCGGTCCTGCTGATGGCGCTACCGGCCGGATACCTGGCGGCGGCGCAGTTGGTGGAGCCGGCCCGGCTGGAGACGGACGACATCCGGCGCTCGGTGCACCTGCCCTGGCCCGCCCGGGTGCTGGCGCTGTGGCACGGCCTGGTGCCGTCGGTGGGGCTGCTCGTCCTGTTCGCCGCGGGCGCCGGGTCAGCCGCGGGCGCGGGCGTCTGGTCGGACCGGTTGCTGGTGCTGCCGGCGCTGGTGCCCGCGCTGGTCGGCGCCGCGCTTGTGAGCGCGTACCGCGGTCCCGTGCCCGTCCACTTGATGATCGGTTCCATGACGCCGCTCGGCGACACGGGGCCGCTCGGAGCGCTGCTGTGGCAGGCCCGCGGCCCGCTGGTGGCCCTGGGCGCCCTGGCCGTCGTGGACGGCCCGCTGCGCGGCGCGGAGTTGGGCGTCCTGGGGCTGCTGTGGCCGTTGGCCGTCGGGGCGGGGATGGCGTGGTGGCTCGGCAGAACGGCGCGCAGGACCATCAGCGGCGGATGAGCCACGGGCGCGCTCCGATGACGCCGCCCGTACGCCCCGGCCGTCGAGACCGGCCACTTCGTGGTGCCCGGGCACCACGCCCCAGGGCCTGTCCGTAAGTCCCGCCTGCCCGCGGTGCCCTTGGCTGCGCGAGGGAGGGCGCCGGCTCTGGACATGGCCGCCGTTTCCCTGCGGGAGCATTGGTCTCCACTGGCCGGTGGTGGGCTGTTCGCGCAGTTCCCCGCGCCCCTGGCGCCCCCGCCATAGGCCCGCGGGCTGGTTGGCCTCTGCGAGCCAGTGGGTGGCTTGTCGCGAGTTCCCCGCGCCCCTGATGTGCTGACCTCCGTCGTCCGTCTGCGGGCCACGACTAGCGCGTTCTTAAGGGGCGGAACTGTGCGAACAACCACGCACAACCCGCAGAGGCCGGCCAACGCGCGGGACTTCGTGGGCGCGGCCTAAGGGTTGTCCCGTAATCCCTGGTGGATCAGGGCGCGGCGTCAGATGCGGTGCATCACAGGGCGGAGAGGTCACCGCACACTGGATGCATGCGGTGATTCCGACAACGCGGCGTGGGGGTCCCACCGTGCCCGCAGGGCACAGGGGGAGTGCCGTAGCTGTCGTCGCGCGCCCGCCAGGGATTACGGGACAGCCCTTAGGCTGCTTGGGTGGCCATTGATCTGACTCTGCTGTCGAGCGTCGCCCATCGCGGGCGGGAGGTCACCGCTCCCCTGCTCCGCGGGCTGCTCGCACTGCTCGCGGGCGACGTGCGCCGGGGGTGCAGCGCTGACCGGCTCGTGGCCGGGCTGTGGGCCGACGAGTTGCCCGAACGGCCGGCGAAGGCGTTGCAGGTCCTCGTGTCCCGGGCGCGGGCGCTGCTCGGCCCCGACGTCCTGGTGACCACCCCGACCGGCTACCGGCTGGCGCTCGCCGAGGAGCAGGTCGACAGCTCAGCGCTGCTGCTGCACGCAGCCGCGAGCGCCGACCGGGCCAGGGGCGGGGACCACGCGGCTTCGTTGGCCGCGGCCGAAGCAGGGCTCGCGCTGTGGCCGGACGCCCCCGACGGGGCGGGCGGCACCGGCGACCCGGTCGCCGAGCTGCGCGCCGAACGCGCGCCCGTCCGCGGCGAACTCGCCCGGGCTCGGGCGCTCGCGCTCGCCCGGCTGGGACGGCACGCACAGGCCCTAGGACCGTTGGCCCTGGCCGCGGCGGAGCGTCCGCGCGACGAGGAGGTGCTCGGCGAACTCCTGCGCTGCGAGGCCGCGACGGCGGGCCCGTCGGCCGCGCTGACCCGCTTCGAGAGCTACCGGCGCGAACTGCGCGACGCACTCGGTACGGACCCGGGCGCCGCGCTCGGAGCCGTCCAACAGGAGTTGCTGCGCGGCACGGCGCCGGTGGGCCGGTACGGCGTACCGCACGAGCCGAATCCGCTGCTGGGGCGGGAGGCGGACGTCGCGGCCGTGGAACGGCTGCTGGGCACGGCGCGCGCCGTCACGGTCCTCGGTCCCGGTGGCATCGGCAAGACGCGGCTCGCGCACGCCGTCGGTCGCCGGGCCGGGCAACACCTGGTGTGTTGCGTGCCGCTCGCCGGCGTCACCGCGGACGAGGACGTGGCCGCGGAGGTGGCCACCGCGCTCGGCGCGTCCGGCGCCGCCGCCCCGGCCGACCCGGTGCCCGCGATCCTCCGCGCGCTCCGCTCGGGGTCCGTGCTACTGGTGCTGGACAACTGCGAGCACGTGGTCCGGGGCGCCGCCGAGCTCGTACGCACCGTGCTCTCCGCCGTCGAGGACCTACGGGTGCTGACCACCAGCCGCGCTCCGTTGGGCCTCACGTCGGAGGCGGTGTACGCACTGCCGCAGCTCGCCCCCGGCACGGCGGCGGAGCTGTTCGCCCAGCGCGCGCGGGCCGCCCGGCCCCAGGTGGCGCTGCCGCCGGACGCCGTGGCCGAGGTGTGCCGGCACCTCGACGGGCTGCCGCTCGCCGTGGAGTTGGCGGCGGCCCGGGTGCGGGTGCTGTCGGTCCCGGAGATAGCCCGCCGCATCGGCGACCGGTTCGCCCTGCTGCGCGGCGGGGCGCGGGACGCACCGGCGCGCCACCGCACGTTGCACGCGGTGGTGGAGTGGAGCTGGCACCTGCTCTCGCCGGACGCCCGCGCGGCGCTGCGCACGCTGTCCGTCTTCCCGGGCGGCTTCTGCGCCGATGCCGCGGAGCACGTGTTCGGTGGGCACGCGCTGTCCCTGGTGGAGCAGTTGGCCGGGCAGTCCCTGCTCACCGTCGCCGACGGCCCGGCCGGCGTACGGTTTCGGATGTCGCAGACCGTCCGGGAGTTCAGTGCGGTCCGCCGCGCGGAAGCGGGCGGGGACGAGACGGCGGTGGTCCGGTTCCTGGACTGGGCGCGGGACTTCGGCGTCGCGCACCACGACGTGCTCTTCGGCCCGGACCCGCTGGCCGCCTGGGCGCGGATCGGGGCCGAGAAGGACAACCTCGTCACGGCCCTGCGGCACGCCCTGGCCCGTGCGGACGGTCCCACCACCGCCGCCGTCACCGCGGTCCTCGCGGCCCTGTGGACCACCGACTCCAACCACCCCAGGCTCGCCGCCCTCGCCGCTGACACCGGACGGCCGCTGTCGCACTACCGCCCCGGTCCCGGGTACGTCGACGTCGCCCGCGCCGCCGCGGTGCTGTGTGCGGCGAGCCTGCTCATGGGCTACCGGCCGCACGCCGGAGCCGTACGCCAACTGGTCGTCCTGCGCCGGCTGCCCCCGGCGCCGCCGGACACGCTGCTGCGCGCCACCGCCGTCGTGCTCGGCGCGGTGCCCG
This sequence comes from Streptomyces sp. NPDC047315, assembly GCF_040643215.1. Classification (NCBI taxonomy): domain Bacteria; kingdom Bacillati; phylum Actinomycetota; class Actinomycetes; order Kitasatosporales; family Streptomycetaceae; genus Streptomyces; species Streptomyces sp. NPDC047315. The sequence continues at coordinate 1,795 of NZ_JBEYTZ010000054.1, read as the reverse complement.
AGATGGTGCCGCCCGCCCACGACGTGCTGCGGGGGCTCTGCGCCAGCGATCAGCCGCTGGTCGCCGGGGTCGCCGAGTACGTCGCCAGCCATGTGTGGGAGGACGCGCACGACGTCGAGCGCGCCCTCGCGTCGGCCCATCGGATGACGACCGCACTGGCGTCGGTTCCGCACCCGTCCGTGCAGGTCATGGGGTACGCCAGGCTGGGTGACATGTGTCTGCACGCGGAGCGGGGCGAGGAGGCGTACGGGCATCTCAAGGCGGCGCTCGCGGCGCTGCCGCGGCTCGGCGACGAGCACGACGCCATCGGCATCCGCAGGGGCCTCGCGCTCGCCTGTCTGCAGCGCGGCGCGTTGGACGAGGCCGAGCGATGGCTGGTGTCGGCGGAGGACGACGGCTCCCCCGACCTCGGCGGGCGGGCCGAACTGGCGCTCGCCCGTGGGCGTACGGAGGACGGTCTCGCGTTGTGGCGCCGCGCGGTGGAGCAGTTCGCCGGAGCCGCCGCGGCCGGCGGCGGTGGCGGTGGCGGTGGCGACCACCGGCTGGATCCGTGGGCGCTCCAGGTCCGGTCCGTGGCGGTGACGGCGCATGCGTACGCCGCGCGGCTCGACCTCGTCGGGCAGGTCGTCGACGGGCTGCGGACGCAGCTCGACGCGCTGCTGACCGGTCCGTCCCCGGTGCCCGGGGAGCTCCCGGTGATCGGCACGGTGCTGCACGCACTCGGCGTGGCCCGGCTGAGGACCGGTGACGCAGGTGGCGCACGGGCGGTCGCGCTGGCCGAACGGCTGCGGGTGCTGCGGGAGTTCCAGCCGACGATGTCGGCGGCCCGCGCGCGGCGGGCGGCCGAGGACGCCGACGGGGCGGCGTACGCCGACGCGGTGTCGACGTACGCCACCCTGGGGCGTCACGCGTTGCGGGCGGCGGCCCGGGAGTTCACCTCGGGTCGCGGTTGAAGAGCGACGTGGACCAGAGGTAGCCGAGCACCGCCAGCCCGATGCACCAGGCCACGGCCAGCCATCCGTTGTGGCCGATCTCGGTGCCGAGCAGCAGTCCGCGCAGGGTCTCGATGGCCGGGGTGAAGGGCTGGTACTCGGCGATCGGCCGGAACCAGCCCGGCATCGCGTCCACGGGGACGAAGGCGCTCGACACGAACGGCAGGATGACCAGCGGCACCGCGTTGTTGCCGGCCGCCTCGCCGTTCCGGCTGACCATGCCGACCGCGATCGCCAGCCACGTCAGCGCCAGGGCGACCAGCGCGAGCAGCACGTAGGCCGCCAGCCACTCCACGACGGTGGCGCGGGTGGCGCGGAAGCCGATGGCCACGGCGATCGCGCCGACGACGGTCACGCTCGTCACGGCCTTCACCACGCTGCCGACGACGTGTCCGATCAGTACGGATCCGCGGTGGATGGCCATGGTGCGGAAGCGGGCGACGATGCCTTCGGTCATGTCGTCGGCGACGGACACCGAGGTCCCGACCAAGGTGGTGCCCAGCGTCATCACGAGGATGCCGGGGACGAGGTAACCGAGGTATTCGGAGCGGTCGGCGCCGCCGCCCGCCATGCCGGCGCTCATCGTGTCGCCGAAGACGTAGACGAAGAGCAGCAGCAGGACGATCGGCATCAGGACGACGTTCAAGGTCAGCGCCGGGTAGCGGCGGACGTGGAGCAGGTTGCGGCGGAGCATGGTGGTTGAGTCGTGTACGGCGTGGGTGAGGGTGCTCATCGGGTGGTCTCCTTCGGCTGGTTCTGCTGACCGGCTTGGGTGGGGTGGGTGTTGGTGGTGAGGGCGAAGA
>NZ_JBEYTZ010000053.1:0-35561 GCF_040643215.1 Streptomyces sp. NPDC047315 | reverse complement strand
ACAGCTCCTTGTCCGAGACCTTCGAGGGCTCCTCGCCCGCGTGGAAGAAGCCGGCGTTGTCCACGGCGCGCTTGGTGGGGACCGGGAGGTCGTCGCGCACACGCACCAGGGCGCCAGCGAAGGCGCGGCACTGCCCCACGAGCCACGCTCGACTTTGCGGACACGAGCTAGCCGCACCGGTCGCGGGCCTGCCGCGGCCGTGGCGCCGGGGCGGGGGCGGCCCGTTCCGGCGTCGGGGCGTTCTCGGTTGTCCCGCCGCCCGTCGGGTGGATAAGATCACGATGTGACTGCCGGGTCGGCCGTAGGCCAACAACACCAGGAACGCCCGGCCTCTGAGTGAGGCGGGCGCGGGCGCGAGGCCCGCCCCTTGATGGCGTCCCCCTCCCTGTGAGAAGCGTGGACGCGACGTCCCGCCTGCGCCCCCATCTGCGCGCGCCGGCTGTGCTGCGCCACCGCGTTTCCTCACCCTGCTCCCTCCACCTCCACCACTTCGGGCGTGCGTCGCGCGACGAAGTGGCGCCCGTCATGGCCGGGCGCAGAGCGTCGTCAACGCAGAGCGCCACGAGCGCAGAAGCCACAGAAGCCACAGAAGCCACAGAAAGCAGAGAATGCCGAACGACTTCAACCAGCAGATCATCGAGGAGTTCCGGGCCAACGCGGGCAAGGTCGGCGGCCCGTTCGAAGGGAGCCGGCTGCTCTTGTTGACCACCACCGGGGCGCGCAGCGGCACCCGGCACACCACCCCCGTCGCCTACCTGCCCGACGGCGGCGAACGCGTGCTCGTCATCGCCTCGGCGGGCGGCGCGCCCCGGCACCCCGCCTGGTACCACAACCTCGTGGCCAACTCCCGGGTCACCGTGGAGGACGGCGTCTTCACCTACGAGGCCGAAGCGGTCGTCCTCGTCGACGAGGAGCGCGACCGGGCCTTCGCCCGCGCCGTCGAGACGTCCGACGGCTGGGCCGCGTACCAGGCCAAGACGGACCGGGTGATCCCCGTCGTCGCCCTGCACGCCATCGACACGGGGCCGCCGAACGTCAGCGGAGCCACGTCCTTCGGGACGATGCTGAAGCGCATCCACGGCGGGATGCGGCGCGAGATCGAACTGATCCGCGCCGAGGTCGCCTCCTTCGGACCGGGTCTCGGGTCGCAGCTGCGGGTGAACTGCCTGACCCTGTGCCAGGGCGTGCGCGCCCATCACACCGCCGAGGACCAGGGCATGTTCCCCCTGATCGCGGAGCGGTCCCCCGAGGCCGCCGGCGTCGTGGCGCTCCTGGACGAGGAGCACCAGAAGATCGCCGCGCTCCTCGACGAACTCCAGCGGGTCGTCACCGCGCAGGACGTCGAACGGGAGACGGTCCTGGCGGAGGTCGACCGGCTCGCCGCCGAGCTGAACGCCCATCTGGACCACGAGGAGGCCCAGTTGATCCCGCTGATCGACGGCTGACCGACACCGCACCGGTACCGGCGCGGTCCGCACGCCGCCACCCGGCGCGTACGGACCCGCCGGTACGCCGCTTTTCCGGCGGGCGTGAACCGATTCGGGGGGCGTCGGGGGCGTGCGGGTGTCGGCGGCGCCGACGGGCGAACCGGTGTTCCCTGCCGGAGTGCCCGAACGCCCGAGCGCGGCAGGAGGCCGCGGGAGACGGGCCGAAGCGGCGCCTGTTTCCGTGCAAACAGGCACCCGTTGCCCCGTGGCCGTCGGATGCGACGACCTGAGCTGTGCGTACGCCGCCGCTCGGCCGCGGCGCCGCGGTCACAGTCGGGCGTCACCCGGCCCCGAACGGGCCCGTTCCCCCCACACGGCCGGCGGTATAAAACTCTGGCGGGCCCATTCGGGCCCCAGATGTCCGAGCGGACGTGAAAGAAGGGGCAGTTGATACGTTCGGAAGAACGCCACCAGCGACTCCTCGCGGAAGCGCGCCGGCTGGGCCGGGTCGAGGTCACGGCCCTGGCGTCGGACTTCGGCGTCGCGCCGGAGACGATCCGCCGGGACCTGAGCGAACTGGAGCGCCGGGGGCTGGTGCGCCGCACCCACGGCGGCGCCTACCCCGTGGAGAGCGCCGGCTTCGAGACGACGCTCGCGCAGCGCGTGACGATGCACGCGGAGAACAAGCGGCGGATCGCCGCCGAGGCGGTCAGGCACCTCGGCGGGGCGGAGACGGTCTTCGTCGACGAGGGCTACACCCCGCAGCTGCTGGCCGCCCTGCTGCCCACGGACCGCCCGCTGACGGTGGTGACGGCTTCGCTGTCGACGGCAGCCGCGGTCGCGGAGTCGGCGAACGTCACCGTCCTGCTGCTCGGCGGCCGGGTGCGGGCCCGCACCCTGGCCACCGTGGGCTCCTGGGCCTGCGCGATGCTCGACGGCTTCGTGATCGACCTGGCGTACCTGGGGGCCAACGGCATCTCGCGGGAGTACGGACTCACCACGCCCGACTCGGTCGTCGCCGACGTGAAGGCCAAGGCCATCCAGGTGTCGCGGCGCCGGGTCTTCCTCGGCCACCACGGCAAGTTCGGCGCCAGCAGCTTCTGCCGGTTCGCCGAGGTCACCGACTTCGAGACCATCGTCACCGACACCGGTCTGCCGATCGCCGAGGCACACCGCTACTCCCTGCTCGGCCCGCAGGTCGTCCGGGTCTGAGGCCCCGCGCGACGACCACCGGGCCGCCCGGCTCCGGAGCCGATCGACGCGCCGCGAACACCCTCACCACGATCACTGGCATGCCCATGCCCATTCCCGCGGGAGGAACCCGCATGACACCGCAACCGCCCATGCTCCGCCGCCCCCTCAAGGCGAGCGGAGCCGCACTCCTCGGCCTCACCCTCCTGGCCGGCTGCGCCGGCGCAGGCGGCTCGGCCGACGCATCCCAAGGGCGCTCCCTGCGGGTGCTCATGGTGAACAACCCGCAGATGGTGGACTTGCAGAAGCTCACCGCGAAGCACTTCACCAAGGCCACCGGCATCGAGGTCCACTTCACCGCCCTGCCCGAGAACGACGTCCGCGACAAGATCAGCCAGGACTTCAGCTCCCAGGCCGGCCAGTACGACGTGGCGAGCATCAGCAACTACGAGACCCCGATCTACGCAGCGAACCGCTGGCTGGCGCCGCTCACCGACCACGTGCGCAAGGACATCGCCTTCGACCAGCAGGACGTGCTGCCCGCCGTCCGGCAGTCGCTGACCGTCGACGGCCAGAGCTACGCCCAGCCCTTCTACGGCGAGTCCAGCTTCCTGATGTACCGCAAGGACGTCTTCGCGGCCCGCAAGCTGACCATGCCGGAGCGTCCGACCTGGACCCAGGTCGCCGAGTTGGCCGCCGCCGCGGACGGCGCAGCACCCGGGATGAAGGGGATCTGCCTGCGCGGTCAGCCCGGCTGGGGACAGCTCATGGCGCCCCTGACGACCGTGGTGAACACCATGGGCGGCACCTGGTTCGACAAGGGTTGGAAGGCCCGCGTCGACAGCCCCGAATTCACCCGCGCGACCCGCTTCTACGTCGACCTCGTCCGCGCCCACGGCCAACCCGGCGCCGCCCAGGCCGGGTTCACCGAATGCCTCAACACCATGGAGCAGGGCAAGGCCGCCATGTGGTACGACGCCACCTCCGCCGCCGGATCGCTGGAGCGCGCGGGGTCCCCCGTCGCCGGGAAGATCGGCTACGCCCCCGCCCCGGTCGAGCGCACGAAGAGCTCCGGCTGGCTCTACACCTGGGCCTGGGGCGTGCAGAAGGCGAGCCGGAACCAGGGCGCGGCGTGGAAGTTCATCTCCTGGGCGTCGGGCAAGGAGTACGAGAACCTGGTCGGTGAGGAACTCGGCTGGTCCCGGGTGCCCGCCGGCAAGAGGGCCTCCACCTACGCCAACCCCCGCTACACCGCCGCCGCCAAGGCGTTCGCCGAACCCACCCGCACCGCACTGACTTCGGTCGACCCCCTCAACCCCGGGGTGCAGACCCGACCGGCCCCCGGCATCCAGTTCGTCGGCATCCCCGAGTTCACCGACCTCGGCACCGAGGTGTCCCGACAGATCAGCGCCGCCATCGCCGGGCGCGTGGACGTCGCGCAGGCGCTGCGGCGCAGCCAGTCCCTGGCCGCCGACGTCGCCGCCGAATACGCGAAGCGATGAGCGGCGCCCGTACGCCCCGCGACTCGGCCACGGCCGCCGAGGCACCGGCGCCGCGCCGCGGTCCGCGCACCGCCCCGCACCCGCCGGCAACGGCCCGACCTCAGCGCCCGGCAGGCCGGAAGCGGACGGGAGCGTGGGCGCGGCGCGCACCCCTGCTGCCCGCCCTGGTCTTCCTGATCGTGGTCACGCAACTGCCCTTCGTCGGCACGGTCGTGATCTCCTTCCTGCGCTGGAACGCCCTCGACCCCGACGACCGGGGCTTCGGCGGCCTGGAGAACTACCGCACCGCCCTCACCGACCCCGACCTGCGCGCCGCCATGCTGACCACGGTCCAGCTCACCGCGGGGGTGGTGCTCGTCAGCCTGCTGCTGGGCCTCGGCCTCGCCCTGCTGATGGACCGCCGCTTCCCCGGCCGCGGCATCGTCCGCACCCTGCTGATCACCCCGTTCCTCGTGGTCCCGATCGCCGCCGCGCTGCTGTGGAAGCACGCCCTCTACAACGCCTCGTACGGCCTGATCAACGGGGTGCTCACGGCGGTGTGGCGGCTCTTCGGCAGCGACGACCCGCCGCAGACCGACTGGCTGTCCACCGACCCGCTTGCGGCGGTCGCGCTCTCCCTGATCTGGCAGTGGACGCCGTTCATGATGCTGATCCTGCTCGCCGGGCTGCAAAGCCGCGCCCCCGACACCCTGGAGGCCGCCCGGGTCGACGGCGCGAGCCCCTGGCAGGTCTTCGTCCACCTGACCCTGCCGCACCTGCGCCGCTACCTGGAACTCGCCCTGCTGCTCGGCAGCATCCACGTCGTCCAGAACTTCGACGCCGTCTTCACCCTCACCTCCGGCGGCCTGGGCTCCGCCAACCTCCCCTACAGCATCTACGACACCTTCTACCAGGCCCACGACTACGGGCTGGCCTCCGCGCAGGGCGTCATCGTCCTCGTCTGCTCCCTGCTCATCGCCACCCTGGCGCTGCGCACCGTCTCGTCCCTGCTGCGTGCGGAGTCCTCATGACGACGACACCCCCGACCAGGGAGGCCGGGCGCTCCTCCGCGCTGCGGCGCGGCTCCCTCGCCCTGACCCCGGCGGCCTGGCTGTGCGGACTGCTCTTCTTCCTCCCCTTCGGCTGGATGGTCCTCACCTCCTTCCACCACGAGACGGACGCCGCCGCCAACCCGCCGCGCCTCGGTGCGGAGCTGACCTTGCAGGGCTACCGGGAGTTCTTCGGTGCGGGCTCCGGCGTCAGCCCCTGGCCCCCGCTGCTCAACTCCCTGAGCGCGAGCCTCGGCTCGACCCTGCTCGTGCTGCTGCTCGCGGTACCGGCCGCGTACGCCCTGGCCGTCAAACCGGTCCGCAAGCGGAGCGACGTGCTGTTCTTCTTCCTCTCCACGAAGATGCTGCCGCCCGTCGCCGCCCTGCTGCCGCTGTACCTCATCGCCAAGGACACCGGGCTGCTCGACAACGTCTGGCTGCTGATGGTCCTGTACACGGCCATGAACCTGCCGGTCGCGGTGTGGATGATGCGGTCCTTCCTCGCCGAGGTCCCCCGGGAGATGTGGGAGGCCGCGGCCGTCGACGGAGCGGGGCTGCCGACCGTGCTGATGCGGATCGTCGCCCCGATCGCCGCCCCCGGCATCGCCGCCACCGCACTGATCTCCTTCATCTTCAGCTGGAACGAACTGCTCTTCGCCCGGGTGCTCACCGGGGTCGTCGCCGGCACCGCACCGGTCCACCTCACCGGCTTCGTCACCAGCCAGGGCCTGTTCCTGGCGAAGGTCTCCGCCGCCGCCGTCTGCATCTCACTGCCCGTCCTCATCGCCGGATTCGCCGCCCAGGACCGACTCGTCCAGGGCCTGTCACTCGGAGCCGTCAAGTGAAAGCCGCCGTCATCAGCTCCCCAGGAACCGTCACCATCGAATCCCTCGACGACCCCGCGCCCGGCCCCAAGGACGTGGTGGTCGACGTCGCCGCGTGCGGCCTGTGCGGCACCGACCTGCACATCCTCCAAGGGGAGTTCGCGCCCTCCCTGCCCATCGTCCCCGGCCACGAGTTCGCCGGCGAGGTCGTCGCCGTCGGCGCCGAGGTGTACGGCATCGTCACCGGGGACCGGGTCGCCGTCGACCCGTCCCTGCACTGCCGGGAGTGCCGCTACTGCCGCGCAGGCCGCGGCAACCTCTGCGAGCGGTACGCGGCCATCGGGGTCACCGCGCCCGGCGCCGCCGCCGAGTTCGCGCTGGCGCCCGCCGCCAACTGCGTGAAGCTGCCCGACCACGTGCCGCTGGCGGACGCGGCGCTGGTCGAACCGCTGTCCTGCGCCGTGCGCGGCTACGACGTGCTGCGCAGCAACCTGGGCGCCGCCGTCCTGATCTACGGATCGGGAACGATGGGCCTGATCCTGCTGGAGCTGGCCAAACGCACCGGGGCCGTCGCCGTCGACGTGGTGGACAACAACCCCGAACGGCTGGTCGCGGCCCGTACGCTCGGATGCAGCGGGGCGGCGGTCAGCGCCGATGAACTCGACCAGGGGCGCGGCTGGGACGTCGTCATCGACGCCACCGGCAACGAAGGCGCCATCCAAGACGCCATCGGGAGGGTGGCCCGCGGTGGCACCTACCTCCAGTTCGGCGTCGCCGACTACGCCGCCCGCGCCGTCATCGAGCCGTACCGGATCTACCACGAGGAGATCACCATCACCGGCTCGATGGCCGTGCTGCACAGCTACGAGCGGGCGGCCGAACTCTTCGCGACGGGCGTGCTCGACCCGGCGGTGCTCATCAGCGACCGGCTGCCGCTGTCCGGCTACGCCGCGGCCCTCGACCAGTTCCGGGCGGGCCGTGGCCGCAAGATCCTGGTGGTGCCGTGACCCGCCGGGCCGTCGGCTTCGACGCGTGGATCGTGGGGGAGGCGCTCACCGACGTCCTGCTCGCACCGGACGGCAAGCGCACCGAACGCCCCGGCGGCAGCCCCGCGAACGTTGCCCTCGGCCTCGCCCGCCTCGGCCACCGCGTGGAGCTCGGCACCAGGATCGGCGACGACCGCCGCGGCCGGCTGCTGCTGTCCCGACTGCACGCCAGCGGGGTCACGCTCTCCGCCGGATCGGTCACGGACGAGCCCACCCCGACGGCGACCGCCGCGCTCGACGCGGACGGCGCCGCCACGTACGCCTTCGACTTCACCTGGGCCCCGCGGGCCTGGGACGCGCCGCCCGGCCACCCCCATCTGCACACCGGCTCCCTCGCCACGGCGCTCGCGCCCGGGGCCGACGTCGTGCGGGCCGCCGTCGCCCGGGCCAGACCCCTGACCACGGTGTCGTACGACCCCAACCCCCGCCCCGCGCTGCTCGGGCCCGCGGACCGCGAACGCCCGCGCGTGGAGCAGTGCGTGGCGCTGAGCGACGTGGTGAAGGCGGGCCGGGAGGACCTTGAGTGGCTGGTGCCGGAGCAGCCGGCGCAGGACACCGCGCGGCGCTGGGCCGGCATCGGCCCGGCCCTGGTGGTCCTCACCTGCGGCGCTGACGGCGCCCTCGCGTGGTGGCGGGGGCGCAGCTACGCCGTCCCGGCGCCGCCGACCGACGTCAAGGACACCGTGGGCGCCGGTGACGCGTTCATGACCGGGCTGCTCAGCGGGCTGCTGCGGGCCGGGTTGCTCGGCTCGCCCGCGGCCCGCCGGCGCCTGTACGCCGGAGGCGACGACCGGGCCGTGACGGATGCGCTCGCCCTCGCGGCGCGGGCGGCGGCCGTCACCGTGGCACGGGCGGGCGCCGACCCGCCGACCCGCCCCGAGCTGGGCCCCCCGCCCGCGGGGATCCGGCGCGCCTAGGTCGTGCCCGCAGGGCCACGGCGGCTACGTCCCGAAGCTCAGGGACGCGCCCGCGTGCGGGCCCACCGGCGGGGGGCTCAGACGGGCGAAGCCCTCTTGGCGTTGGTAGGGGAAGTACGGGTAAGGGGCCGTACGGTGGCTCGCCGCGTCGAGCCGCGCCACCTGGTCGGCGCTGAGCGACCAGCCCACGGAGCCCAGGTTCTGCCGCAACTGCTCCTCGGTGCGTGCGCCGATGATCACGGACGACACGGTCGGCCGCTGGAGCAGCCAGGCGATGGCGACCTGCGGGATCGCCTTCCCGGTCTCCCGCGCGACCTCGTCCAGCGCGTCGACGACGTCGTAGAGGTACGCGTCCTCGACCGGCGGCCCGAAGTCGGCCGTGCTGTGCAGCCGGCTGCCCTCGGGCAGCGGCCGGCCGCGGCGGATCGCCCCGGTCAGCCGCCCCCAGCCCAGCGGGCTCCACACCAGCGCACCGAGCCCCTGGTCCAGCCCGAGCGGCATCAGCTCCCACTCGTAGTCGCGGCCGATGAGCGAGTAGTACACCTGGTGCGCCACGTAGCGCGTACGGCCGTGCCGCTCCGCGAGGGCCAGGGACTTCATCGCCTGCCAGCCGGAGAAGTTGGAGATCCCGAGGTAGCGGACCTTCCCCGCCCGGACGAGGTCGTCGAGGGCCGACAGCACCTCGTCGACGGGGGTGCCGGCGTCGAAGGCGTGCAGTTGGAAGAGGTCGATGTGGTCCGTGCCGAGCCGTCGCAGGGCGTCGTCGACCGCGGTGATCAGCCGGGTGCGCGAGGTGCCCGCGTCGCCCGGTCCTTCGCCCATCGGCAGCCCGGCCTTGGTGGAGACGATCACCTGGTCGCGGCGGCCCCGGATCGCCTCGCCCAACACCTCTTCGGATGCGCCCTGCGAGTAGACGTCGGCGGTGTCGAACATCGTGACCCCGGCGTCGATGCAGATGTCGACGAGCCGGCGGGCCTCGCGGGCATCGGTGTTCCCCCAGCCGCCGAAGAGCGGTCCGCGCCCGCCGAACGTCCCGGCGCCGAAGCTCAGCACGGGGACCTTGAGCCCGGACGTGCCCAGTCGCCTGTGTTCCATGTCTGCTCCTCACGTGCCCACGACAGCCTGTTAACGGGCCTGCGGTTCCGTTAGTATGGCGTCAGCGTAGCGGAGAAACTAACGGAACGGGAGTCCCGTTATGGGTTCGGTTGATGCGGAACCGGGGAGCGTTCGCCCCGGTGGGCGAACGGCGCGCGTACGGACGGCCGTGCTCAGGGCGGCCGGTGACGCCCTGGCGGAGCGCGGCTTCGTCCATCTCGACCTCGCGGACGTGGCGCGCCGGGCGGAGGTGGGTAAGACGACGGTCTATCGCCGCTGGGGCACGGTCACCGGCCTGGTCGCCGACCTGCTGCAGGACATGGCCGAGCAGTCGCTGCCCCGCACCGAGACCGGCTCGCTCGTCGACGATCTGACGGCCCACGCCCGGCTGGTGCAGCGGACGCTGACCGACCCGCGGCAAGGGGCGCTGTTCCGGGCCGTCATCGCCGCCGCCACCTGTGACGCGAAGACCGCCGACGCGCTGCACCGCTTCTACGCGACGCGCATCGCGGAGTGGGCTCCCTGCGTGCAACAAGCGGTGGACCGGGGAGAGTTGCCCAAGGACACCGATCCTGACGAGGTGATCCGCGCCGTGTCCGCCCCGCTCTACTACCGGCTGCTGGCCAGCGGGGACCGCCTCGACGAAGCCGCGGCGGACCGGGCCGCGCGCGCCGCAGCCGCGGCTGCGCGCGCCGGTGCGTACCCCAGGACCGACGGGCCCGGCGCGGACTGAGCACGAGCACCACCCTTCCAGCGCGCCGTCCGTCATCACCAAGTGATCGTCACGCGCCGGCGGTGCCCGACGGTTCCCCCGTGATCTCGGTGATCCACGGGCCGTCCCGTCGCCCGAAGTGGCAAATGCCTGGAAGCGCGCCCCCGCCCCGTGCTTGCATGGCGTCATGGTGTCCGCTGACCGTCTGCTCGCCTTCGCCGTCATGTCCTTCCTGCTGATCGTGGTCCCGGGCCCGAGCGTGCTGTTCGTCATCGGCCGGGCGCTGGCGCAGGGCCGCCGCGCCGCGCTGACCTCCGTGGTCGGGAACACCGTGGGGGCCTACGCGCTGATCGTCGCCGTCGCGATGGGCGTCGGGTCCCTCGTGGAGCGCTCGGTCCTCCTGTTCACCCTGCTGAAGCTGGCCGGCGCCGGCTACCTGGTGTACCTCGGCGTCAAGGCGTGGCAGGGGCGCGGCCAGTTGGCCGCCGCCGCCGAAGGAAGCACCGGTGCGAGCGGCGAGGGCGAAGCCGCGCACGAGGGCCGGCGCACCTTCTGGGAGGGGTTCCTCGTCGGGGTGTCGAACCCCAAGACGATCGTGTTCTTCGCCGCCGTGCTTCCGCAGTTCGTCGACCGCGGCCAGGGGAACGTCGTCCTCCAAATGCTGCTGCTCGGCCTGGTGTTCAACGCGATCGCGCTCGTCTCGGACACCGTGTGGGGGCTCGGCGCCGCCACGGCGCGCACCTGGTTCGCCCGCTCGCCCAAGCGGCTCTCCCTCGTCGGCGGCGTCGGCGGACTGACCATGATCGGCCTCGGCGTCACCGTGGCCGCGACCGGCCGCAAGGACTGACCCGACGCACGCGCTTCAGGACCGGCGCCCGTCTCATTCCCGGGCGAGGGCGTCCAGGGCCGTGCGCACCGGCCGTACACCGTCCTCCCCGGCCAGTCGTACGGCGAGCGCCCGGGCCCGCTCGCCGTACCCCCGGTCCGTCGTCACCTCGCGCAGCGCCGCCGTGAGGGCCACGTCGCCGCGCGAGCCCGCCGTCATCACTGCGATGCGCACGTGCGCAGTATGGCGCCTCACACGTCCCGGCGCCCCACCACCCACACGGCGACGGCCACGGCGACCACGGCCCACGCCCCGTACACGATCCACGCCTCCGCGACCGTCAACGGATACTTGCCCAGGCCGTGCGTCCGCTCCGGGTTCACCACCAGCCGCCGCCAGGCGCTGAGCGGCATGGCGTTGCCGATCTCCTTGACCCAGCGGTGGCGTTCGCCCTGGAAGAGCGCCGGCAGGAGCACCAGCACGGCGACGACCGCGCCGACGGAAGCCGCCGGGTGTCGCACGACGGCCCCCACCGCCATGCCCACCAGCGCGCACACCGGCGCCAGCAGGGCGCCCGCCGCAACGGCGCGCAGCGCACCCGGATCGCCCGGTGACAGACCGCCGTGGTCCCGCAGCACCCCTTGCGTGATCCCGAAGGAGGCGCCGGAGACGACGGCGCCGAAGACCAGCATCACCGCCGACACCACGACCACCTTGGCCGCAACCAGGGCCCGCCGGTCGGGCACGGCGGCGAAGGTCGTACGGATCAGACCGCTGGCGTACTCGCCGAAGACCACCGCCCCGCCGACCGCCGCCGTGAGGACGATCAGCAACTGCCAGGCGGGTTCGACGAACGCGGTGTGCAGCGGGTCGAACACCATCTCGGGGAGGACCGAGGACCCCGATGGCGGCGGTGGCTGCCGCGCCAGCCGGTCCGCGTTGGAGACGGCCGCGTTGACATTGATGCCGAGCACGGTGAGCGCGCCGACCCCGAGCACCCAGGCGGTGGAGCGCAACGACCAGAGCTTGCTCCACTCGGCGGCGACGAGCTGGCGCAGCCGCACGGACTCCGGGTCCACGACGAGGGTCATCGGGCGGCTCCTGCGGCGTGTTCGACGCTGTCTGCGGTGAGGGCCATGAACGCCTCCTCCAAGGAGGCCGGGCGCGGGGCGAGTTCGTACAGCCGCACCCCGTGCGCGAAGGCGAGTTCGCCGATGCGCTCCGCGGCGAGCCCCGTCACCGTGGACGATCCGTCGTCCTCCGCCCGGACCGTCGCGCCCTCGCGCACCATCAGCTCGGTCAGGGCGGCGGCGTCCGGCGTGCGCACGCCCACCCGCAGCGGTGTGCTGCGGGCCGCGAAGTCCCTCAGCCCCTCGGCCGCGATCAGTCGCCCGCGACCGATGACGACCAGCTCTTCCGCGGTCTGCTCCATCTCCCGCATCAGATGGCTGGAGACGAGCACGGTGCGGCCCTCGTCCGCCAACTGCCGAAACAGCCCGCGCACCCAGAGCACGCCCTCGGGGTCGAGGCCGTTGAGCGGTTCGTCGAAGAGGAGGACGGGCGGATCGCCGAGCAGCGCCGCGGCGATGCCGAGCCGCTGCTTCATCCCCAACGAGAAGCCGCCGATCCTCCGACCGGCCGCGCCCGCGAGCCCCACCTGCGCGAGCACCGCGGCGACCCGCTCGCGCGGCAGGCCGTTGCCGAGTGCCAGCGCCGTGAGATGGGCCCGGGCGCTCCGGCCGCCGTGCACGTCGTGGGCGTCCAGGAGGGCGCCGACGTGCCGCAGGCCGCGGGGCCGGCTGCGAAACGGCCGCCCGTCGACGGTGACGGCGCCGCCCGTGGGCTCGTTCAGCCCGAGGACCATCCGCAGCGTTGTCGTCTTCCCCGCGCCGTTGGGGCCCAGGAACCCGGTGACCACACCCGGGCGCACGGTGAAGGACAGTCGGTCGACGGCGGTGACCCGCCCGTAGTTCTTGGTGAGTTCGGTTGCTTCGATCACCAGACCCACGTTGCCGGCGCTCCCCCCGCCCGGGCATCGGACCGTCGGCGGCAATCGAAGACCCGCCCCAGCCCCGGGGCGTACGCCCACGGGCCCATGCCGAAGCCCCGGCCGGCTGCCTATGATGCGGCGCATGAAAGCCCCGCCGGACGCTCCGCGGTCGCCCGTCGTCGAGACCCTGGCCTGGTGCTCGGGGCTCGCGTACGTCGCCCTGCTGTACGTCGTCGCCCTCAACGAGGGCCCCCAGTTGACCGGCATGCGCCTGCTGCCGGCCGCCCTCCTCGCCGTCCTCCTGCTGCCCCTGGTGCTGCGCCGGCCGGCGGGCGCGCTCGCGCTGCTGCTCGTCGCCTCCTTCGCGGCGACCGTGCTCACGGACTCGGTCATGGCCGCGGACCAGCACGTCTTGGGTATCGCGCCACCTGCGCAGACGCAGGCATGGCAGATCGCCTTCCTCCAGGCGGTCCTCAGCGACGTCACTGTGGGACGGATCGCCGCCGTCCGCCCGCGCCTGGTCGCGACCCTCGCCGCACTCGCGGCGCTCGGCACCCAGATCGCCGGCGCCAGCTACTACCGGGACGGCTCCTCGTCCTTCCTCGCCACCTCCGCCTTCCTCGCCCTGATGACCGTCACCGCCTGGACGGTCGGCCGCTCGGTGCGCGAACGCCGCCGGCACGCGGCCGACCTGCGGCGGCGCACCGCCGAACAGGCCGTGGTCGCCGAACGGCTGAGGATCGCCCGGGAACTGCACGACATGGTGGCGCACAGCATCGGCGTCATCGCCATCCAGGCCGGCGCGGGCCGGCGCGTCATCGACACCCAACCGGCGGAGGCCCGCAACGCGCTGGCCGCCATCGAGGACACCAGCCGCGACACCCTGGCCGGCCTGCGCCGGATGCTCGGCGCGCTGCGACAGGCGGACCCGAACCCGGGCGCACCGCACGGACCGGCACCGACCCTCGGCGACGTCGAAGCGCTGGTGCGGCGCAGCCGGGACGCGGGCCTGCGGGTGGACGTCGTCTGGCGCGGCGAACGACGGGCGCTGCCGGCGGAGCTCGAACTCTCCGGATACCGCATCATCCAGGAGGCGATCACCAACGTGGCCCGTCACTCGACGGCCGACGCCTGCCGGGTGACCGTCGACTGCTCACCGGACGACCTGTCCATCGAGATCACCGACGAGGGCCGCGGCGGGTCCGGGCTGCCCGGCGCGGCCGGCTACGGGCTGACGGGCATGCGGGAGCGGGCGGCGCTGCTGCACGGCGAGTTCACGGCCGGACCGCGTCCCGAAGGCGGCTTCCGCGTGGCGGTGCGCCTCCCGCTGCCGGTGGCGGTCGCATGATCCGCGTCCTGCTCACCGACGACCAGCCACTGGTCAGGCACGGGCTGCGGGTGCTGATCGCCGACCGCCCCGGTCTTGAGGTGGTGGGCGAAGCGGCGAACGGCGAGGAGGCCGTACGGCTCGCGGCCCGAGCGGCGCCGGACGTGGTCGTGATGGACATCCGGATGCCCGGGATGGACGGCATCGAGGCCACCCGGCGGATCACCGCCGCCACCGCACCCCCCAAGGTGCTGATCCTCACCACGTTCGACGACGACGAGTACGTCTACGGGGCGCTCCGCGCCGGCGCGAGCGGCTTCCTCGTCAAGGACATGGACATGGACCAGATCCTCGCCGCCGTCGAAGTGGTCGCCGCCGGCGACGGACTGCTCGCGCCGAAGGTGACCGGCCGGCTGATCGCGGAGTTCGCGGCCCGCCCCCGCGCCGCCGCGCCGCGCCCCGCGCCGGTGGCGGGCATCACCGCACGCGAGGAGGAGGTGCTCACCCTCGTCGGCAGCGGCCTGTCCAACGGGGAGATCGCCGCCCGGCTGCACATCAGCCCGGCCACCGCGAAGGCCCACGTCAGCCGGCTCCTGACGAAGCTGGACGCCCGGGACCGGGTGCAACTGGTCATCATCGCCTACGAGTCGGGGCTGGTCGCACCGGCGCGGGGAGCCGACTGAGCCGCGCGGACGGACGGATCAGACCCCCTGCGGCAGCGCCGAGGCGTAGCGCTCCAGCTTCGCCGGACTGATGATCCACATGATGTGCTCGATGCCCCGCTGCGACGCGTCGACGCACAGCAGGGCCACGGCCCGACCGCCGTTGGACACCAAGACCGCGGGCAGTCCGTTGGCCTCCACCCAGCGGACGTCAGCCCCGGGCCAAAAGCGCGGGGCGAACGCCGTGAGGTACCGGGACACCCGCGAGCGCCCGACGACCGGGACCTTCGACGCGCCGCGCGCGCCGCCGCCGTCGGAGTGGCTGACCACGTCCTCGGCGAGGACCTCTTCGAGCACCGACAGGTCCCCGGTCCGCGCGGCGGCGAGGAACACCTCCAACAGCCGGCGGTGCGCGGCCAGGCTCACCGACTCCGCGCGCGGCGCCGACAGGTGCCGGCGGGCCCGGCTCACCAACTGCCGCGCGTTGGCCTCGCTCGTCGAAAGGATCGGCGCGATCCGCCCGTACGGGTAGTCGAACGCCTCCCGCAGCACGTACGCGGCCCGCTCCACCGGATTCAGCCGCTCCAGGAGGTGCAGCACCGCCAGGGTCAGCGCCTCCGCCCGCTCCGCGCCCAACTGCGGATCGGCGCTGGTGTCGACGGGCTCGGGCAGCCACGGACCGACGTACGACTCGCGCCGCACCCGGGCGGACTGGGCCACGTTGATCGCCAGCCGCGTGGTGACCGTGGTGAGGAACGCGGCGGGCTCGCGGACGGCTGCGCGGTCCGTCCCCTGCCACCGCAACCACGCCTCCTGGACGACGTCCTCGGCCTCCACGGCGCTGCCGAGCATCCGGTACGCGATGCCGAAGAGCCGGGGCCGCACGGCGACGAACTCCTGCGCCGCCCGGTCCAGGGAGTGCGCTTCCTCGCCGGCTCGCATCGTCGTCCTTCGGTCGGTGGACCGTCATGTTACAAGTCGCCGACGCGTCAGGAAGCCGCGTTCGCAGGGGCCACGGGCAGCTCCGCCCAGACCTGCTTCCCGCCCGCGAACGGCACCGAGCCGTACGCCGTCGCGAGCGCCTGCACGATCACCAGACCGCGACCCCCGGTCGCCTCCAGGTCCAGCGCCGTGGAGCGGACCGGCGCCCTGGGGGAGGAGTCGTTCACCGCGATCCTCAACCGCCGCCCGGTCAGCGTCAGATCGAGCCGCACCTGGCCCCGGGTGTGGGCGACCGCGTTGGTGACCAGCTCGGAGACGATCAGCTGCGCTGTGTCCATGTCCACGGTCACGTCCGCGCCCGCGCTCCAGGCGCGCAGCGTGCGGGCCGTGAACCGACGGGCGTGCACGATCGCGTCCGGCAGCCGCCACACCGCCCACTGGGCCCGCAGCGGACGCGAGGCCGTCCCGTCGTACCGCAACAGCAGCAGCGCCACGTCGTCGTCGCGGCTGTCCACGTTCCCCAGCAGGTCGTCGGCCATCCGCCCGATGTCCATCGGATCGGCGGCGGAGAACAGGGTCCGCAGCCGCTGCACGCCGTCGTCCAACGGCAGGCCCGACGCCTCCACCAGCCCGTCCGTCAACAGGGCGAGCACGCCCCCGGGCGCCAACCGGGCCTCCGTCATCGGGAACCGGGCGTCCGGCAGGATGCCCAGCGGCGGCCCGCCGCGCACCGCTATCTCCTCGGTGACGCCGCCGGGGCGTCTGACCAACGGCGCTATGTGGCCCGCCCGGACCAGCAGCGCGACGCCCTCCTCCATGTCCAGGTCGACATAGCAACAGGTCGCGAAGAGATCGGTCTCCATGCCGGTCAGGAGCCGGTTGGCGAGGCTCACGACCACGTCGGGCGGATGGCCCTCGACCGCGTACGCCCTGATGGCCGTGCGCATCTGCCCCATGATGGTGGCCGCCTCCGCGCTGTGCCCCTGCACGTCGCCGATGACCAGCGCCACATGGCTGTCCGACAGCGGTATCACGTCGTACCAGTCGCCGCCGACCTCCAGGCCCACCGTGGCCGGCAGATAGCGGGCCACGGCCTGACCCCCGGGCAGCCGCGGCAACTTGCGCGGCAGCAGGCTCCGTTGGAGGGTGCGGGCCAACTCGTGCCGGGCGTCCAGGGCGTGTGCGCGCATCAGCGCCTGCCCCACCAGGCTCGCCGTCGCCGTCAGCAAGGACCGCTCCTCCGGCTCGAACCGGTGCTCCTCGTCCCAGCCGACGAGGCAGACGCCGACCATCCGGCCGTCGGCCTGGAGCGGGAGGATCGCGAGCCCGCCCGGCCCGATGTGGGTGAGGTCCGGCTCCAGGTCGGCGCCCGGCAGCCACACCGTGACCGCGCCGTCCCGAAGAGCCCGTCCGACGGCGGGCAGGGCGCTGCGGGCGGCGTCCGGCCACTCCGAGCGCCACTCCGAACGCCACACGTCGGGCCAGGCGTCCGGGTCGGCCGGATCGAGGATCGTCACGACCAGCCGCTCCGCCTCCACCTCCGCGACCGCCACCCGGCTGGCGTTCAGCGGCTCGCGCAGCGCCGCCACCACCACTTCGCTGACGTCGCGCACGGTCGTCGCTCCGGCCAGTTCGGCGGAGAGCCGCTGCACCCGCGAGACCTCGTCGGCGCTGGGCCGCAGATAGGAGGCGTCGGCGAGGACGCCCAGCATCCGGCGGGGAGTGCCGTCGACGGCGGGCAGGGTCCGGCAGCGCAGTCCCAGCCAGCGCAGCTCGCCGTTGAGGCAGCGGATGCGGAACGCGAGCTGGTGCTCGGACGAGGACCACAGCCCCGGCTCGACCACGGACATCAGCGCCGGTACGTCGTCCGGGACGGCGCAGCCCACCAGGGTCGCGGCCCGGCCGTCGAACTCGCCGGGCGGCAGCCCGAGCAGGTCCAGCACCCGCTCGTCCGCCGTCATGGTGCCGGTCGCGAGGTCCAGCGTGAACGCGCCGCTGCGCAGCGGCACCAGGCCGGTGCTGCGGTCCGGGCGGGGGGTGCGGCGCCGGGTGACCTCGTACGCCTCGATGCCGGCGGCCACCTGGTCCGCGTACAGCTCCAGCAGATGGCGCCGGTCCACGTCGAAGCCCTCGGGCGCCACGCCCGCGACCACCAGGGCGCCGCGCCGGCTGGCGTGCCCGCCGAGCGGGAGGACCGCCAGCGACGAGCCGGGCGGCCAGCTCTTGACCAGGTCCCGCAGCTCGGTGTCCGCGGCTTGGTGGTGCTCGTCGTCCGCGCTGTGGTCCAACGGGCCGTCGGGGTCGAGGCGCGCGGTGACGTCGAGCAGGGCGGTGGGGTCGAGCCAGCGCGCCCTGCCCGTGCGAAACGATTCGGCGACCGGTGAGCGGCTCGCGAGGTGGACGGCGGGAGGCATGTCGTACTCAGCGTCGGGGCCGTCGGCGGTCTCGGCCAGCTCCAGCCGGTCGCCGTGTTCGCCTAAGAGGTACACGCCTGCGAATTCTGTTCCGCAGAACGCAAAGTATTGCCTGGTCAAGGCCCGAATCGCCCCCAAGAAGCCGTGGCCGTGCGCAGTGGTTCAGGGCAAGGGGCGAGCCGGGGACGGCTGAGATGCGGCCCTCGCCGTGGCCGCCCACTCTATGGTGCGGCGGCCGGTAGGGAAGGGAGATGGCGGAGCGGAAGGCGGGCGGAGATCGCGGGGGCGTGGAAACCGGACGTCCCGCACGGTCGCGGCGGGGTGCGCGGTACGGGCGTGCTGCCTGGCCACGGGCCCTTCGCGCCCGTCGGAAGAGGGGCCGCACCGGGCGGATCGGGGCGTCCGCAGGCCGTCGGACCTAGCCGTACGCGACATCAGGATGGCCGAAAAGTGCCGCAGCGATGGGCCGATATGTGGCGTCGACCAGGGCGGCCCTTGCTCTGGCGCAGCCGGTCGACCTAGGGTGAATGCGCTTTCATAGTGCATCAGCAAACGCATCACGAGACAGAAGAAGCGGACGGTCGGTCGGGTGAGCGCCCCCACTGTGTACGACGTCGCCGAGAAGTCGGGCGTCTCCATCGCGACGGTGTCGCGGGTCTATCGGAACCCCGACTCCGTACGCGCCCAGACCCGGGACCGCGTCATGGAAGCCGCCCGGGAGCTGGGGTACGTGCCGAGCGGCAGCGCCCGCGGGCTGGCCAGCCGGTCGACCGGCGTCCTCGGGCTGTGCTTCCCCGACTACGCCGACCCGGACGCGGAGGCGGACGCCGTCGACGACGACGCGGCCGTGCTCTACTCGGACCAGATCATCCGCGGCATGGAACGCGCGGCCCGCCGTCACGGCTACGCCCTGCTGATCGCCGCCTCGCTGGAGGGCGGGCCGCGCAGCCTGGTGGAGCAGGTCGCCGGGCGCGTCGACGCCTTCGCGGTGCTGGCCCGCACCGTCCCCACCGAGGACCTGGAGGTCATCTCGCGCCGACTTCCGGTGGTGATGCTGGCCGGGCCGCGCGAGATCGACCACCTGGACCACATCGAGGTGGCCAACTTCGACGGCGAACGCGAACTCGCCCGCCACCTGGTGCGCGACCACCGGCTGCGCCGGCTCGCCTTCGTCGGAGGGGAGCGGGACTCGCCGGACGCCGAAGCGCGCTTCGCCGGCTTCCGCGAGGCGTGCCGGGAGGCCGGCCTCCCGGTGCCCGACGAACCGGCCGTACGGGTCGAGATGATGACCCAGGCCGAGGGGGCGCGGGCCGCCGAGGCGCTGCTGGAGCGGCCCGGGGAGCGCCCGCAGGCGCTGCTGTTCGCCAACGACCAGATGGCCATCGGCGCCCTGCACGCGCTGGAGCGGCGCGGGGTGCGGGTGCCCGAGGACCTCGCGGTCGTGGGGTTCGACGGGATCCCGCTCGGGCGGATGGTGCGGCCGGCGCTGACGACGGTGCGCCAGCCCATGCGGCGGCTCGGGGAGGAGGCCGTGGACCTGCTCGTACGACGGCTCGGAGCGCGCGAGCGGGACCCGGTCTCGCTGATGCTGCCCGTCGAGTTGGTGCGCCGCGCCAGTTGCGGGTGCCCCGCTCAGGACCCCGCCTGAGGTGACGCACCCCGACTGAGGGCCCGCGGCGCGGTCCCCCTGAGGGCGCCTTTCGAACCATCTCCGTCCCCTCCGCCCCCTGCCCCGGCTCCGACGAGCCGGGGCAGGGGGCTTTTCCGCGCGCTGAGGCTTCCCGCCGGGCCGACAAAAGCGGAATTGGACACATTCACTTTCGGTTCGCAAACACCCCGGCCTAGCGTGCGGTGAGGGGGCGTCGAGATGACGGCGCCGTTACGCAAGCGTTATCCCAAGGGTTCTTGCGAATGTCCAAGGGCTGGCGCAGGGTGATGTATGCGCTTACAGGCAGCGCATACATCCCGGCGACGATGCCGGACGCTCAAGGAGGAGCCCCATGCACCGCACCACCGGAAAAGCCTCGGCCGCCCTCGTACTCGCGGCCGTGCTCTCCCTCTCGGCGTGCGGTGGTTCGGGCGGCTCCGACGTGGCGGCCGACGAGAAACAGACCCTGACCGTCTGGGCCATGGGCACCGAGGGCGAGAAGCTGGGCGCGGTCGCCGCCGAGTACCAGAAGAAGAACCCCCACATCACCGTCAAGGTGACCCCGGTCGGCTGGGACGTCGCGCACCAGAAGCTGGTCTCCGCCGCCGCTGCCGGCAAGCTGCCGGACGTGGCGCAGATGGGCAGCACCTTCATGGGCGAGTTCGCCGAACTCGGCGTCCTGGAGCCGGTGGACACCGCGAAGTTCAAGAAGGACGACTTCTTCGCCGCGTCCTGGGACGGCAACGTCGTCGACGGCAAGGCGTACGGCGTCCCCTGGTACACCGAGGCCCGCGTCCTGTACTACCGCACCGACCTCGCCGAGCAGGCCGGCATCACCAAGCCCCCGGCGACCTGGGCCGAGCTGTCCGCGCTCGCCACCGCGTACCAGAAGCAGGCCGACACCACCTGGGGCATCTCGCTCCAGCCCTACAACCTCGACGCCTGGCAGAACTGGCTGCCGTTCTTCTACTCGGCCGGCGGCGAGTTGACGAAGGACGGCAAGCCCGCGCTCGACAGCGAGGCCGCGGTCACCGCCCTGAAGGAGTACGGCGCCTACTTCGACAAGGGCCTGGCGAAGAAGAGCGTCCAGCCCGGCTACGACGTGGTGAAGGACTTCGGCAACGGCAGCGTCCCGATGTTCCTCTCCGGCCCCTGGCAGTCCACCAACATCGCCGAGAACCAGCCGGAGCTCAAGGGCAAGTGGGCCGCGGCCCCGCTGCCGGCCGGCGCCTCCTCCACCTCCTGGGCGGGCGGCTCCAGCCTCGTGGTCTCCAAGGACAGCGAGCACAAGGCCGCAGCCGCCGACTTCATCGCCCACCTCAGCGAGCCGGCGACCCAGGCCGACTGGTACGAGCGCACCACCGATCTGCCGGCGAACAAGGCCGCCTGGGACCAGGGCAAGCTCGCCACCGACCCGATGGCCAAGGTCTTCCGCACCCAGTTGGAGAGCGCCAAGGCCATTCCGGCGCTCGCCAAGTGGGCCGAGATCGGCTCGAAGATCGACGAGGCGATCGAGTCGGTCACCCAGGGCAAGGCCACGCCCGAGCAGGCCGCGAAGAAGATGCAGTCCGAGACCGCCCCGCTGGTGGGATGAGCCATGGGCACGGTCACCGAAACGGCCGCCAAGACCCCGCCGGGCGCGGCGCTTTCCGCCGCGCCCCGGCCGGGCCCGGGGCGGCGCCGCGCGGGCGTGCACCACCTGGCGGGCTGGCTGTTCTCCACGCCCTTCCTCGTGCTGTTCGCCGTCTTCATGGCGATGCCGATCATCGCCACCCTGGTGATGAGCTTCACCGACTTCGGCCTGCGCAACGTCACGGATCCGTTCTCCGCGAAGTTCGTGGGCTTCGAGAACTACACCAAGCTCTTCGAGGACGAGAAGTTCCTCAAGTCGCTCTTCAACACGGCGTACTTCGTCGTCGTCGGCGTGCCGCTGACCATCGGCGCCGGACTGGTCGTCGCGGCCTTGCTGAACAACGGCATCGACCGGATGCGCACCTTCTTCCGGATCGGCTTCTACGCGCCCGTCGTCACCAGCATCGTGGCGATCGCGGTCGTCTGGCGCTTCGTCCTCGACCCGGCCGACGGCCTGATCGCCGGCGTCTTCGCCGAGTTCGGCGCGAGCGCGCCCGACTTCCTCGGCTCCGAGACCCTGGCGATGCCCTCCCTGATCACCATGGCGATCTGGCGCAACCTCGGCACCGTCATGGTGCTGTTCATCGCCGGCCTCCAGTCCATCCCCACCGAGGTGCGGGAGGCGGCCCGGCTGGACGGCGCCGGAGCGTGGCAGGAGTTCCGCACCATCACGGTGCCCCTGCTGCGGCCCACGCTGCTGTACGCCACCGTCATCACCACCATCGGCTACCTCAACGTCTTCGAGGAGCCGTTCGTGATGACCAACGGGGGGCCTTCCAACAGCACCCTCACCGTCTCCCTGAACATGTACCGGGAGGGCTTCAGCTTCTTCCACATGGGTTACGCGAGCGCCATGGCGTACGTGCTGTTCGTGGTGATCATGGGGGTCACGGTGCTCCAGTTGCGTCTGCTGAAGGACAACACGAAATGAGCGGCACCGCACCGATGAAGACGCCCGTCCAGCAGTCGACGCGGTCGACGCGGTCGACGCAGGGGACGCCGCCGCCGACGCAGCCCGTGCCGCGACGGGCGGGGGAGCGGCTGAAGAAGCCCGCCGCCTACCTGCTGCTCGGCGTGGGCCTGGTCCTGATGGCCGCCCCCTTCCTGTGGATGGCGCTCTCCGCCTTCAAGACCAAGCCCGAACTGGCCGCCAGCCCGCCCGTGTGGATCCCCACCGAGTGGACCCTGTCGAACTTCCGCGACCTGCTGGACCTGCTCGACCTGCCGAAGTACTTCCTCAACTCCGTCGTCGTCGCCACCCTGGTCACCGTCTCGAACCTGGTGTTCTGCTCGATGCTCGGCTACGCCCTGGCGAAGCTGGAGTTCGCGGGCCGCAACAAGGTCTTCGGCCTGGTGCTCGGTGCACTGATGGTGCCGGGCAACCTGATGCTGCTGCCCCTGTTCGTCCTGATGAGCAAGATGCAGCTGATCGACTCGTACGCGGGGCTCGTGCTGCCGTTCGCCGCCGGCGCCTTCGGGGTCTTCCTGATGCGCCAGTTCATGCTGTCCGTCCCCGACGAGCTGCTGGAGGCGGCCCGGCTGGACGGCGCGGGGGAGTGGTACATCTTCTGGCGGATCGTGATGCCGCTGGTGAAGCCCGCCCTGGCGACCCTGGCGATCCTCACCTTCCTGCAGTCGTGGAACAACTTCGTGTGGCCGCTGATCGCCACCAACGACCCCGACAAGTACACCCTGCCGGTGGCGCTGGCGACCTTCGCCACCGACCCCAACCGGGCCAACGGCGCCAACGGCGTCCTGATGGCCGGCTCCTTCCTGGTGGTCCTGCCCGTCCTGCTGGTCTTCGCCGTGCTCCAGCGGCACTTCACCCAGGGCATCGCGACGGCCGGCCTGAAGTAGCCGCCGCCCCTCTCCCCTCGCCCTTCGCCCCCTTCGGGCACCCAGCTCCCACCCCCCTCACGGCGGCGCCCGCCGCCATGCCCCTGATGAAGAGGTCTGCACTGTGATGACCGAAAAGTCCGCCGCCCACGCCGACTGGGACTCCCGCATCGGCAAGCCCAGCGACGCCCGGCTCACCGGCGCCGGGGAACTGCCCCCGCCGGGCGGGCTCCTCGCCACCAGCGGCACCGGGCTCGTCCTGCTCGACTGGGCGCCCGTCGACGGCGCCATCGGCTACCTCGTCCACCGAGCCGACGACCCGAACGGCCCCTTCGAACCGCTCGACCACCTCGGCGGCGACGTGCTCGCCGTGCCCCACCCCCCGTACGCCGACACGCTCGTCGAGCCCGGCCGCGACTACCACTACGCCGTCGCCACCTGGTCCGAGGACGGCGCCGGCGCGCTGTCCGACGTCGTCAGCGCCCGCGCCCTGGCCCCGGGCGACGGCCCGGCCGAGGTCGCCGTCGCCGTCGACGCGTCCGCGCCCACCACCGAGCTGCCCCGGGTGTGGAACCGCATGATCGGCGCCGAGCACTTCTCGCTGCTGGTGTGGGACCGCCCCGGCCCCGGCGGCTCCGATGTCGCCGCCGAGTACGCCGAAGCCCTGGGCATCGTCCGGGACGAACTGGAGGTGCGCACGGTCCGCGCCCACGGCACCTTCCTGCCGGAGACCGTCACCGTCAACCCCGACGGCTCCTTCGACTTCTCCGGGCTCGACGCCGTCTACGACCGCTTCCTCGCCACCGGCCTCAAGCCCGTCGTGGAGCTCTCCTTCATGCCGAAGGAACTCACCGCCGACCCCGACTACACCGTCTTCGACTACAAGGCGCAGGTGTCCGTCCCCCGAGACTGGGAGCGCTGGGGCGAGCTGTGCCGGGCCCTGACCGTCCACCTCCAGGAGCGCTACGGCCGCGACGAGGTCGCCGGCTGGGAGTTCGAGGTGTGGAACGAGGCCAACCTGGAGGTCTTCTGGAACGGCACCCAGGATGACTACCACCGGCTGTACGAGATCGCGGTCGCCGCCGTGAAGGACGTCGACGACCGCATCCGGGTCGGCGGACCGTCCTCCGCCGCGGCCGGCTGGGTCGGCGCCCTGCTCGAACACTGCCGCAAGCACGACGTGCCCGTCGACTTCGTCTCCACCCACACCTACGGCAACGCCCCGCTGGACTTCCGCCCCATGACGCGGGCGTTCGCCGAGGCCACCGGCAAGCCGGAGCCGGAGATCCTGTGGACCGAGTGGGGCGTCACCCCCACCCACTTCCACCCCGTCAGCGACTCCGTCTTCGCCGCCCCCTTCGTCCTGCGCGGCATGAAGAGCGCCCTCTCCTCCACCGACTGCCTCGCCTACTGGGTCGCCTCCGACCAGTTCGAGGAGCTGGGCTGGGCGCCCCGCCTCTTCCACGGCGGCTTCGGCCTGCTGACCGTCGGCAATCTGCGCAAGCCGCGCTTTTGGGCGCTGCGGCTGCTCACCCTGCTCGCCGGCGGACGCATCCCGGCGCAGGTCACCGGGGACGGCGCGGAAGCGCTCGTCGAGTGCCTCGCGACGCGTACGGAGGACTCCTCCTCGCTCGACGTCCTGCTGTGGAACGGCACCCTCGACCAGTCGAAGGTCGCCGGGGCGTCCGCGCTGGACCGTCGGACCGCCGTCACCCTCACCGGCCTCGAGCCCGGCGCCGCCCACGCCGTGACCTCGCACCGGGTCGACGAGCAGCACGGCAACATCCAGGCCGTGTGGAACGAGATGGGCGGCGGCGACTGGCCCGACGCCGAGCAGTGGGCGGCGCTGCGCGCGGCCGACCGACTGCCGAAGGAGGACCTCGGCACGCACACCGCCGACGCCGACGGCCGCCTCACCCTCACCGTCGAGCTGCCGAACCCGGGCATCCGGCACCTGCGCGTCGCCCGCTCCTGACCCGTAAGACAGGCCCTGACGGCGGCGGCGGGCCCGCCGCCGGCCTCCCCAGCCGCGCGGGGCCGTCGTAGTCTCTATGCCGACGGCCCCCGCGCCCCATGCCACCCCCCGCTCCACCGCGTCACCTCCACACCCCCGCATCCACCACCGGGAGCTGGATACCCATGGCACGTCTCGACCGTCGTACGCTGCTGACCGTCGCGGGAGGAGGGGCCGCCGCCCTGGCCCTGCCCGCGGTGACCGCGCCGACCGCTGCCGCCGACACCTCGGGCGCCCGCGGCGCCCACGGCGGTGACACCGGGCTGCTGCACACCTGGTTCCGCGACACCTACCGCTCGATCGAAGCCCTGACCACGGACTTCGGCCTCACCGCCGACAAGGCCGACCTCAGCCGGCCCGGCCGCCCCGTGCCCTCCCGCAACACCTCGCCCACCAACATCGGCTGCGGCCTGTGGTCCACCGCCGCCGCGGGCGGCCTCGGCGTCATCGACCGCGCGACCATGCACCGCCGGCTCGACCACATGGTCACCGCGGTCGAGAAGCTGGAGCGCTTCCACGGCTTCTGGGTGAACTGGTACGACTCCTACGACGGCTCCGTCCTCACCACCTGGCCGGAGACCGGCGCACCGGTCCGCCCCTTCCTCTCCTCCGTCGACAACGCCTGGCTCGTCGTCGGGCTGCGCATCGCCGCCGACGCCTCGCCGCGGCTCGGCAGCCGCGTCCGACGGATCCTCGCCACCGCGGACTGGTCGTACTACTACACCCCCTACGACCCCGCGGACCCGGTCAAGGGCCCCGGCCAGCTCCGCGGCGGCTTCTGGACCGACACCGGCGAGCCGACCGGGCACCACTACGGCGCCCTGAACACCGAACCGAGGATGGCGAGCTACCTGGGCATCGCCGACGGCTCGCTCCCCGGCGACCACTACTGGCACCTGCTGCGCACCATGCTCCCCGAGCACGGCCAGGAGCAGGCGCCCGGCGGCTCGTACACCACCGTCGACGGCGTCCGCCTCTTCAACGGCCACTACACCCACCGCGGACGCAAGCTCGTCCCCTCCTGGGGCGGCTCCATGTTCGAGGCGCTGATGGTGCCGTTGTTCGTCCCGGAGCCCGAGTGGGCCCGCCGCTCCTGGGGGCTGACGCACCAGCGGTACGTGCGCTCCCAGATCGAGCACGGGACGGTGGAGGAGGGTTACGGCTACTGGGGCTTCTCCCCGTCCAACGTCCCCGAGGGCGGCTACCGCGAGTACGGCGTCGACGCCATCGGCATGCAGATCGAGGGCTACCAGTCCAGCGGGGTCGTCACCCCGCACGCGGCGATGCTCGCCCTCCCGTACGCCCGCTCCGAAGCAGTCGCCAACCTCAAGGCCCTCGCCCGTGACTTCGGCGCCTACCACGACGGATACGGCTTCCGGGACTCGGTGAACGTGCGCACGGGCCGCGTCAGCGACTACGTCCTCGCCCTCGACCAGGGCATGATCGCGGCAGCGCTCGCCCAGGAGCTGCGGCCCGGGCTGCTCCAGCGCCCCTTCCGCACCGGCGGGTTCGCCGCCCGCGTGAAGCCGCTGCTGGCCAAGGAGCGCTTCAGCATCTGAGGTGCGAACGGCACGGACGAGGGGCCGCGGCTGCCGGTGCAGCCGCGGCCCCTCGCGCGCACCCGGGCGTCACAGCCTGCCGCGACGACGCTCCTGCAACAGCAGCACCCCGAGGTAGACCCCGCCGATCGCCATCGTGTAGATGCCGACGGGCAGGTTCTCGAACAGCGGCAGCTGCTGGGCGGCCAGATCGGCGAGGACCAGCAGCAGCGCGCCGGTGAGCCCCGACAGCAGCAGGTGCGGGCCCGTCACCCCGGTGAGCCGCTTCGCGATCTGCGGCGCGGTCAGGGCGACGAAGGCGATCGGGCCCGCGACCGCGACGGCCCCCGCGGACAGCACGATCGCCAGCAGCACGGCCAGCGACTTGGTGCGCTTGGGCTCGGACCCGAGCCCCTGCGCGATGTCGTCGCCCATCTCTCCGACGTTCAACCGGCGCCCCAGCGCCGCCGTCAGCGGCACCGCGACCAGCAGCACCAGCCCGATGGTGGTGGCGTCCTGCCACGACCGCGACGACAGGCTGCCGTTGACGTACGCGGTCAGCGCGGAGGCGTTGTCGCGCTCCATGGCGTACACCACGTACTGCGTCATCGCCTGGCAGATCGCCGCGACCCCGATGCCCGCGACCACCAACCGGGCCGGATTGCGGAACCCGGTGCCCGTGGAGAGGTACACGAGGACCATCGCCAGCACGGCGCCGACCAGCGCACCGAGCGCGACCGGCACCGTGGCGGGCAGGAAGAGCGCGACCATCGCCGCACCGGCGCCGGCCCCGGCGGCGACCCCGATGACGTCGGGGCTGCCCAGCGGGTTGCGGGTGGCCGACTGGAACAGGGCAC
Source organism: Streptomyces sp. NPDC047315 (assembly GCF_040643215.1). NCBI lineage: Bacteria > Bacillati > Actinomycetota > Actinomycetes > Kitasatosporales > Streptomycetaceae > Streptomyces > Streptomyces sp. NPDC047315. The sequence goes on along the minus strand of NZ_JBEYTZ010000053.1, from coordinate 8,133 downwards.
CGGACAGCCCGAGCGCACAGCCGGTGCCGAGCGCCACCACCAGCCGGGGGCCGCGCAGCCGCTCCAGTACGAACGCGTCGCGGCCCTCGGCCGCGCCGCTGAGCGCGCTCCCCAACTCCGCGAGCGGAATGCCGAGCCGCCCCAACGACAGCGTCGCAGCCGACGCGGCGACGATCATCAGCAGCAGGGCGAGCGCGGTCAGCAGCGAGGCGCGCCGCACGGGCAGCGCCACGGCCGGGCCGAGACGCAGCACGATCCGCGGCGAGCCGGTCCGCACGGCCGGCGCCCGCCCGGTGCGCCCCGCGGTGGCCGGGCGCTCGACTGCCCGTGCCGCATCACGCGTGCCACTCATGCGTTCCCCCTCATCCGACGGACGGCCACCAGCAGGGCGGGAGCGCCGACGAACGCGGTCACCACGCCGACCATCAGCTCCTGCGGACGCATCACCACCCGTCCCACGACGTCCGCGATCAGCAGCAGCGCCGGCCCGGCGATGCAGGCGAAGGCGATCTGCCAGCGGAAGTCCACGCCGACGACGGCCCGCACCACGTGCGGCACGGCGAGCCCGACGAAGGCGATCGGGCCCACCGCCGCGGTCGCCGAGGCGCTGAGCAGCGTCGCCGCGAGGAGCCCGCCGCCGCGCACCACCCACGGGTTGGCCCCGAGGGAGGCGGCCGTGGCGTCGCCGAGCGCCAGCGCGTTCAGGCTGTGGCCCAGCACCAGCGCGAGCAGCAGCCCGGCACCTGCGAAGGGGACCATCGACCAGAAGACGTCCACGTCCCGGCCGCCGAGCGCACCGACGACCCAGTACCGGTAGCTGTCGAACACCTGCGGCTTGGTGAGGGTGACGGCCTGGATGAACGCCATCAGCACGGCCGAGAGCACCGCGCCGGCCAGCACCAGGCGGACCTGGCTGCGGCCGGAGCGGGTGGAGCCGATCGCCTGGACGAGCACGCCGGCGAGCAGCGCGCCCGGCAGCGCCCACCACATGGCGGCGGTGCTTCCGCTCGCGCCCCAGAAGGCGGTCGCGGTCACGATGCTGGCGGAGGCGCCCGCGTTGATGCCGAGCAGTCCCGGCTCGGCGAGCGGATTGCGGGTCACGCCCTGCATCAGGGTGCCGGCGACGGCGAGGGCGAGCCCCGCAAGCGCGCCGAGCGCGGTCCGTGGGTAGCGGCTCTCGACGACCGCGGTGAGCTGGGCGTCGGCCGTCCCCGACAGCACGTCGACCACGTCGCCGAAAGACGTCGTACGACTGCCGAACATGACACTGGCGAACAGGGCGAGCGCGAGGAGGACGAGTCCTCCGCACACGCCGAGAACGCGCCGGGCGGCGCCCCCCTGACGGGAGGCGCCGCGCGGCGGAGCCTTGGTGATCGTGGCCATCTGGCTGTGGAGTCCTACTTGCCGGCAGCGGCGACGGCCTTGTCGATCAGCGGCAGGTACCGGTCGATCGTCCACGGCACGGTCAGCGGGTTGATGATCGAGGAGGCGGTCACGAAGGAGTTGCTGTCGCCGACGACCACGGCGCCCTTCTTGACCGCGGGGATGCCGGCGTACAGCGGCTGCGACTCGATCTCCTTGCGGTTCTTCTCGTCGGTGTAGAAGGTGAAGATGAGGTCGCTGTCCTTGAGCTTGCCGGCGTTCTCCAGGCCGATCAGCGCGGAGTCGGTGCCCTTGGTCTCCGGGAACTGGTTGACGACCGGGTCGACGGTGAGGCCGAGCGAGGAGACCATCTTGACCCGCTGCTCCTCGGGCTTGAAGACGCCGAGGGTGCCGGGGCCGGTGTTGTAGACGTAGGAGAACTTCAGGTCCTTGTAGCCGGGGCGTGTCGCGGCGGCGTCGGCCAGCTGCTTCTCGATGGTGGAGACCAGCTTCTTCGACTCGGCGGGCTTGCCCATCGCCTTGGCGATGACGTCGATCTGCTGGTCCCAGTTGGTGCTCCACGGCAGGTCCGGGTAGGCGACCGTGGGGGCGATGTCCTTCAGGACGTCGTACTGCTTCTGCGTGATGCCCGACCAGGGGGCGAGGATCAGGTCGGGGTCGAGTTCGAGGATGGCCTCGGTGTCCAGCTCCTCGCCGCCGGTGAACTGCTTGGGGAGCTTGTCACCCTTCTTCGTCACGGCCTCGTGGATCCACGGCAGGTAGCCGGTCTTGTCGCTGCCCCAGGGGTAGCCCTCCACGCCGACGGGGGTCGTGCCGAGCGCGATCGCGGTCTCGGCCGAGCCCTGGCCGAGGGTGACGATCCGCTTCGGCTCCTTCTTGATCTCCGCGGTCCCGAGGGCGCTCTTGATGGAGACCGGGAACGCGCCGCCGCCCTTGCCGGAGGAGCCGGCGGACTCCTTGTCGCCGTCGCTCTCCGACGAGCAGCCGCCGACGGTGAGGACGACGGCGACTGCGGTGGCCGCGGCGGCGAGCACGCGCCGACGCGTGCGGGTGAACCCGAGCATGGATGTTCCTCAAGAGTGTGGTGTGGCAAGAGCGTCGACCGATGTCAAGCCCCCGATCGAGTTAGGCAAGCCTAAGCTAATGTCGTCTTGATGTTCAACCGTGGCCAGATTTCATTCCGGCAAGCCCGTCCGACGGCGGTGTGCGCGGAAGCTCGATGGGCGCCAAGGGTGCAGGTCAGTCGCCGACCGACGGTCGCGCCTGGAGAGAGTGCGACGCGGTGGCGCCGCCTTCGGGTGGCGTCGAAGCCATCCATCGAAGTCGGCCAGAGTCTCTGACGATCTGGCTGAAAAGCGCGCTGGTAAGGGAGTTGCCGCGTCAACGGACTGTACCGGCGTCGTCACGCTCCTTAGCATGGGCGCCTTACAGCTCATGCTATCGACTGACACGGGTGAGTACTGGATGCAAGAGGAGTCGTGGCGCCCCGACGCCATCGACACGACGGTGCCGAGCGTGGCACGGATGTACGACTACTACCTGGGGGGCAGTGACAACTACGAGTCGGACCGCATCGCCAGCGAGGAACTGCTCAAGCAGGTCCCCAGCACCAAGGTGCTCGCGGTCAACAACCGCCGCTTCCTCCAGCGCGTGGTGCGCGTGCTCGCCCAGGACTACGGCATCCGCCAGTTCGTCGACCACGGCTCCGGCCTGCCCACCCAGGACAACGTCCACCAGGTCGCCCAGGCCGTGGACCCCGCCTCCCGGGTCGTCTACGTCGACAACGACCCGATCGTGCTCGCGTACGGCCGCGCCCTGCTCGACGAGAACGAGCGCACCGCGGTCATCCAGGCCGACATGCGCGACACCGACGAGATCTTCGGCCACGAGGAGACGAAGCGGCTGATTGATTTCAGCCAACCCGTCGCGGCCCTTTTCGTCTCGGTCATGCACTGCATCCCGGACGAGAGCGACCCGGGGGCCCTGGTCCGACGCGTGGCCGAGCGGCTCGTCCCGGGCAGTTTCCTGGTCGTGTGCCAACTGGTCAGCGAACGCCCCGAGATCCGCAAGGGCGTCACCGACTTCATGGCCGAGGCCACCGGTGGGAACTGGGGTCGGGTGCGTGAGCAGGAGGAGGTCGCCGCCTACCTCGACGGCCTCGAAGTGCTGGAGCCGGGCCTCGTGGAGGTCTCCACCTGGCGTCCGGACAACGACCTCGCGCCGGTGCAGCAGACCGACGAGTGGATCGAGTGGGGCGGCGTCGCCCGCATCGGCTGACGCCCACCCCGGCTGACGCCGGCCCAACGGTCCAAGGGGGCCGGCGTCAGCACCGCCCGCGGGCCGCGGTCACGCCGACTGCGGCCCGCGCAGCGCGTCGAGGTGCTTGCGCAGTACCTTCGCCGACTCCACCGGCGTGAGCGCACAGGCCCCGAGCCGGTCCAGCATGTTCCGGTACTCCTCCACCATCGACGGCTTCTGGCTGAAGGTGGAGTCCATCAGGTGCTCGATGTACACGGCGTCCTTGAGGTCGCCGAGCGCGAACCTGAGGAACGTCACGCCGGTGCCCACGCCCACCGCCGCCGACACGTCCAGCGGAGCGATCTGCAACGTGATCCGCGGGCGCTCCATCATCGCGAGCAGGTGCTCCACCTGCGTCCGCATGACCTCCGGGCCGCCGACCGTGCGCAACAGCACCGACTCGTCGATGATCGCCCACAGCCGCGGTGCGTCCGACTGGTCGAGCTGGTGCTGCCGCTCCTGGCGCAACTCCACCCGCCGCACCGCCTCGTGCGGCAGCAGCCGTCCCGGCCCGGCCTTGATCACCGCATGCGTGTACGCGGGGACCTGGAGCAGCCCGGGCACGTAGAACGGCTCGTACGTGCGGATGCGCTCGGCCGCGCCCTCCAGGGCGACCAGCGGCTGGAAGAACCCCGACAGCACGTCGCTGAACGAGTGCCACCAGTCGGGCCGGTGCGACTGCTCGACCAGCCGGATGAACTCGTCGACGACGCCCTCGTCCGTCACCCCGTACAGCTGGAGGAAGGCCAGGGCGTCGGCGCGCTTGCAGCCGTGCCTGCCCAGTTCGATCCGACTGGTCTTCGAACGCGAGAACCCGAGGCGACGGTCCACGTCGGCCGGGTCGAGCCCGGCGGCCGTGCGCAGCTCACGCAGCTTGCCGCCGAGGATCAACTTCAAGGCGGTGGGGTTCTTCTCCACCGCCCCCAGTGGTCGGGCGAACAACGATCGATGCGGCTCGACTGCAGCCATCAGGCGCTCCTGCGGAAGCGGGGAAAACGCCAGTATTCACCAAGGCCGGTCCGCCCGGCAGGGTGCGGGTGTTCGGATGACGGTTTTCAGCCGACGACCGCGTCGAAATCGCCACCCCGGGCTCCGGCGAGGAACGCGACCACCTCGTCGCGCGTGTAGATCAGCGCGGGGCCCTGCGGATCCCGGGAGTTGCGGATCGCGACGGAGCCGTCCGGGAGTCCGGCGAGCTCCACGCAGTTGCCGGTCGCATTGCTGTGACTGCTCTTCGTCCATGTCACGGCGTCCAGCGCGGTCGCCGAGATGCCGTTGTAGACCTGTGCCACTGCAACAGCCCCTTTCCTGCGGCGGGTTCTTCCCCACCACTCTCCACCGAATGCAATCTCGAATGCAATCCCAGATGCAATTGCATTCGCCGAGTGCACTCGACATACTCAGACGGTGGCTGCTGACAGAGTGTCAACGTGCCTGATGTCCAGGGGGACATGATCTGTGACGACCCATGCGTCAGTCTCATCGGCCAGGAGCGCCCGCACCCCGGGCCTGACCGACGAAGCCAGGACCGGATCGGCACGGGCGTCGGGGGCGGCCCCGTCGGTCGGCCCCTCCTGGGGGCGGCGCGAGGACGTCCCGTCCGGCCTGTCGGCCCCCGGCCCCACTCCCTCCGGGTTCGCCGCGTGCGGCCTCGACGGACGCCTGCGGAACGCACCGCAGGCGCGCCGCTTCGTCGCCTCGACCCTCAGCGGCTGGGCGCTCGACCGGCTCGTGCCCGATGCGGAACTGGTCGTGAGCGAACTCGTCACCAACGCCGTCCAGCACGCCCTGGACCCCACGGCGTGGGAGACGGGGGACTACCCGGTCTGGCTCGGCATCTTCTTGAACCCCGGCGACCTGGTCTGTGCGGTCACCGACCCCAGCTCCCGCCCGCCGTGCCTGCGCGCGGCGGACGACTGCGCGCTCGGCGGGCGCGGTCTGGCGCTCATCGAGGCCCTGAGCACGTCCTGGTCCTGGGAGCTGACCCCGCCGCGCGGCAAGACCGTCTGGGCGGCCCTACCCCTGCCTGCCGGGCTTCCTTGATCTTTCTGCCGTAACCATTTTGCAAGATCCGTCCGCCGCCCCTGAAGCGGCAGGGCCCGGCCGCGCCGACGGCGCGACCGGGCCCTGAAGGTGACGGGCGCGGGGCTCGGCACGGCCGGCCCCGCACGGCGTCAGCGGGACGTGATCAGTTCGTGCGGCGGCACCGTCACCGTCCGGGCGCCCGGCTTGCCGCCGAGGACGACCTTCCGCAGGGACGTGTTGTTCGTCAGGTCGGTCTCCTTCAGCCGCTTGTCGGGGTTGGCGACGATCTGGATCCAGTACGTGCCGTTGGGCACGTCCGTGATGTCGAAGGTCTGACCGGGCAGGTACCCGGCGTAGGTGTCACCCGAGCCGACGTCCAGCGACTGCCGCACCGACATCGAGTTCTCCTCACCGCACGCGCTGCCGAGGTCGGTGCCGAACGGGTGCCAGTTGGCGTTCTTCACCGTGTAGTCCACGGCGTCCGTGTTCACCAGGCAGAACGCCTCCTTGTCGCTGCGCACGACCTCCCTCTGGTCCGCCTTGAGCAGCCGGTACGCGGCGAAGTCGGTGAAGTGCCAGTGCACGTGGCCCTCGCGCGGGTCCCACTCCATGGTGCCGGTGGGCGCGTAGCCGACCTGCTTGCCCTTCGCGTCGTAGAAGTACTGGTAGGCGTCCATCAGGCCCTTGTTGGGCTGCCGGAAGCCGTCCACGACCAGCGGCGAGGGGCCCGCGTTCCAGGTGGTGCTGCTGAAGGCGAGGTGGTCCCGACCGGGCGTCTCCCCCTCCGGGCCGGCGGAGATGTAGATGTCCCAGGCCGGCAGCGCCCGCAGGTCGGGCTTGGGGACGTTCGCCGGCACCGATGCGCGCGAGGTCGGTCGCTGGGCCGCCGGCTGCCGCGGCGGCGCGATGCGCGAGCCGTCCGTGCGCCCGGGGCCGTCGCCGCTCGCCGCGGCCTTCAGACCCTGCTTCTTCAGGGCCCAGGGCAGCGCCGGGGGAGCCGGGGTGTCGACCCCGTAGCCCTGGAGGTGGGCGCGGCCGAGCCCGAGGGTGGACTTCGGCGCGCCGTGCCCGCCGTGACCCCCGTGGCTCCCCTGTCCTGCGTGGCCGGTGCCGTGGGAGCCGTGCCCGCCGGCCGCCGACGCGCGTGCGCCCTCACCCGACGGGGTCGGCGCCGGCGTCCGCACGGTGACCTTGAGCTTCTTCGGCTGGTGGGGGATGCCGAGCAGGTCGCGGTACTTCTTGGTGACCGACACCGTCGCCGCGTACTGGCCGTCCGGCACGTCCAGCGGCGCACCGTAGAACGACGCGTACGTGTTGGCGGCCCAGCCGTGCTGGATCCCCCAGACCGACCCCAGGGTGAAGGGGTTGGTGGGGCAGCTCTCCGGGAACTTGGCCTTCGCCGGGCCGTCGGGACGGATCCGGCTGGCGGCGTTGTTGGGGCAGAAGGCTTCCTTCTGCGCGGCGACCACCTTGCCCGCCGAGTCGGCGAGGGTGACCTGGAGGAAGTCCGGCAGCCCGGAGAAGTCCTTCACGAGCCCTTTGGGCAGGGTCTTGGTGACGGTCTTGCCGCCGCTGCGGATGATCTGGCGGGCGACCACGGGGTCCTTGTAGGACGCCCGCGTCACCCGGAACTCCAACGCCGGTCCCTCGACGGCGAGATACGTGCCGAGGTCGAGATAGACCCCGGACGGCTCGCCGGGTTCCCCCACGTAGCGATCGAGGACCACGGAGTCGGACGCGGCGATCAGGTTCAGCTTGGGCTGCGCCGGGGCGGGCCGGGACACGGGAGAGGCCCCCGTGATGCCCACGGCCACCGTCAGGGCCGCCGCGGAGGCGAGCCCGGAGCGCCACAGTCGTGCGCGGTGATGTCTGGTCATTGTCCCTCGTTCAAACGAGCGTCACCGACCATGGCAGGTCGGTCGGTCGGCGCACGGGCCGTTTCCCCCGGCCGGTCGAGCCCGACGGCGAATCCGTGGCCACCCCTCCAGAGAGCATCGCGAGGCTGTGGGTTGGCTGTGCGGAGCAGAACGTCAATCGTTGTCCGGAAACCGCCCGTGAGGGCGCTCTTCAGGTCGTGGTGATGCCAATGCCCTCAAGGAGACCTCCAGCTGTGCTAGTGGTCCGAGGAGTTCTGTGCCGGCACGTGGACGGTCCCCGGGTGCGGGGCCGCCCGACGCGATCATTCGAGCGATCACGGCCGGCCGCCGTCGTGTGTCGCCCCGGCAATCCGCCCGGTCCACCGCACAGTGGGACCGACCCCACCCCACCCCACTGACCAGGCAGGGTAGCGACATGCCAGAAGTGAGCCCGGCCCTCGGCCGCCGCAGCGTGCTGTTGATGGCCCCCGCCGCGGCGGCGGCCTCCGTCGCCGACACCGCACGGGCCGACGCCCGCCCGGTCGGCACGGGCCGGCCGGCCCGTGCCGAC
>NZ_JBEYTZ010000052.1:0-37158 GCF_040643215.1 Streptomyces sp. NPDC047315 | reverse complement strand
GGTGGTGGTTTTTCCGCGCCGGCCCCCCCCGGGGGCGTGGGGGCACCAGGGGGCGGAACTGCGCGACAAGCCACAGAGCAGCCGCAGAGACCAACGTTCCCGCAGGGTTGCGGCGCTTGCGTCAGGGGGTGCGGGGGCACCCGCAAGCAGGGGGCGTTACGTCGTGCCGGGGCGGACCAGGCCGGACTCGTACGCGAAGATGACCGCTTGCGCGCGGTCCCGCAGGTCCAGCTTTGCCAGCACGCGGCCGATGTGCGTCTTCACCGTCTGTTCCGCCACCACCAGGTCCCGCGCGATCTCCTGGTTCGACAGCCCGCGGGCGATCAGCTCCAGCACCTCCGTCTCCCGGGGAGTGAGCCCCTTCAGCCGCAGCGAAGGATCCTTCCGCGGCGCCGGCCGCTGCGCCGCGAAGTCGGCGATGAGGCGGCGCGTCACGGACGGCGCCAACAGCGCCTCGCCCGCCGCCACCACCCGTACCGCGGAGATCAGGTCCGCCGGCGGCGCGTCCTTCAGCAGGAAGCCCGACGCGCCCGCGCGCAGCGCCTCGTACACGTAGTCGTCCACGTCGAACGTGGTGAGCATCAGCACCTTCGGGACGTGCACGACCCCCACCGGGGGCTGGAGGATCGCCCGGGCCGCGGTCAGGCCGTCCATCTCCGGCATGCGGACGTCCATGAGGACCACGTCGGGGTGGGTGGTGCGGGCCACCTCCACGCCCGCCCGGCCGTCCGGCGCTTCGCCGACGACGTCGATGTCGGCCTGCGCGGACAGCAGCGCGGCGAAGCCCGCGCGCACCATGGCCTGGTCGTCGACGATGATCACGCGAATGGTCACTCGGGGTCCTCCGGGGCGAACGGTCACGGCACGGGCACGTCGGGCACGTCGGGCGCATCCGGTGCGTCGGGCCCGTCCGGCCCGTCCGCCGAGGACGGGGCCAGCGGCATCCGCGCAGCCACCCTGAACCCCCCGTCCGGCAGCGGACCGGTGTCCAGCGTGCCGCCCGTCAACCGTACGCGCTCGCGCATCCCGACCAGCCCGTGCCCCGTGCCCGCGGACTCCAGCGGCGACGTGACCTCCGCCGCCGGCCCGTTGACCACCGCCACGATCAGGTCCGTCCCGTCGGACATCACCGACACCCGGGTCGTGGCCCCGGGCGCGTGCCGCACCACGTTCGCCAGCGCCTCCTGCACGATGCGGTACGCCGACAGGTCGACGGCCTGCGGCACGGAGCCCGGGGGCACGCTCAGCGACAGCTCGACGGGCACCCCGGCCCGTACCGTCGCCTCCACCAACTGCTGCACCCGCGAGACGCCCGGCTGCGGCGCCAGCTCCCCGTTGGCGTCCTCGCTGCGCAACACCGCCAGCAGCCGCCGCATCTCCGTCAGGGACTCGCGGGCGCTCGCCGCGATGGCGGTGAACTCCTCCCGCGCGTCCTCGGGCAGCCCCGTGATCCGGTACGGCGCCGAGTCCGCCTGCACCGTGATCACGGACATGTGGTGCGCGACGACGTCGTGCAGCTCGCGGGCGATCCGGGTGCGCTCCTCCAGCAGCGTGCGCTGGGCGCGCTCGGTCTCGCTGATGGTCTCCTGCGCGGCCAGCCGCCGCTGGGCGTCGCCGCGTTCCCGCAGGGCGCCGGTGACCACCAGCGCCACCCCGGTCAGGACGAACATCAGCATCCAGCTGCCGTCGCTGCGCTTGGAGGACGCCAGCTCGAAGAGGACCCCGACCAGGCCCGTGGCCAGCCACACGCCGACCAGCGCCCGCCTGGACTCCCGCAGCCCGAGGAAGAGCATCAGGATCACGTAGCCGATGATCACCATCGGGGTCCACGGCCAGGGACGGCCCGACGCGTCGGCCGCGCCCGCCAGGACGATGGCGCCGACGACGTCGGCCGCGAAGACGATCCACCACGCCTGGAGCGGGCGCGTCACCGCGAGCAGCAGGGGCGTGGTCTGCGCGACGGCCAGCGCGCCGGCCGCCGGGCCGTTCAGCCCGTAGTCCTGCGCGACCACGGTCACCGACGTCGGCAGCAGGATCGCGACCGCGACGAAGGCGACCGCCCACGGCGCGTACCGCACCAGGGCCCGTTCGGAGCTGCCGAGGAGCGGGGTCGCGGCGTGGGAGGGGGTGCGTACGGCCGCGACGAGCAGCCGGAGCTGGGTGCGGGCGGAGCGCCACAAAGGGGGCTGGGGCGAGGCGGCAGGCGATCGAGACATGGTCCAGCCAGGGTAGGCAGCTCCACGGGCCACGGCGTCATACCTGAGGGGTGGGGTACGACGTCATACCACGGTGCTACGCCCGGCCCGGGTCGCGTCGCGGCCGAGTCGGGTCGCGGCCCCGGCCGCGTCCTGCCGACGGCGCCGCGCGCTCACAGCTCCGCCAGCAGCTCCGTCTTCTTGGACGTGAACTCCGCGTCCGTCACCAGCCCCGCGTCCCGCAGCGCGCCGAGGTGGCGTATGCGCTCGGCGATGTCGGCGGGGTCGCGCCGCACGGCGGCCGGCGCCCCCGGCACCGGGGCGACGGGGGTGGGGCCGGTCCTACGCACCGACTCCAGGACCGCGGCGGCGAACGGCAGCGACTCGTGCACCGTCCCGTTGCGGAAGCCGAAGACCACCGCGGCCGGGTCCTTGTCGACCCGGTCCGGCGGGGTCGGCACGGCGGCGCGGCGCAGCAGCCGCAGATAGCCCGCCGGGCCCTCGGGGGTGCGCCACTCGACGCCGGTCAGCTCGGCGACCGGGAAGCTCTGGTCGCCCGCCTTCCACTTCGCGGACGACGCGCCCGTCGAGGACCAGCGGAAGTCGACCCGCTGGCCGTCGAAGGACGCCTTCCCGTCGTACGCCTTGAAGGACAGCGGCGAGTCGGGGGCCGCGACCACGTAGCGCGCTGCCGGCAGGTCCGCGTCGGCGGCCAGCACGGCGCGCAGCTGATCGTGGTAGTGCCGGGCGGCGGCCTCCTGATCGGCCGGGAGCACGAGCCGGTACGGATCGCTCTCCTCCTTCAGCTGCCCCGCCGCCGCGTCCATCAGCGGATCCGCGCCGGACCTCGGTGCCGCGCGCAGCACGAACGCCCCCCGCTTGCCCGGGGAGAGCGCCACCGACGCCAACGCATCGTGGGGGATGCGGCGTTCGCGGAGCGTCTGGAGCAGCTTCGGTGTGCGGTGTCCCCGTTGGTAGCGGATGAGCACGGAGTCGGACTCGAACTCCCATGTGGCGTGAATTCCGGCCAGTACATCACCCATACGCATCATCGTAGGCGTCGGGCGCGCTCCCGTCGCCCCTTGAAGCAGAGCGATGCTCACAAAGTTCTACGCGCGTCAGGACGCCGCTTCGCCGGAAATATCACGTCGGCACGTGGCGTCGGCGCTCGCGCAGCTCACACCGTCGTACGAACCCACCGCCATGTTGGCGAAGTTGGTCACGCTTTCGGTACCTGGCTCGAAATAGCCGGTGTGGCCGATAGCTCCCTCAGTAGACACTACGCGGGCGCCGAACTCCGGCGACACCGGGTCCGTACCGTGCCCGAAGCCGCCCACTTCCAGGTGGGGGACGTCCTCGATCCAGTCGTCGCGGTCCCGGGCGGCCCACACCCGGGCCCGGGCGCCCAGCTCGTCGACGTTCCCGGCGCGCATGCCGGGGCTGCCGGCGACGGCGATGTCCGTGACGCGGGGGGTGAGCCGGTGCGCGGCCACCCCGCAGACCACCGAGCCGTAGCTGTGGCACACCAGGCTGATCCGCGACGCGCCGGGCAGCGCCCCGGTGAGGGCCACCAGCCGGTCGGAGCCGCCCTCGGCGAGCCGGCCCATCGCCGACTCCACGCCGACGCCGACGGGCGCGGTGTAGTCGGCCCACGCGATGACCGCGGTACGGATGCCGGGGGCCGCGGCCCGCCCCGCTGCGTACAGGGACTCCGCCATCCCGGCCGGGGCGGTGTACTTGCGCTGCGTGCGCTCGAACGTCAGCAGGTTGGTGTCCACGCCCGGCACGACGACGGAGACCCGCTGGGCCCGGTCGAGGTCGCCGAGCACTTCGGCGACCCGGCCGGCGCCCGACGGGTCGAAGGCGAGTACCTGGCGGTCGTCGCCCATCAGGGCCTGGAGCCGGTGTTGCCGTCGGGCCGCGTCACGCCGTCCGTCGGGGCTGAGCGCCCCGAGCGCGATCCGCTCCCGCTCCCGCGTCCGCTCCCGGGTCAACTCGCGCTGGAGCGCGATCCGGTTGGCGCGGTAGCGCAGCGTGACCGGGGCGCCGTTGAGGTTCCCCACGACCAGGGGGAAGCGCTCGGCGAGCCGGTCGGCGTCCCGGGCAGTGAGGGAGGCGAAGAAGGCGGCGAGCCGCTGCGGCGGGGCGTCGGGCCGCGGCAGCGGCCGACCGCCGGCGGACGCGGCGCGCCAGGCGGCGGCCTCGGCGTCGTACGGGCCCGGCGGCGCGGTGCCGCGCCGCACGGCGGTCCAGCCGGTCGTCGCGAGCATCACGAACACGACCGCGAGCGCGAGCAGGGCGCGTCCTGCGGTCCACGTGGGAGAGGGGGAAGAAAACACCGCGCCTTAGCGTAGGCCCTGCGCGAAGCCCCCCAGAACCAGCCCGCAACGTCCCGCACGCGTGCCTGCGCCTCTGGACGTAGCCGCCGTTTCCCTGCGGGAGCGCGAGTCCCTGCGGCCCGTCTGTGGCTGTTCGCGCAGTTCCCCGCGCCCCTGTTTCGCTGCTCCCGTCATCTACCTGCGGGCTGGCGGCGGAGGTGTCTAGGGGGCGTGGGGAACTGCGCGAACAGCCCACCACCGGCCAGTGGAGACCAACGCTCCCGCAGGGAAACCGCGGCTACGTCCAGAGGCACAGGCGCGCCCGGGGCTCTGCGGACACGGCCTAGCGGCAGGGTGCGGCCCGCAGGGATGGCGCGGGGGTCACTCCCGCGGCGGGGCCTCGCGCCACGGGCCCATCAGCGCGGGGCCCAGCTGGTCCATGTACTGCGAGGTCAGGTCGCGGATCGCGTCCGGGCTGTGGTCCTCGCCCTCGCTCCACCGCCGCCCGGCCACCCGCATCGCCCCGCTGAACGCCGCGACCGCGAGCCGGGCCCGCGGGTCCTCGTCGACGTCGATGCCCTCGCGCTCCGCGATGATGCCGGCGATCTTCTCCTCCACCTCCATGGAGCGCCGGATGTGCACCGCGAGCAGCGCCGGCGTGGACTCGATCATCAGGTACGAGCGCATGTGCAGGTCGACGGGGGCGATCTCGGCGACCGCCTCCCCGATGCCGTCCCACGCCGCCAGCACCGCCCGGCGCATCGCGACGAACGGCGGCTCCTCCAGCGGGCGCGACCGCAGCGACTCCACGAAACTCCGCTCGACGACCTCCTGCACGGCGAAGGCCACGTCTTCCTTGTTGGCGTAGTAGCGGAAGAACGTACGCTGCGAGACGTCCACCACCGCGGCGATCTCGTCGACCGTGGTCTCGTCGAAGCCCTGCGTGATGAACAGCTCCAGCGCCGCACGCGCCAGCGCGTAGCGCGTCCACTGCTTCTTCCGCTCGCGCAGCCCGGCGACCTCCGCCGGCTCGACCGTCACGTCATGGCCTCACTTGGATTGGTCGGCGATCGTCGAAAACGCCCGAGCACGCCGCGGACGGCTGCTGCCTCGGGGCTTCGGACCAGGTCAGCCTACCTGTGACCGAGAAGACAGCTACCGACTAATAAATCGCTTCGTCAACTGTCAGTGGCTGACATTACTCTTCCTTCATGACTAGTCAGATCACCGTCGATAAGGCGCCGCGGGATCCCCGGGACGCCGCACCGGCCCCGGGCAGCGGGCTCCGCGGCCACCCTTGGTTGACCCTCTTCGCCGTGGCGATCGGCGTGATGATGGTCGCGCTGGACGGCACCATCGTCGCGATCGCCAACCCCGCGATCGCGAGCGACCTCAATGCCACCTTCTCCGACGTCCAGTGGATCACCAACGGATACTTCCTCGCCCTCGCGGTCACGCTGATCACCGCGGGCAAGCTCGGTGACCGCTTCGGACACCGCCAGACCTTCCTCATCGGCGTCGTCGGCTTCGCCGCCGCGTCCGCCGCCATCGGCTTCTCCGACAGCATCGCGATGGTGGTCACCTTCCGGGTGCTCCAGGGCCTCTTCGGCGCGCTGCTGATGCCCGCCGCGCTCGGCCTGCTGCGCGCCACCTTCCCCGCCGAGAAGCTGAACATGGCCATCGGCATCTGGGGCATGGTGATCGGTGCGTCCACCGCGGGCGGCCCCATCGTCGGCGGTCTGCTCGTCGAGCACGTCAGCTGGCAGTCGGTCTTCTTCATCAACGTGCCGGTCGGCATCCTCGCCGTCGCCCTCGGTCTGGTGATCCTCAAGGACCACCGCGCGGAGAACGCCCCGCGTTCCTTCGACGTCTTCGGCATCCTGCTGCTGTCCGTGGCGATGTTCTGTCTGGTCTGGGCGCTCATCAAGGCCCCCGAAGAGGGCTGGGGCTGGGGCGGCGCCAAGACGTGGGGCTTCATAGTCGCGGCCGTCGTCTGCTTCGTGGTCTTCGCCTTCTGGGAGAAGAAGGTCGCCGAGCCGCTGATCCCGATGAAGCTCTTCAAGTCCGTGCCGCTGTCGGCCGGTGTGGTCCTGATGGTGCTGATGGCGATCGCCTTCATGGGCGGCCTGTTCTTCGTCACCTTCTACCTGCAGAACGTGCACGGGCTCAGCCCGGTCGACGCCGGTCTGCACCTGCTGCCGCTCACCGGCATGATGATCGTCGCCTCGCCGCTCGCCGGCGCCGTGATCACCAAGGCCGGCCCGCGCATTCCGCTCGCCGGCGGAATGGTCTTCACCGCGCTCGCCATGTTCGGCATGTCGACCCTGGACAAGGGCACCAGCAGCGCGGTGATGTCCATCTGGTTCGCCCTCCTCGGCCTCGGCCTCGCGCCGGTCATGGTGGGCGCCACCGAAGTCATCGTCGGCAACGCCCCGATCGAGCTGTCCGGCGTCGCCGGCGGCCTCCAGCAGGCCGCGATGCAGATCGGCGGCGCGCTCGGCACGGCCGTGCTCGGCGCCGTCATGGCCTCCAAGGTCGGCAGCGACCTCGAAGGGAACTGGGCCGACGCCCAGCTTCCGCCGCTGGACCCGGAGCAGATGGACAAGGCGGCGGAAGCCGTCCAGGTCGGCGTGCCCCCGGTGCAGCCCGGGACGCCCCCGGAGATCGCCGGCAAGATCGCCGACGTCGCCCACGACACCTTCCTCTCCGGCATGGGCCTGGCGAGCCTGGTCGCCGCCGGAGTGGCCGTCGTCGCCGTCTTCATCGCCCTGCTGACCAAGCGCGGGGAGAACGCGGAGGCGGGCGCGGGCGCGGCCCACATCTAGCTGCCGGTACTGCGTGTACGTATGCGAAGAGCCCCACCGACCCGAGGTCGGTGGGGCTCTTCGCGCATGTACGGGCAGTACGACGCGGGTTACGCGTCGCCGCCCTCCGGGCCCGGGTCCGCCGCCGCCACGTCCAGGAGCTGGTACCGGTCGACGGCCTGCTTCAGCGCCGAGCGGTCCACCTTCCCCTCCCGCGCCAGCTCCGTCAGCACCGCCAGCACGATCGACTGCGCGTCGATGTGGAAGAAGCGCCGCGCCGCCCCGCGGGTGTCCGCGAAGCCGAAGCCGTCCGCGCCCAGCGAGGAGTACGTCCCCGGCACCCAGCGCGAGATCTGGTCCGGGACCGAGCGCATCCAGTCCGACACCGCCACGAACGGCCCCTCGGCGCCGCTCAGCTTGCGGGTCACGTACGGCACGCCCTGCTCCTCCTCGGGGTGCAGCAGGTTGTGCTCCTCCACCGCCACGGCCTCGCGCCGCAGCTCGTTCCAGGAGGTCGCGGACCAGACGTCGGCCCGTACGTTCCACTCGTCGGCGAGGATCTGCTGGGCCTCCACCGCCCACGGCACGGCCACGCCCGACGCCATGATCTGCGCCGGGATCTGCCCGCGCTCGCCCGCCCGGTAGCGGTGGATCCCCTTGAGGATGCCCTCCACGTCCACGTCCGCCGGCTCGGCCGGGTGTCGGATGGGCTCGTTGTAGACCGTCAGGTAGTAGAAGACGTCCTCGCCGTGCGGGTGTTCGGCGTCGCCGCCGTACATCCGGCGCAGCCCGTCCTCGACGATGTGCGCGATCTCGAAGCCGAAGGCCGGGTCGTACGCCACGCAGCCCGGGTTGGTCGAGGCCAGCAGCTGGGAGTGGCCGTCCGCGTGCTGCAGCCCCTCGCCGGTCAGCGTCGTGCGGCCCGCGGTCGCACCCAGCACGAAACCGCGCGAGAGCTGGTCCGCCATCTGCCAGAACTGGTCGCCGGTGCGCTGGAAGCCGAACATCGAGTAGAAGACGTACACCGGGATCAGCGGCTCACCGTGGGTGGCGTACGCCGAACCCGCGGCGATCAGCGAGGCCGTGCAGCCCGCCTCCGAGATGCCGTCGTGCAGCATCTGCCCGGTCGGCGACTCCTTGTACGCGAGCAGCAGCTCCCGGTCCACCGACTCGTACTGCTGGCCCAGCGGGTTGTAGATCTTGGCGCTCGGGAAGAAGGAGTCCATGCCGAAGGTGCGGTACTCGTCCGGCGCGATCAGCACGAAGCGCTTGCCGATCCCCTTGTCCCGCATCAGGTCCTTCAGCAGTCGGACGAAGGCCATCGTGGTGGCGATCGACTGCTGGCCCGAGCCCTTCTTCACCGCCGCGTACGTCTGCTCGCCCGGCAGCTCCAGCGGCTTGGACCGCACCACGCGGGACGGGACGTAGCCGCCCAGCGCCCGGCGGCGGTCGTGCATGTACTGGATCTCCTCCGAGTCGCGACCCGGGTGGTAGTACGGCGGCAGGCCGCTCTCCAGGCTGGCGTCGGGGATCGGGATGTGCAGCCGGTCCCGGAACCGCTTGAGGTCGTCGACCGTGAGCTTCTTCATCTGGTGGGTGGCGTTGCGGCCCTCGAAGTTGGGGCCCAGGGTCCAGCCCTTCACCGTCTGCGCGAGCACCACCGTCGGCTGGCCCTTGTGCTCCTTGGCCGCCTCGAACGCCGCGTACACCTTGCGGTGGTCGTGACCGCCGCGCCCCAGGTGCAGGATCTGCTCGTCGGTCATGTTCGCGACCATCGCGCGCAGCCGCTGGTCACCGCCGAAGAAGTGTTCGCGGATGTACGCACCGGTCTCGGTGGCGTACGTCTGGAACTGGCCGTCCGGCGTGGTGTTCAACTTGTTCACCAGCAGGCCGGACCGGTCCTGCGCCAGCAGCGGGTCCCAGGAGCGGTCCCAGATCAGCTTGATCACGTTCCAGCCGGCGCCGCGGAACTGCGACTCCAGCTCCTGGATGATCTTGCCGTTGCCGCGCACCGGGCCGTCCAGGCGCTGGAGGTTGCAGTTCACCACGAAGGTGAGGTTGTCCAGGCCCTCGCGGGCGGCGATGGACAGCTGGCCCAGCGACTCCGGCTCGTCCATCTCGCCGTCGCCGAGGAAGGCCCACACGTGGGAGTTCGAGGTGTCGGCGATCCCGCGGGCGTGCAGGTAGCGGTTCATCCGGGCCTGGTAGATGGCGCTGATGGGGCCGAGCCCCATCGAGACCGTGGGGAACTCCCAGAAGTCCGGCATCAGCCGCGGGTGCGGATAGCTCGACAGCCCGTTCGGCGCCTTCGACTTCTCTTGACGAAACGCGTCGAGCTGGGCCTCGCTGAGCCGGTCCAGCAGGAACGCCCGGGCGTAGATGCCCGGCGACGCATGGCCCTGGAAGAAGATCTGGTCGCCGCCGTCACCGCCGTCCTTGCCCCGGAAGAAGTGGTTGAAGCCCACGTCGTAGAGGGAGGCGGAGGAGGCGAAGGTCGCGATGTGGCCGCCCACGCCGATGCCCGGGCGCTGGGCGCGCGAGACCATCACCGCGGCGTTCCAGCGGGTCGCGTTGAGGACCTTGCGCTCGACCTCCTCGTTGCCCGGGAAGAACGGCTCGTCCTTGGTGGCGATGGTGTTGACGTAGTCCGTGCTGCGCATCTCCGGCACGGCCACCCGCTTCTCGCGGGCCCGCTCGATGAGGCGGAGCATCAGATAGCGGGCCCGCTCCCGGCCCCGCTCGTCGACGGCGGCGTCGAGTGAGTCCAACCACTCCTTGGTCTCCTCGGGATCGAAGTCCGGGACCTGGCTGGGAAGGCCGCCAATGATGATCGGGTTGCGATCTGATCCGGAAGCCACGCTGTTCCTTCGCTGCTCGGAGGGGTGCTCGGAAGGTGCTCGGAGTGTGCTGAGGGGTACTCGGGGAGTACTCGGGGAGTACTCGGATGGGGCTCGGAGGGTGCTTGGAGGGGGTCGAGATCCGGGGCCGGAGTGCTGGGCTCCCGTACGGGTGCCGTACCGCCTCCCATCGTGTACCGCAGGCCGGGAAACGTCATCTCTACCGAGTGGTAACCCGTGATCCGGCACACACGTCGCGACACGGCCCCTGCGCTCGACACCGGGGCAGGACCGCCCAAATCGCAACCATACGCCCAGGGCGGTACGGGGTTCCGTTCGGGTGCTCGGGGCGGGACTCGGTATCGGGGGGAGGTGAATGAGTCGTAAATTAGGGGTATGCGACCGTCAGCGGCGGCGCGGCGCCCCGGTGGGGGCCGTCCGTCGGAGGTCGCCGTCGGCTCCGACGAGCCGTGCGGCCCAAGCCGCACGTGTCTGGAGTTGCGCCGAGACGGACGCAAACGTCACCGTTTCGGCGGTCTGGACGGCCGGGTACTTGCGCGATCCGTCCCGCCCGTGTGGACTACGGCCAAAGCCGCGCGTACGCGCGCGTGGCGCAGCATCTACCGAACATGATCAGGAGGCAAGCCGTGAGCGCGACCGCGGACCACGCGGAGGAGCGGACCAACCCGGCAGCGAGGCTGGGGTTCGAGCCCGGACAGGTGGTCCAGGAGATCGGCTTCGACGACGACGCCGACCAGGATCTCCGTGAAGGCATCGAGTCCGTCATCGGCCAGGATCTGGTGGACGAGGAATACGATGACGTCGCCGACGTCGTCGTCCTCTGGTTCCGGGACGAGGACGGCGACCTGACGGACGCCCTGGTGGACGCCATCGGCCTCCTCGACGAGGGCGGCATGATCTGGCTGCTGACTCCGAAGACCGGCCGGGACGGCTACGTGGAGCCGAGCGACATCAGCGAGGCCGCCCAGACCGCCGGGCTCTCGCAGACCAAGAGCATCAGCGTGGCCAAGGAGTGGTCGGGCACCAAGCTCGCCGCCCCCAAGCGCTGACCTTCCGTCCGCCGGCTGGGTGACCGGCGTACGCACAGACGCAGGCCGTACCGCGCTGCCGCACGCCGGCGGCCGGTCCGGGCCCTCCTTCCGAGAGAGGGCCTTGAGGCCCCACGGACCCCCTCCGCCTCCGGGCGGAGGGGGTCCGCGCGTAGGGTGGGGCACGACCCTCGGGTGCACCCAGTGGGGTGGGCCCGGCACCCGGACACACGCGGCGGAAGGAACCCACGCGCCATGGCGATCGAGGTCGGCACCAAGGCCCCGGATTTCGAGCTCAAGGACAACCACGGCCGGACCGTGCGTCTCGCGGACTACCGCGGCGAGAAGAACGTGGTGCTCCTCTTCTACCCGTTCGCCTTCACCGGCGTGTGCACGGGCGAGCTGTGCGCCCTGCGCGACGAGCTGCCCGCGTTCGTCAACGACTCCACCCAGCTCCTCGCCGTCTCCAACGACTCCATCCACACCCTGCGGGTCTTCGCCGAGCAGGAGGGCCTTGAGTACCCGCTGCTGTCGGACTTCTGGCCGCACGGCGAGGTCTCCCGGGCCTACGGGGTCTTCGACGAGGACAAGGGCTGCGCCCTGCGCGGCACCTTCGTCATCGACAAGGAGGGCGTGGTGCGCTGGAGCGTCCTCAACGCCCTCCCGGACGCGCGCGACCTCAACGAGTACGCCACGGCGCTCGGCGCGCTGGACGCCGGCTGACGCACGGCGGGACCTTCCGCACGAGCGGGAACGGATCGAAGGCGCAGCGGGCGAAAGCCTGTTTCGCGGGGGAACCGCTCACTAGGATCCACTTGTTGATCCGACACGAAACGCACCACGGGGGCGCTGCCCCTGAACACCTATGGAGGGACTCGTGGGAGTCAGCCTCAGCAAGGGCGGCAACGTCTCGCTGACCAAGGCCGCACCCGGACTGACCGCCGTCACGGTCGGGCTCGGCTGGGACGTCCGCACCACCACCGGCACGGACTTCGACCTGGACGCCAGCGCGCTGCTGACCAACACCGAGGGCAAGGTCGCGACCGACGGCAACTTCGTCTTCTTCAACAACCTCAAGAGCCCCGACGGCTCCGTCGAGCACACCGGTGACAACCTCACCGGTGAGGGCGAGGGCGACGACGAGCAGATCAAGGTCAACCTCGCGGGCGTGCCCGCCGAAGTCGACAAGATCGTGTTCCCGGTCTCCATCTACGACGCGGAGAGCCGCAGCCAGTCCTTCGGCCAGGTGCGCAACGCGTTCATCCGCGTGGTCAACCAGGCCGACAACAACGAACTGGCCCGCTACGACCTGACCGAGGACGCCTCGACGGAGACCGCGATGGTCTTCGGCGAGCTGTACCGCCACGGCGCGGAGTGGAAGTTCCGCGCCATCGGCCAGGGTTACGCCTCCGGCCTGCGCGGCATCGCCCAGGACTTCGGCGTTAACGTCTGAGCAGTCGGTCAGCACCCGTCCGGCGCCGCACTGCTGCACCTCGCAGTGCGGCGCCGGACGTTCCTGCGGCGGATGTTCCGTTCGCAGGGCGGGCGTGCGGGACAGGCACGCAGCGAATTCAACGTCTCTAAGGGGAGGACCAGATCATGGGCGTCACACTCGCCAAGGGGGGCAACGTCTCCCTCTCCAAGGCGGCACCGAACCTCACCCAGGTGCTCATCGGCCTCGGCTGGGACGCGCGTTCCACCACCGGAGCCGACTTCGACCTGGACGCCAGCGCGCTGCTGTGCGGCGGCGGCCGGGTGCTGGGGGACGAGTACTTCGTCTTCTACAACAACCTCAAGAGCCCCGAGGGCTCGGTCGAACACACCGGCGACAACCTGACCGGCGAGGGCGACGGCGACGACGAGTCGTTGCTGGTCGACCTGACCCTGGTGCCGGCGAACGTCGACAAGGTCATCTTCCCGGTCTCCATCCACGACGCCGACAACCGCGGTCAGACGTTCGGCCAGGTCAGCAATGCCTTCATCCGCGTGGTCAACCAGGCCGACGGCCAGGAACTCGCTCGCTACGACCTCAGTGAGGACGCCTCCACCGAAACCGCGATGATCTTCGGCGAGCTCTACCGCTACGGGGCGGAGTGGAAGTTCCGTGCAGTGGGCCAGGGGTACGCGTCGGGCCTGCGCGGCATCGCTCTAGACTTCGGGGTCAACGTTTCGTAAAGCCGCGCCCAGGGCGGGGAAACCCGCCCCGGCTGTGCGGGGAGAACCCTCCCACGGTCTGCCCCGGGGGCATCGGGGGACCCCCACCTACACGATTGGGTAGCAGTGGTTCTGAAAACCTTCGGCTGGTCGTTCGCGGTCACCGCGCTCGGCTTGGTCGCAGCGGTGTTCTACGGCGGGTGGACCGCGTTCTGGATCGTGGCGATCCTCTCCATCATGGAGATCTCGTTGTCGTTCGACAACGCGGTCGTCAACGCCGGAATCCTGAAGAAGATGAACGCCTTCTGGCAGAAGATCTTCCTCACGATCGGCATCCTCATCGCCGTCTTCGGCATGCGGCTCGTCTTCCCCGTCATCATCGTCGCCGTGAGCGCCAGCCTCGGGCCCATCGAGGCCGTGGAGTTGGCGTTCAACGACAAGGAGAAGTACGAGCAGCTCGTCACCGACGCGCACGCCTCCATCGCCGCCTTCGGCGGCATGTTCCTGCTCATGATCTTCCTCGACTTCATCTTCGAGGAGCGGGAGATCAAGTGGCTCGGCTGGATCGAGCGTCCGCTGTCCAAGCTGGGCAAGGTCGACATGCTGTCGGTCTGCATCGCGCTGATCATCCTGATGATCAGCGCGCTCTTCCTGGCCCCCGAGGCGCACACCCACGCCGGCGCGGCCGACAAGACCGAGACGGTCCTGCTCTCCGGCGTCGCCGGTCTGATCACCTACCTGGTCGTCGGCGGGCTCTCCGGCTACTTCGAGAACAAGCTCGAAGAGGAGGAGGAGCGCGAGCACGAGGAGGAGGAAGCCGCCCGCAAGAGCGGCAAGCGGGTCACCGCCCTCCAGGTCGGCGGCAAGGCCGCCTTCTTCCTCTTCCTCTACCTGGAAGTCCTGGACGCGTCCTTCTCGTTCGACGGCGTGATCAGTGCCTTCGCCATCACCAACGAGATCGTGCTGATGGCCCTCGGCCTCGGCATCGGCGCCATGTACGTCCGTTCGCTCACGATCTACCTGGTCCGTCAGGGCACCCTGGACGACTACGCGTACCTGGAGCACGGCGCCCACTACGCCATCGGCGCGCTCGCCACGATCCTGCTGATCACGATCCGCTTCGAGATCCACGAGATCATCACCGGCTCGGTCGGCGTGATCCTGATCGCCTGGTCCTTCTGGTCCTCGGTCAAGCGCAACAAGGCGCTCGCCGCCGAGGGCGAAAAGGCCCGGCCACACTCCGAAGCAGGGGTGTGACGACCGCCTTATTGCGGAACGCTCTCTGCGGGGCGGCTTCGAGGCACGGGCCTCGGCGCCGCCCCGCGCAGCGCCCGCGGGCGGGGGGAGCGGGGCACCGCGGGGAGAAGGGTCCGTCCGGCAGGACGCGACCGCCGACACACCACCGGGGGTGGGAACGCATGGCCTTCTGGGACGGACTGCTGCGCGGCAGGGCCTCTCAGTTCGACCTCGGCACCGCCGCGGCGAACGTGATCCCGTTGACGAAGCGACGGCCCACGGTGTCGCTGACCAAGCAGGGCGCCGCCAACGGCCACCTGCGGGTCAACCTGTCGTGGCGGATGCGGACCTCGGACATCGAGGGCCGCCCCGAACTCGGCGGCAGACTGCTGCGGCACCCCCTGAAGTTCTTCCAGCCCGAAGTCGTCCAGGCCCACACCCAGGGCATGGTCAACGTCGACCTGGACCTCGGGTGCCTGTACGAGTTGGCGGACGGCAGCAAGGGCGTGGTGCAGCCCCTCGGCGGCTTCCTCGGCTCGACGAACGAAGCGCCGTACGTCAGGTGCAGCGGTGACGACCGCTTCGGCTCCGGCTCGGGCGAGACCATCTACGTCAACCTCGATCACCACGCCGAGATCAAGCGCCTGCTCTTCTTCGTCTACATCTACGACCAGACCCCGGCCTTCGACCGTACGCACGCGGTGGTCACGCTCTATCCGAGCAGCGGCCCGCGCGTCACCGTCGAGCTGGACGAACGCGCCCCGCAGGCCCGCTCCTGCGCGGTGTTCTCCATGGAGAACATCAAGGGGGAGATGATCGTCCGCCGTGAAGTGAAGTTCGTCTACGGCTTCCAGGCAGAGCTCGACCGGCTGTACGGATGGGGCTTGCAGTGGGGTCGCGGATACAAGACGAAGCTGTAGGACGTCCTTCCGGGCGCGGCCCGGGCGCCTCAGCGCCGGGCGAACTGCGGTCCCATGGGCGGAAGCCGGAAGTCCGGATCGGGGACGAAGGCGGCGGCCGGCTGCGGCCGGGCGTGCGCGGGCGGAGCGGCCGGGGGTTGCGCCGGCCGCGGGGGGACGACGGGCGGCCTGGTCGGCGCTGGCGGGACGGCCGGAGCGGCCGGGGCCGCCGCGACAGCGCTCCCCGCAGCCGCATCGGGCTCCTCGACCGACGCCCCCTCGTCCACCGAGATGCCGAAGTCCGTGGCCAGCCCCACCAGGCCGGTCGGATAGCCCTGCCCCACCGCCCGGAACTTCCACGCGTCCCCGCGCCGGTACAGCTCGCCGCAGATGACCGCGGTCTCCAGGCCCGTCTCCGCCGCCACGTCGAAGACCGCGATCGCCTCGCCGTCCGGGCGGGCGGCGTCATACAGCGCGATCCGCAGGTCCCGTACGTGCTCGAAGGTGCCGCCGTCCGAGGAGGCCGCGAGGACGACCTGGTCGACGGAGGCGTCGAGCGCGGTGAGGTCCGCTTCGACGGTGTCCGTCAGCTGCTCCCCGACCTGCTGCTTCGCCAGCCGGCGCACCAGCCCCGAGGGGTGCCGCGGCTGGTTGTAGAAGACGAAGTCCTCGTCGGAGCGGACCCGGGCGTCCGGCCCGAGCAGCAGCGCGGAGGCGTCCACGTCCGGGACGCCGTTCCCGGGCGTCCAGCGCAGCACGGCGCGTACGGCCGTGGCGTTCAGAGCGACGTTCGAGCCCTTCACCATCGCGTGCGTCATGACCGTCATCCTGCCTTCCCCGGGGCCGCCCGGACAACGCGGGGCGCCGAGGAAGGACCGCGACCGCGGCAAGGGCACCGAAGGGCGCACGGACGGAAGTACGGACAGACGCACGGAAGGGCGTACAGAAGGGCTTGCGGAGAGACGCACAGAAGGACGCGTGGAGGGAGATGCGGAGGGGCGCGTGGAGGGACGCATGGAGGGTGCAACCATGTCACCCGGCGTTCATCGCCCGGGGGAACTCTCGGCACGCTTTCGTACGTACTATTACCGGCCACGTCAAACCGGCGTGGCGCCCAGGAGCACGGGGGACATTGATGCGTCATTTCGGGCAGCTTTCGCCTGCCGCCAGGGAGCGTCTGTTCCATCGGGAGCCCGCGGAGTTCACCGCGGACTCCTCCGCGCGCGTGCTCGCTGCGTCCCTCGGCGCCACGCTCTACAGCCCCGCCACCAGGCCCCGGCTCGCCGACGACGTCCTCAAGCAGGTGACCTGCGGAGTCGTCTCCATGGTGCTGTGTCTGGAGGACTCCATCGACGACGCCGAAGTGCCGGCCGCAGAGGAGAACCTGATCCGGCACTTCGCCGATCTCGACGCCCGTGCCGAAAAGGGCGCGGAACTGCCGCTGCTCTTCATTCGCGTCCGGGTGCCCGGACAGATTCCCGATCTTGCCCGACGGCTTGGAGAATCGATTCGCCGGCTGTCTGGATTCGTACTGCCGAAGTTCACCGAAGAACGCGGGATCCCCTTCCTCGAAGCGCTCACCGCCGCCGAGGCCGCCACCGGACAGCGCCTCTTCGCCATGCCCGTCCTGGAGTCCCCGGAGCTGCTGCACCTGGAGACCCGGCGGCAGACCCTCAGCGCCATCGCCACCACCGTGGACAAGTACCGCGACCGGGTCCTCGCGCTGCGCCTGGGCGTCACCGACTTCTGCTCCGCCTACGGGCTGCGCCGCTCGCCCGACATGACGGCGTACGACGTCCAGATCGTCGCCTCCGTCATCGCGGACGTCGTCAACGTCCTCGGCCGCGCCGACGGCACCGGCTACACCGTGACCGGCCCCGTGTGGGAGTACTTCCGCCTCCAGGAGCGGATGTTCAAGCCGCAGCTACGACGCAGCCCCTTCATGGAGGGGCGCGCCGACGAGCTGCGCACCGCGCTGATCGAGCACGACCTGGACGGACTGCTCCGCGAGATCGAACTGGACCGGGCCAACGGCCTCACCGGCAAGACCTGCATACACCCCTCGCACGTCGTGCCCGTGCACGCGCTGTCCGTGGTCAGCCACGAGGAGTTCAGCGACGCACAGGACATCCTCCGCCCCGAGCGCGGCGGCGGCGGGGTGGTGCGTTCCGCGTACACGAACAAGATGAACGAAGTGAAGCCGCACCGCGCCTGGGCCGAGCGGACCCTGCTGCGGGCCGCGGCCTTCGGCGTCGCCCGGGAGGACGTCGGCTTCGTGGACCTGCTGACGGCGGGGCTCGCCGACAAGTGACGGAACAAGCCCCGCACGCGCACAGAGGACCAGCGGTGACACAGAGCCCGGAGGCGGCAGAAGTGACAGGCGAGCACGGCGAGACGGCTGAGAAGGCCGCGAGGGTCGACATAGCGTCGGCGACACGGGACGGATCAGACGGATCGGACGGCCCGGCGGTCGTCTGGTCGGGACGGTGGGTCGCCGATCGGCTCGGTGTGACGCTCGCCGGTGACGAAGAGCTGCCCGCACTCCTCGGCCTGGCCCTGCGCCGCAACCCCAAGCGGGCCCACCTGCTCGTCTCGAACGTGCTCGGCAAGCACGTCCCGCGGTCGCCAGCCGTCGTGTACGGCGCCGGGTACGACCTCGGCGTCCGCGTCCGGGCCCTGCTGGGCGACGCGGAGGCGGCCCGTGCGGTCGTCCTCGGGTACGCCGAGACCGCGACCGGGCTCGGGCACTGCGTCGCCGACGGCGTGGGCAGCGCGCCGTACCTGCACTCCACCCGCCGGCCGGTGCCGGGCGTGCCGAGCGCGGGCGGCTTCGAGGAGGCCCACTCCCACCACACCTCGCACCTGCTGCTGCCCGAGGACCCCGCGCTGCTGACCGGGGACGGGCCGCTGGTCCTCGTCGACGACGAGTTCTCCACCGGCAACACCGTCCTGAACACCGTCCGGACGCTGCACGAGCGCCACCCGCGCAGGCGGTACGTCATCGTCGCGCTGGTCGACATGCGCGCCCCGGCGGACCGGGACCGGCTGACGGCCTTCGCCGCCGACCTCGGCGCCCGGATCGACCTGGTCGCCCTGGCCTCGGGCACGGTCGACCTGCCCGACGACGTCCTGGCGAAGGGCACGGCCCTGGTCGCGCAGGAGGAGGCCCGTCAGACGGCGGCCACGGGGGACCCCGCCGCGGCCCCGGGCGCCGGTGCGATCCGCCGGGCCCGGCTGGCCTGGCCCGTCGAGACGCCCGACGGCGGACGCCACGGCTTCGACCCCGACGACCGGGAGCGGCTGGAGGCGGCCCTGCCCGCCATGGCCGCCGAGCTCGCCGCCGAGTTGCCGTCCGACGCACGGCGCGTCCTGGTCCTCGGCTGCGAGGAGCTGATGTACGCGCCGCTGCGGCTCGCCACCGCGCTGGAGGCGACGATCGCCGACGGCGCCGACGTGCGGTACTCGACGACGACCCGTTCGCCCGTGCTCGCCGTCGACGACCCGGGGTACGCGATCCGCACCCGGCTCGTCTTCCCCGCCCACGACGACCCCGCCGACGGCCCCGGCGACCGCTACGCGTACAACGTCGCCGGCGCGGGCTTCGACGCCGTCGTCGCCGTCGTCGACTCCACCGCGGACACCCCCGCCCTGCACGCCCCCGGCGGACTGCTGCACCAACTGGCCGCGCACGCCCCGCACGTCCTGCTGGCGGTCGTCCCCAGCCGCGTGCCCCCGTCCGCGCACGCCTCCTCGTCCCCGCCCCCGCAAGCACCCCCGGAAACGGCCCCCATGCTCCCCGAACCCCTCCGCGGCCCCGCGTTCTCCTCGTACGCCCCCGACGAGGTGGGCTGGCTGCTCCAGGACCTGTCGGACGTGGCGCTGGAGGCGCCGACGGAGGAGCGCGAGGAGGCCGTCCAGAGCGGCGGCGCGCACTACGCGGAGTCACTGCCGGTGGAGTACCAGCCGAGCGCCGCGTACCAACGGCTCTTCGAGCGCGCCCTCGACGACTCGGCCGCCCGGATCGCCCGCGCGGTCGGCACGGTCACCGAACTCGTGCTCGCCGAGCGCTCGCCGCGGCCCGTCCTGGTGTCGCTGGCCCGCGCCGGCACCCCGGTGGGCGTGCTGATGCGCCGCTGGGCCCGGCGGCGGCACGGCCTCGACCTGCCGCACTACGCCGTCTCCATCGTCCGGGGCCGCGGCATCGACGCCAACGCGCTGCGCTGGTTGCGCGAGCACCACGACCCGGCCGACGTCGTCTTCGTCGACGGCTGGACGGGCAAGGGCGCGATCACCCGCGAACTTGCCGCCGCCATCGCGGAGTTCGACGGCTTCGTGCCCGAGATCGCGGTGCTCGCCGACCCGGGTGGCTGCGTGAGCACGTACGGCACCCGGGAGGACTTCCTCATCCCCTCCGCCTGCCTCAACTCCACCGTCTCCGGGCTGATATCGCGCACCGTCCTGCGCGCCGACCTGGTCGGCCCGAACGACTACCACGGCGCGAAGTTCTACCGGGACCTGGCGGACGCCGACGTCTCCAACCGCTTCCTCGACTCGATCGCCGCCCGCTTCGACGAGGTCGCCGCCGCCGTCGACCGGGAGGCCAAGGAACTGCTGGCGGCCGACCGCACCCCGACCTGGGCCGGCTGGGCGGCCGTGGAGCGGATCTGCGAGGAGTACGGCATCCATGACGTGAACCTGGTGAAGCCCGGTGTCGGGGAGACCACCCGGGTCATGCTGCGGCGCGTGCCCTGGCGGGTCCTGGCCCGCCGCGGCGCCGGCAGCGACCTGGACCACGTGCGGCTCCTCGCCGAGCAGCGCGGCGTCCCCGTCGAGGAGGTCGACGAGCTGCCGTACAGCTGCGTCGGCCTGATCCACCCGCGCTACACCAAGGGCGCGACGGGCGCGGACGGCACGGCGGTGAGCGCGCGATGAGCCGGTTCGTGGACCACGGGCGCCCGGTGCGCATGGTCGCCAGCGACCTGGACCGCACGCTGATCTACTCGGCCGGCGCGCTCGGACTGACGATGCCCGACGCGGACGCGCCGCGGCTGCTGTGCGTGGAGGTGTACCAGGGCCAGCCGCTGTCGTACGTGACCGAGGCCGCTGCGGGGCTGCTGGTCCGGCTCGCCGCGGAGACGGCCTTCGTGCCGACGACGACGCGCACCCGCGAGCAGTACGGGCGGATCCACCTGCCGGGGCCGCCCCCGGCGTACGCGATCTGCGCGAACGGCGGCCACATCCTGGTCGACGGGGTGTCCGACCCGGACTGGCGGCGCAGGGTGGCCGCCCGGCTGACGGACGAGTGCGCTTCCCTCGACGAGGTCCGCGGCCACCTCCGCAAGGTCTCCGACCCGGCCTGGCTGCTGAAGGAGCGCGTCGCCGAGGACCTGTTCGCCTATCTCGTCGTCGACCGCGCGCTGCTGCCGGAGGGCTGGGTGACGGAGCTGTCGGACTGGGCGGAGTCCCGCGGCTGGTCGGTCTCCCTCCAGGGCCGCAAGGTGTACGCCGTACCGCGTCCGCTCACCAAGAGCGCGGCCGTCCGGGAGGTGGCGCACCGCACCGGCGCCGACGAGGTGCTGGCGGCCGGGGACTCGCTCCTCGACGCGGACCTGCTGTTGGCCGCGGACCGCGGCTGGCGGCCGGAGCACGGCGAGTTGGCCGACACGGGGTGGGTCGGGCCGCGGGTGACGGTGGTGCCGGAGCGGGGCGTGGCGGCGGGGGAGGAGATCCTGCGGCGGTTCCTGGCGCCTTGAGGGGCGGTTCCGCAGGCGCGATCGGGGTCCGTCACAGCAGGACGGCGCGCAGGACGGCTTCGTAGTCGGCGGCCGTCGGCGGCCGGTCGGTGAGCAGGGCCTGCATCAGCAGCCCGTCCCACGCACCGGTCAACAGCCGCAGCCGCACCGGGTCGTCGGTGTAGCGGCGGCCGAACTCCTCGACCGCCGCGAGCCAGTCGTCTGTGGCGCCGCGCAACTCGGGGCGCCGGGCCGCCAGTAGGAACAACTCGTACTCGGCGAGCAGGTGCGCCGGACGGGAGACGACGGAGCACATCAGTTCGGCGAGGTCGGCCAGCGCGGCGGGCGTGCCGTCGGACCGCGCGGCCAGCGCCCGCATGCGCTCGGCGTCCTCGTGCATGCAGCGGGTGAGCGCCGCGGTGAGCAGTTCGTCGATGCTGCTGAAGTAGTACGCGGCGGCGGTGGCGGGCTGCCCCGCCTCCCGGGCCACGGCGCGGTGACTGACCCCCGCGACGCCGTCCCGGGCCACCACGCGGACGGTCGCCTCGATGAGTTCCTGCTTGCGACGTTCGCCCTTGGCGCGGCGGCCGTCGGTGGTCGGGTCGGTCACTTCGCTCCCGGGTCGGATCGCCGTCCGCCGCGGATTGCCGCGGATCGCCGTTCAGGGACCCTATCGGTGGTGGTCAGCGCCCTACGCGTCGCAGGGTGCGGGCCGGGCGGTGCCCTCGTCGGCGGGTTCGGCGGCCGGCCGTACGGCGAGCGCACGGGCCAGCGGACCGCGCGCACCCACGGCGAGCAGCAGGGCGACGGCGCCCGCGACGACCGCGACCGAGAAGCCGCCGACCGGTCCGTGCCGGTCCACCAGCGCGCCGGAGACCGCGGCGCCGAGCGCGACGCCCACGTTCAGCCCCGTGATCGCCCAGGTCATGCCCTCGGTCAACCGGTCGGCGGGCACGGTCCGCTCCACCAGGTTCATCACCACGATCATCGTCGGGGCGAAGAAGAGGCCGGAGAAGAAGACGGCGACGGCGAGCGTCGCGATCCCGTCGACGAACAGCAGCGGCACCGTGGTGACGGCGGTGCCGGCGGCCCCGACCGCGAGCAGTACGGGCAGCGGCGCACGGAGCCGCAGGGTGCCGAAGGCCAGTCCGGCCAGCGCCGACCCGATCGCGTACACGGAGAGCACGACGCCAGCGCCGGCCGCGCTGCCTTGCTCCTCGGCGAACGCCACGCCCACGACGTCGACGGTGCCGACGATGGCGCCGCCCGCGACCAGGACCAGCGCCAGCAGCCGTACGGACCCGATCCGGATCGCCGAGCCGCCGTCCGTGCCCGCTTCGTGCGCGTTCGCTTGGGTGCGCAGGACGGGCGGCTCGGTGGCCTTCTGGGGGACGAACAGCAGCACGCCGACCGTCAGCAGGGCGACCGCGACCAGCGGCCCCGCCTCCGGGAACAGCGCGGTGGACAGCCCCACGGAGAGCGCCGGGCCCACGACGAAGGTGAGTTCGTCGACGACCGACTCCAGCGAGAAGGCGGTGTGCAACCGCGGTGAGCCGCGGTAGGCGTGCGTCCAGCGCGCCCGGACCATCGCGGCCATGTTGGGCAGCGTGCCGGCGAGCACGGCGCACGCGAACAGCGTCCAGGCCGGTGCGTCGTACCGGGCGCAGAGCAGCAGCGCCCCGAGCCCGACCACGCTCAGCCCGGTGGCGGGGAGCAGCACCCTGCCCTGTCCCGTGCGGTCCGCGAGCCGGGCGACCTGCGGTCCGAAGAGGGCGGTGGAGAGCGTGAAGACGGCGGAGACCGCGCCGGCGAGCCCGTACTCGCCGCGCATCTGGGACAGCATCGTGATGATCCCGATCCCGGTCATCGAGATCGGCATGCGGGCGACGAAGCCCGCGGCCGAGAAGGCGGCGGAGCCCGGCGCCCGGAACAGCTCGCGGTAGGGGTTGGCCACGGCGAGGCCACCTCCGGTCGGTCGACGGCGAAAGAAACTTGAACGCTCGTAAGATATTGAACGAGTGTTAGAGTTTCAAGTGCCAAGAAAGCCCCGCCCTGCGCTGAGCGGCAGGAACGGGGCTCGAAGTCTGGAAGTCTCGAAGCGAAGCGCTCCAGAAGCTAGGAGGACACGACCTAGGCGCGGCGCTTGCCGGGGCCGGCCTTGAACATGCGGACGACGAAGAAGGCCACGACCGCCAGCGCCGCCACCGCCAGGACGACCTTCGAGTACGTGGAGACGTACCCCGTCACGGACTCCCAGTTCTCGCCCAGCATGTACCCGGCGAGCACGAAGACCGTGTTCCAGATCGCGCTTCCCGCCGTCGTCAGCGCCAGGAACAGCGGCTGGGACATCCGCTCCACACCGGCCGGCACGGATATCAGCGAACGGAAGATCGGGAGCATCCGTCCGAAGAAGACCGCCTTCGGGCCGTGCTTGATGAACCACGCCTCCGTCTTCTCGATGTCGGAGACCTTCAGCAGCGGCAGCTTCGACGCGATGGCGATCGTGCGGTCCCGCCCCAGCGCCGCGCCCACTCCGTACAGCGCCCACGCACCGACGACCGATCCGATCGTGGTCCAGATCAACGCGGCGATCAGGTTCATCTGGCCCGTGCTCGCGGCGAACCCGGCGAGGGGGAGGATCAGCTCGCTGGGAATCGGCGGAAACAGGTTCTCCAGGGCGATGGCGATGCCCGCGCCCGGCGCGCCGAGCGTGTCCATCAGGCTGTTGATCCAGCCCGGGGCACTGCTCTCGATCGGCTCGGCGGCGTTCACGATCATGGGGTCCATTTCTCCACGGTAAGGAAAGGGAGCTGAAGGGAGACTGAAGGCCCCTACACACTGACCTGCGGTTTACCCCAGTGTGCCAGGTCCCCCCAAACGGCTAGCGTGATCAATCATGGAGGATGCGAAACGGCGGGACGTACGCGGGCCGCGGAAGCCCACCGCGAACGAGCCGTCCGGGACCGTGCTGAGCGAGCCGTCCGGGACCGCTGCGGGCGGGCCGTCGGGGAGCACTGCGGGCGGGCCTGCTGGGGCTGCCGCGGCCGGACCGTCGACGTCTGCCGGGAACGGACCGTCGAAGCCCTTCGGACGCGCGCCCTGGAAGGCGGTCGCGGCGCACGGCGCACGGTACGCGGCCGGGCTCGCCCTCGGTGCGCTGACGGCCCTCGCGGAAGTGCTCGCCGCGCTGCTCGTCGGGGTCCCGCTACTGGCCGTACTCGCCTGGCCGCGGGGCCGTCGCGCCCTGCACCGCCCGCTGTCCGCGCTCGCCGTCCGCGCCACCCGGGCCGAGCTGAGCCGGCTCGCCCGCTGGCTGGACGCCCCCACCCCGGTGGGGTACGCCCCCGAGCAGGCCGTCCGCTACGCCCTCGCCCGCATCCCGCTCGGCGTCCTCGGCGGGGTGACCCTGTCCTGCGCGGCCGTCGCGCTCTTCTGGGTGCTCGTCCCGCTCGCCGGCTGGATCGTCGCCCCCATCGAGTACCCCCTGGAGGCCGTCGGCACCGGCCTGCTCGGCCTGTTCCTGCTCTTCCTCGCCGCCCAGGGTGTATACGGCACGGTCCGGCTGGAAGCCGGGCTCGCCCGCCACCTCCTCGGCCCGGACCCGAACGCGGCGCTGGAGCTGCGCATCGCCGAACTCGCCACCAGCCGCGCCGACGTGGTCGCCGCCGTCGACGACGAGCGCCGCCGGATCGAGCGCGATCTGCACGACGGCGTACAGCAGCACCTCGTCGCCCTCGGGATGCTGCTGGGCCGGGCCCGTCGCAGCCGCGACCCCGACCGCGCCGACCAGCTCTTCCGGCAGGCCCACGAGGAGAGCCGCCGGGCCCTGGTCGAGCTGCGCGAGGTCGCCTGGCGCGTCTATCCGACCGTGCTGGACGAGGCGGGGCTACAGGTGGCGCTGGAGACCGTCGCCGAGCGCACGCCCCTCCCCGTCGACCTCACCTTCGCCCCGGCCGCGCCGCCCGAGGCCCCGCGGGGCCGCACGGCGCGCCAGGTCGAGACCGCCGCGTACTTCGTCGTCTCCGAGGCCGTCACCAACGTGGTGAAGCACTCGGGAGCCACCCGCATCGCGGTCGACGTGCACCAGGACGACGCGCTGCTGCGGCTGAGCGTCACGGACGACGGCACGGGCGGCGCCGACCCCACCGGCGGCGGGCTCACCGGGCTGGCGAGCCGGGTCGCCGCACTCGACGGCCGGTTCCGGGTGCACAGCCCGGCCGGTGGACCCACCACGATCACTGCGGAGCTGCCGTGCGCGTAATCCTGGCCGAGGACTCGACCCTGCTGCGGGAAGGGCTCGTACGCCTGCTCACCGAGGAGGGCCACGACGTGCTCGCGGCCGTCGGCGACGGGGAGGGGCTCCTGGCGGAGGTCGCGCGGCAGCGGCCCGACGTGGTGGTGGCCGACGTCCGGATGCCCCCGACCCACACCGACGAAGGGCTGCGCGCGGCGCTGGAGATCCGCGAGCGCTGGCCGGAGGTCGGGGTGCTGGTGCTGTCGCAGTACGTGGAGAAGCGGTACGCCACCGAGCTGCTGTCCGGCGAGCCCGGGGGCGTCGGGTACCTGCTGAAGGACCGCGTCGTCGAGGTCGACGAGTTCCTCGACGCGCTGGAGCGGGTGGCCCGGGGGCGCACCGCGTTCGACCCCGAGGTGGTGCGCCGACTGCTCGCCCGCAGCTCCGGCGGTTCCGGCGGCTCCGGTGCGAAGGACCCGCTGGCCCGGCTCACGACGCGGGAGCGGGACGTCCTCGCGGAGATGGCGCAGGGCCACGCCAACGGGGCGATCGCGGCGCGGCTGTACGTGTCGCAGAGCGCGGTCGAGAAGCACATCAACGCGATCTTCGACAAGCTGGAGCTGACGCGCACGGGGGGCTACTCGCGGCGGGTGGTCGCCGTACTGCGGCACCTGGGGCTGTGACGCCCAGGTGCCGTGGGGGCGTGCCGTGAGGCGAGTACTCAGCCGCAGCAACCGCCGCCGCAGCAGCCCCCGCCGCCTCCGCCGCGCACGGGAGGCTCACCGGTCGGTCCGCCGGCCGCCGTCCCGCCCACGGAGACCGCGGAGAGCAGCCTGACCGTGTCGTCGTGGCCCGAGGGGCAGGACGCGGGGTCTCCCGACCGGGCCATGGGGCGGTCCACTTCGAAGGTGTCGTCGCAGCTGTGGCAGCGGAACTCGTATCGAGGCATGGCCGTAAGGCTACGGGCTCTGCTTCGGTTCGGAAGCCCCCGTGGCGCCGGTGGTGCCGATGGTGCCCGGGGCGGCCGGTGGGGCGTGGTCGGTGCGGGCCGTGGCCTCCGCCTGCGCCTCCTGCGGATGGCGGGCCCGCCAGTAGGGGTTGTCGTGCGGCAGGGTCGAGCTGACCCGTCCGTACATCCCGAAGAACATCAGCAGCAGGCCGACGACGAAGCTGAACAACACGTTCTGGATCTTGAACGCGAACGGGTTGAAGCTGGAGTCCAGCAACGCGAGGTTCACGAAGCCGCTGACGATGAACAGGATGCCGAGCACCATGTTCAGCGTCGAGGCGAAGTTGCCGCCCTTGACCATGCCGAAGAGCAGCAGGGCGCCGACGCAGATGGACAGGACGCTGAGCGTGCCGTTGGTGTTGAGCCCGACGACGGTGGCGCCCTCGGTGCTGAAGAAGCCGATCTTGTCGACCAGGCCCAGGACGCCGAAGACGACCAGGAAGGCGCCCATCAGGCCGGCGCCGATGCGGTACAGCAGGCTGAGCCGGTGGTCGACGGGCAGGTGCTCGTCGAGGATCACGCGCGAACGGCTCCGCTGCTTGTCGGAGGGGGTCCGGTGGGGCAGTACGTGTGCGGCCATGTGCGGCCTCCTCGGGTACTCGTACCTCCCAGCATCCGCCCGGGGTGCCGCGGCTTCAAATCGCGAGCGGGCACGGCGGCGGTCGCGCCGCTCAGCCCTCCGTTGCGCCCCGCTCAGCTCCCGGCGGTGCCCCGCTCCTCCCTTATCTGCTCGACGACGCGCGCGGCGGTGCGGCGCACGGCGTCGGTCTCGGTGAGGAAGTGCCAGTAGTCCGGGTGGCGCCCCTCCAGGCCCGCGACGGCCCGCTCCAGCCGCGCCACCGCGTCGTCCAGGGGCCGGGCGTGCCGCGGGTCGGGGGTGCTGCGCCCGGCCATCGCGAACCGCTGGGCGTCCCGTACGGCGAAACGGGTGCGGTCGATCTCCGCCTGCGGGTCCTTGGACACCGCATTGAGCTGCTGGAGTCGGTCACCGGCGGCGGACACGGCCTCGTCGGTGGTGTTCAGCAGGGCGCGCACGGTCCCGAGGAGGGCGGTCGCATCCGCCCAGCGCTGCTCGTCACGGGCGGTCGCCGCCTCCCGCAACCGCTCCTCCGCCTGCCGTACGTGCGCCACGGCCTGATCGGGAACGGGCTGGAGGTCCTGCCAACAGGCGACCGAGAACCGCCGCCGCAGCTCGCTGAGCACCGGCTCGACCGAGCCCGCGCGGTTCGTCAGGGCCTGGGCGCGGGTGCGGAGCGAGACCAGGCGTTTGTCGATGTCGGCGGCGAGCTGCGGCAGCCGCTCGGCCTCGGCCCGTACGGCTTCGGCGTCCCGCAGCACCCGATCGGCGCGGTGCAGCGTCTCGGTGACGCCGTGCCGCCCCGCGCCCTGGTTGAGCTTGGTCAGCTCGGGCCCGAGCTGGGCGAGCCGGGCGGCGAGGTCGTCCGCCCGCATCCCGGAGCCGCGCACCTCGTCGAGGGCGTTGCTCGCGGCAAGGAGCGCTGCTCTCGCCCGCTCGACGGCGGGGGCGAGCCGGGCGAGCTGGGTCTCGGCCCGGTCGAGCAGCGGCCCCAGCCCCTCCCCGAACCGGTCGAGCTCCCCCTTCACCCGTACCAGCTCGTCCTTGGCGGCGGTCAGCTCCCGACGGGCCCGGGTGGCGACCGAGGCGTCCAGGTCGTCCCGGTCCAGGTCGTGGCTGTCCACGGCGGTGATGTACTGCGCGCTCGCCTCGTCGATTCGCTGCCCCAGCGCCGCGAACCCCTCGACGGCCCCGCGCACCTGCAACGAACTGTCCACCGCGGTGATCGTCTCGATGGAGATCCGCAGGTCCCGCTGGGCGCTGTCGAGCTCGTAGAACGCGGCGGCAGCGGCGTCCTTCGCGGCCTGGGCGTCGGCCCGCAGCCCCTCGGAGCGCCCCCCGAACCAGCGCCGCGTCCCGCCGCCCGCGAAGGCGTACGACCCCACGGCGGCACACACCAACGGCACGGGCAACAGCACCAACCCGAGGAAGTCACGGAAGTCACGGAAGTCACGGAAGTCACGGAAGTCACGGAAATCACGGACCTCACGCACGGCACCGGCTGCGGTCGTTCCCTGCCGTCGCGCGCGTGTCCCCGTCACAACCCTCTCCCGTGCCGTCCCGCCGTACCCGGTTCATTCTCCCACCTGGTACTGACGAACACACGGCCCGAAAAGTTCGTGACCCCGGTCCGCGCCTTCGGCTAGCCGGCAAGACGTATGGTCACGCTCCCGTTGTCGTTGCGGGCCTTCACCACCCGCTGGCTGTTGTCGTCGGTGGGCACGTCCACCCGGCGCTTGCCGTTGTCCGACTTCGCCGTGACGGCGTACGGAGCGCCGCCGCGGGCCAGCTCCAGCACGATGTCCCCGTTGTCACTGACGGCCTCGACCCGCTCGGCCGCGGCGCTGCTCTCCTTGAACTCGATCCGCACCTTCCCGTTGTCCGTCTCCGCCCGCACCTTCGCCGCGGTGATCCGCTCGGCGACGATGCTCCCGTTGTCTGATTCGAGCCGGAGGTCGCCCGTGGTGTCCCGCACGGTCACGTCCGCGTTGTCCGTCGATATCGCCAGCGCCGTACGGAACCCGCTCGCCGTCAGGTCACCGTTGTCGTGCTCCACGGTCACCGCGACGTCCCGCGGCACCTGCACCGTGTGCCGCGCCGAGCAGTCACCGAGCCCGTCGCAGTCCACCCGCAGGGTCAGCCGGTCCTGCTCCATCCGCCACGACGCATCGGGCCCCGACCCGAACACCGCCCACCCGTCCACCTGTCTACTCACCCGCACGTCGCTCACGTCGGCGGCCACGATCTCCACGTCCGAGTCCCCGACGTCCACGGTCAGCGCCTTCCCCTCCAACGCAAACACCTCCCGCTCCACCGGAGCCCCCGCCACGTCCGTACTCCCCCCACACCCCGCGACCCCGAGGAGCAGCCCTCCCCCCAGCGCTACGGCCGCGACGACGCGAACGGGACGGCGAGCGAAGCCGGGTCGGACCGAGTGGACGTTCATGCGGATCATTCCCCCGTGGACGCGGTGAGTGGACGCTTCCACGCTAGGTTCCCGACCCACCCCGATCGATCCGGCCCGCCACCGTCCTGAGGTGGGGCTATCCCCCCTCTCCACCCACCCACTCCGCCCGCGTGCGGAAGGGAACGGGTTTGCGGGGCGGCCTGGTCCGGCATGTAGGCTGGGGCCTCCTCCACGGGTGCGTAGCTCAGGGGTAGAGCGCTGCTCTTACAAAGCAGATGTCGGCGGTTCGAAACCGTCCGCGCCCACCAGTGTGAAGTAGCAGGTGAGAGCCTGTATTTGACCCTCCGGCCGCTACGGTCGGAGGGTCTTTCTTCGGCTTGGAGTCCACATCAAGTCCACATCCCCACGCGATCATGCCCCGGGGTGCGGTAACGGGCTCACTCGTTCGGAGTAGTTGAACTTCCTGCATATGACAGTAGAGTTCCGCGCATGGCCGGGGCAGGTGTGTCTCCCCACACACGCCTGACACGCACCGGCCGCAACCTGCGGCGTCCACCGGGGAGGGTGGCACCGTGGGCGAGGGCCCCCATCGCATGAGTCGGTGGGGGCCCTCTCGCGTACAAAGTAACCGCCCCACCCCGTACTCGGGGTGGGGCGGGACGCGGCGACCAGAAGCCGCGCGTCACGACGGGGCGGACACGCATACACCCCGCCGCTCCCGAGCTGCGCCGTGGTGGTGCAGCAGCATGCGGCAGCTCAGGCGGAAATGTACCTGGCCAGGTACAGACTTTCGATCAAGATCAATCGAGCGTGGGCGGGTGCCGCCCGCCGATCCGCCCCCGTCTTGGGTCCTCACCCGCCGCCAGCAGATCGGCGCCCGCATCCGGGCCGCCCGTCGCGGGGCGCGGCTCTCTCAGGAACGCCTCGGCGAAGCGACAGGCGCGGACCGGCGGACCATCAGCCGGGTCGAGTACGGGCTCACCGACCCGCCGCTGAGCCTGCTCTTGCGAATCGCCCGCGCGCTCGACGTCCCGCTGGCGCAGCTCGTCGCCGGCGGCGAGGAGTAGCCGGCGGCTCTACACCGGGGGCAGGCCCGGTGTAGGTGTTGGTGCCGGCCGCGGCAGGTGCGGCCCGGGGTTCGGCGGCATCTGGGGCGTGGGCTTCCCGTGCTTCCCCGCTTCCACCATCCGCTCGGTGAGGCCGTAGACCCCGAGGGGCGGGAACAGGTCGACGCGTACCGGGTTGTGCTCCGTGGCGCACGGGACGCACAGCAGGTCGCGCCCGCGGGGGTCGGTGCGGACGACGGCGACGGGCTTGCGCCAGCATGCCTCGCACGTCGTGACGTCCGTGGCGGTCAGCTTCGTGCGGCCGACGGGGATCAGGATCATCACGCCGCGCTCCCTTGGAGTCCGTGCGGGGCGATGACGAGCTGGCGGCGGCGCCGGGCCTCCGCCTCGCGGGCGAAGTGAGCGCGGGCCCCTTCCTTCGTCGGCCCCGTCCACTCGCGCGTCCACGGGCTGGGGACGAACGGGGTCTCCGGCGGCGGGTACGCCGTCAGGTACTCGGCGGTGTGCCGGCCGGGCCGGGCGCGGCGCCACCGCGGTCGGCGATGGCGAGCGAGGGTGGGCATCGGTGCCTCCTGACAATCGGGGGGTAGGGGACCCCGGCCCTGCCGCGGGGGAGCGGAGATGCAGGGCCGGGGCCGTGGAGCCCGTGTGCCGGCGGTGCGAGTCCCCACACTCGGGCCGGCACACGGGAGTCAGAGCGGGGTGGTGCCCGGCTGCCGGCGAGGACCGCCACACCGGCAGCCGGAGATCAAGGGCGGGGCGCCCGCGAGGCGTACAGCAGCAGGGTGCGGATGTGCTCGGCGAGGATCATCAGCTCTTCGCCCGGAGGTATCTGGGGGTCGACGCCGACGGCCGCCTTCCGTGCGCTCTCGACGCTGTGCAGGACCACACGCTGGTGCCACTCGTCCGTCAGGGATTCGGCGTATGCCTCAGCCGGGCCGGCCACCACACCGATGTGCGCACGCAGCCGATCGCGCAGCGCCTCGTGCGTCTCCGGCAGGGCTTGTGCCGTGGTCAGCGCCAGGCGCACATCGCCGGCCACGCTGCTCACGCGGGCCGCCGCGGCGCGCGGTTGACCTCGCGGGTGCGGGCGCGCAGTTCGGCGAGCGTGGCCGAGTCGCTGCCGCTGTCGTCGAGGGCTGACCGGTCGGGGCAGACGGGCTGCCCGCACGTGCACGGCGGCCACTTCTGCGACGCCGGCAGCACATCGGCGGGGATGGGTGTGAGCTTCATCGGGGGGCTCCCAGACGTTGGGGCTGAAGCAGTCCCCAGACCGTAGGAAGCCGATGTGCATGAACACCAGCTATGTTCACGAATGTTCACGGTGCCACCCGGCCGCAGGACAGCAGTGCAAACACCCCTTGACCAAAGCGCCAGGCAGCGGTGAAGGTACTGAACATCCGTGCACACCACGAGAGTTGGAGGCGGCCATGCCCCTAGTCTTCGTTGGGATCGACCCGAACACCGGAGACGGCGAGAGCCCGACCGTGTGGCGCCGAACCGAAACCGGTGACCTGCTGGTCCAGTCCTACAGGGCCACCGACGAAGAGGTCCGTGAGTGCCAGACAATCGGCTCAGTACCGGGGCATGCCACCGATGTCCCCGAGCACGAGACGATCATCCGGATTCCCGCACGGATGATCCCCATCCTCAAGGAGGCATGTGATGCAGGTACCGGCGTGGGATGACCTCCTGGGATCAGCCCAGAAATCCGCTGTCCACCTGGAGATGCGCGACTCCTACGCAGTCGACTACGAGACCGGACCGTTCGCCGACTGGCGCGCCGGCCACCGGCTCGACCCCGACGACCGCGCATCGTGGTGGCGGCCCTGGCTCGACCTGATCGCCGGCACCGTCGCGCGGGGCGTCGTCGTCCGCCGAGCCCGGATCGTCTCGGAGCCGGTGAGCGAATACACGCGCTTCCTGCACTCCGGAACCTTCACGAACGCCGCAGCCGGCGAACTGATCCGATGGCTGCCGCGACGGCAGGCCTCCGACCTTGCCCTACCCGGAAACGACTTCTGGCTCATCGACGGCAGCCTCATCCGCTGGAACCACTTCACTGGCGAAGGCGCTTCCGGCGGCGGCGAGATCAGCAAAGACCCGGCAACGGCCGCGCTGTGCGCGGACGCGTTCGAGGCCGTCTGGGAACGGGGCATCCCGCACGACCAGTACGAGATTCGATAGCGCCGGGCCTGAGATCCACATGTCCATCTCACCCTCCTCGGCGGCGCAGGCCGCGCGCCAGAGCATCGCCCAGCGGTTGCGCGACCTGCGCGCCGAGGCGGGGCTGACAGGCGGACAACTGGCGCAGCTCTGCGGTTGGACGCACCCGAAGACATCGCGCATCGAAAACGGACGGACGCCTCCGTCCCCCGACGACATCCGCCGCTGGTGCGACGCCTGCGGCGTACCTGAGCAGACCGCTGACATCGTCGCCCAGTCCCGGAACGCCGAGGCGATGTACGTGGAGTGGAAACGGAAAGTCAACGCCGGGCTGAAGCAGCTTCAGGACAGCTACGTGCCGCTCTTCAAGGCGACGCGGGTCTTCCGGGTCTACTCGGGGACGCTCGTGCCTGGACTCCTTCAGACTGAGGGATACATCCGGGCGCTGATGACCCGCATCACAGCCTTTCGGGATATCCCGAACGATGTTGAGGCGGCCGTTGCGGCACGGCTGGAGCGCTCGCGGATCCTTCATGAGCCGAGGAAACGGGTACTGCTGCTGATGGAGGAGTCCGTGCTGCGCCACCAAATTGGCGACTCGGAGGCCATGGCCGCGCAGCTCGGGTACCTGCTGACGGCAGGCGCGATACCGAGCATCTCGCTGGGGGTAATACCCGACGCGCAGCGAGACCGGTCGATCTGGCCGATGGAGACGTTCCATATCTACGACGACACCCTCGTCTCGATGGAACTACTGTCCGCTCGGGTCACGGTCACGCAGCCGTCGGAGATCGCCACGTACCTGCGGGCCTTCGAGGACCTGCGGACCATGGCGGTGTACGGGGCGGAGGCCCGCGCGTTGATCGTGAAGGCGATCGACGCCCTGTCGTAGGATCCCGCCGTGGCTGATATCGAACTCACGGACGAACTGGTGAAGCTGGAGCAGCAGGCGTGGACCGAGATCCAGGCCGGCGCCCTCACGATCCCCACCGCCGCCGCGGTACAGGCCGCGATCACCGCGCACGCCACGGACAGCGGGCAGCCGCGGTACGAGGTCGAGAAGGCGCTGAAGAAGCTGGTGCGGCACCCGGCGGCGGAGGAGCCAGCCGCGGGCTGATCCCCGCGCGACGGCGGGGCGCCGCCACCGTAGCGCAGCCGGCCACCCGTGTCCGGCCGCCGGGCCGGACCGTTGCACCGGCATGGACCTCGACCTCGCCCAGCTCCTCGACGACACTGACGGGCCCCGCCTCGCCCTCCTCACCGCAGGCGAAGCAGCCGCCGTGATCGCCATCCTCCGCGCCGTCGCCGACGCACCCGGCACCGGCGAGGAAACCGCGACCGGCGCCGGCGACCTGTGGGAGCGACTGG
The DNA here is from genome assembly GCF_040643215.1 of Streptomyces sp. NPDC047315. Lineage (NCBI taxonomy): Bacteria > Bacillati > Actinomycetota > Actinomycetes > Kitasatosporales > Streptomycetaceae > Streptomyces > Streptomyces sp. NPDC047315. The sequence goes on along the minus strand of NZ_JBEYTZ010000052.1, from coordinate 3,106 downwards.
CCAGGCGCCTCCCCAGCGCATGACGAAGCCGCCGGGTTCGGGGGACGGTGGGGACGCCGGGGACGCTGTTTCCGGCTTCCTCTCTATCCCTCTCCTCTCCTTCCTCATCAGGACAGAGAAGAAGGGGGTAAGAGTCGTCCCCCGCGTCCCCCATGGCGCCTGAATCGCCCTTTGTCCTGGTGGGAGCGGGGCAGCGAGGGGACGCCTCACGGTTCGGGACGCGTCCCCCAGCCGTCCCCCACACGTCTCAGTCGTCCCCCAGCCGTCCCCCCTGAACGCACGAAGCAGCCCCCGCCGCGCTCCCGCGAAGGGAGCGGACGGGGGCAGTGCCTCAGCTGTGGACGGACGACGGCAGCACGTCGCGGTGGACGTCACGGTGCACCAGCTGCACCTCGTACCCCGCCGCCGCAGCGTACGACCGCGCCTGCTGCTCGATCTCCCGAGCCATCGCGACCGCCCGATGCCGACCGCCCACACAACCGGCGGCGACGGTCACCACTGGGCTGCTGGTCTCCGTCAGCAGCATGTGCGCCGCGAGCGTGGTCTGGGCGGCGAGGTGTCGCGCCCCCGGGGTGTCGAGGACGTGCTGGTACACGCGTTCGTCGAGGCCGGTCATGTGCCTCATGGCCGGGTCGTGATGCGGGTTCCTGAGGGAACGCCGCAGGTCCAAGGTGATGTCCGCAGTCGGCGCCGGGCCATGGCCGTACCCGAAGGACACGACCCGCAGTAAGGGAGGATTCATGCCGCCAGCGTGCACCGCAGCAGCGCGCGCCGACAGGGCAACGCCAGTGTTTCCCGTTGCCTCTTTCAGCGGGCGCTCATCTGCCAGAGCGCGACCAGGAGCGCACCCAGCCCCGTCAGCGCGACCAGCGACGGCAGCGGCCACCGGGACTTCTCCAGCGCATCGAGCCGCGCTTCGTGGTCGGCGAGCCGCTGATCTGTCTGATCCGACCGCTGCACCAGCAGAGCGAGCGAGCCGTCCACCCGAGCGAAGCCAGCTTCGAGGGTGCCGCGCATCCGTTCCAGCTCCACTGCCACCTGCGTCGACTCAGCCGGCGTCACCCGCGCCTCCGCGGTATCCAACCGACCGTCGCCTGATCGCCGATGGCCGTGCCGACGGCGGCCTTCAGCACCGACAGGCCCGCCGGAATCGCCGCGATTGCCGCGGCCTTGAGCGCAGACAGGTTGGTGAGGTCGAAGCCGTCGGCGAGCAGCAGCCCGAGGAGGGCGACGACGTACGTGCCGGCGGTGCGTTCGATCGTGTCGAGGACGAGTCGAGACATGGGGGGGTTCTCCGATCAGTTCAGGGGGTGACGGTGAAGCCGCGGGCGCGGCCGAGTCGTTCGAGGGACGCCTTGCCAGGGATGCCGTCGGCGGCGGCCCCGGTGTAGCCGCAGCGCCGCTGCCAAGCCGCGTACGCGCGCACCGTGGCCGTGCCGAAGTGCCCGTCGGCCAACTCGCGGGACAGCAGCCGCTCGGCCACCAGCGCGGATTCGACCGTCTTGGTGCCGTAGTAGCTGACAGGGGTGCCCTTCTTCGGCGGGTCGCTCCGGGCGGCGGCAATCAGCCGGGACAGGTCGACGGTCGGCCTCGGAGCCGGCTTCGTCCCGGGCGCCGGCTTCGACGGCGGTACGGGGTCGCTCCCGCCGGGGCGCGGGGCGCCGCGCTCCACCCAGTCGTACAGCGCATCCCCCGGGCACTTCGTGGCGATGCCATCCCGGTGGCCCTGCACCTCCAGGCCGGCGCCGTGCTCACGCAGGTACTCGATCGCGTCCCGCAGGCCGTGCAGCATGGCGTCCGTCGGCGTGGCGAGGCCCTTGCTGCCGAGGAGCGCGCAGACCGCGTAGTGCCGCACGTTGAGGGTGGGATTGCCGTTGGCGCCCGTGCGCCGGTACGCGCCCCGCCCCTCGAAGACGTACCCGTGTTCGCAGACGAGGAGGTTGTACGCGATGTCCGAGTAGTTCTCGGCCTTGTCCGCGAGGTGAGCAGCGCGGATCGCGCGGACCTGGTCGTCGCACCGGTCGTGCGCGCGCGAGGTGTACGCGGTCCCCAGGTAGTGGATCTTCACGCCGCGGACCTTCGCGATCCGGTCAGCGGCAGTGGCGGGCGCGCCCCAGTCGGAGCGCCGGACGAATTGCATGATGGGCCTCCAGGGCACACGAGAAAGCCCCAGGCCGGGACGGCGAGGGGCGTTGGGGAGAGGGGGCAGGGGCTACGTGACCTCGTAGATCACGACTTCCAAGCGTGAGTTGATGTGGAACAACCCGCCACCGCCCGCAGCGTTGACCACGCCCAACAGGGTGAACGTTTGCGTCCCCGCAGAGCCGAGGGTCCCGGACCAGGACATCGCGACCGTGTCCCGGTCCAGGGTGTCCATCGCGTGGATCGCGAGCCCCGACTGGTCGACGCTGTTGATCTGCAGTTTCCCCACCATCAGGTTGGTCGCGTGGACCGTGGTGACGCTGCAATCGAACACCCCGGCCGCCGTGAACCGGGCGCCCGCCGTCTCGGTTGCGAGGGTGATCGTGAGCCCGGGGATTGGCTGGTACGTCGTCGTGCCGGTGAGGGCCGCGGTGCACTCGGCGGAGTACGGCGTGGGCTGCATCCGGTCGAGCTGGCCCGCGGTGACGATCTGGCCTGCCAGGATCGGCATCTGGCCTCCTTCCTGGTCAGAGCGCGGTGCGCATCGGGTGGGCGAGCGCCACCGCGGCGCCCGCGGCGTGCGCCTTGATGACGCCGTTCACGGAGCGGACCACGGTGGCGAGCTGCGGCGTGACGACCTCGAAGCCGTCGAAGCGGATCTCGGGCGCCGTGTTGGTGTTGCCGTTGAAGGCACTCGCGGTGAGGCCGAGTTCGCCGGCGGCGATCGTGTCCGTGGTGATCGTGACCGTGTGGGTCCAGTCGACGGGCTCCGGCTGGCCGACGGGCCACACCCGCATCTGCACGGTGTGCCCGACGAGCCGCACGCGGACCTCCAGCTCACTGCCCGCGCTGTACGTGTACGGCAGGCTCGGCGCCGAGCCGACCTGGGTCGTGCCGCGCGTGACGGACACGGCCAGGGCACCCGACAAGCCGAAGTGGACGCGGGCCCGGTAGAAGACGCTGG
>NZ_JBEYTZ010000051.1:0-38060 GCF_040643215.1 Streptomyces sp. NPDC047315 | reverse complement strand
ACCGCATACTGGATGTATGTGGTGATTCCGACAACGCAGCGAGGCGCCGTAGCTGTCGTCGCGCGCCCGCCAGGGATTACGGGACAGCCCTTAGCCAGCTCGCTGGGACAAGGCTTCCCGAGCTCTTCGGTGGCGTCCAATACCTGCATCTATAACCTGGAAGCATGGATGTGGACACCCGGTTGCTGCGCTACTTCGTCGCCGTGGCGGAGGAGGGCACCCTCACCCGCGCCGCGGAGCGGCTGTTCGTGTCCCAGCCGGCGCTCACCAAGCAGGTCAAGCAGTTGGAGGCGCAACTGGGAGTACGGCTGTTCACCCGGTCCCGTACGGGCATGGCCCTCACGGAGGCGGGCCGGGCCCTGGTGGAGCGGGTGCCCGCGCTCTTGGCCGACTGGGACCGGGCGGCGCGGGAAGCCAAGGGCGCCGCGAGCCTGGCGGGGCGCGTGCTGCGGGTCGGCTTCCTGGCCAGCGCCGCCAACGAGGCGACTCCGGGGATCATCGCGGAGTTCACCCGGCGGCGGCCGGGCTGGCGGGTGGACATGCGGCAGGCGTCCTGGTCGAACCCGAGCGCGGGGCTCGCCGAAGGGGACGTCGACGTGGCCCTGTTGCGGCTGCCCTTCCCCGGACAGGGCGCCCTGCGGACGGCGGCGCTGTTCACCGAGCCCCGCTGGGTGGCCCTGCCCGACGCGCACCCCCTCGCCGAGCGGGACGTGATCCGCTTCCGGGACCTGCGGGACGAGCCGTTCGTGGCCGCGCCGCAGGAGACCGAGTGGTGGCGGGACTTCTGGTTGGCCGCCGACGAACGCGAGGGCCGGCCGGTCCGCATCGGCGCCGTCACCGACCAGCCGGACGACTGGCTCAGCGCCATCGCCAACGGATACGGCGTCGCCCTCGCGCCCGCGTCCGCCGCCCGCTTCTACGCCCGCCCCGGCGTCACCTACCGCCCCGTCACCGGCGTCAGCCCCAGCCGGGTCGGCGTCGCGTGGGCCCACGACGGCGGCCCGGCCGTGCAGGACTTCGTCCGCTGCTGCCTGGACCATCCGTGGCCGCAGGAGTCCGACGGTTGAATCAGCCGTCGTGGGCCGGGTGTTCGGGCATCCCGTCGTACGCGGCCGACTCGGCCGCCCTGTCGTGTACGGGGTGCTCGGCGTCGGCTTCGGCGTGCTGGCGTACGGGCGTACGCCTGCGGCGGCGCAGCAGCCAGTACCCGAGCGCGGCGGCGACGAGGTGGGCCGCGAGCAGGGCGACGACCACGGCGAGGCCGGTGGCACCGCCGTAACCGATGTGCCAGCCGATGCCGGCCGCGACCAGCAGGGTGAGGGCAAGGGCGTGCCGGTGACGGCGCGTCACGAGGCGTCCCGGGCCGGTTTCGTCGCGCGCTCCCAGTGCAGCAGCGGGAACAGCCGGCCCGCGTCGCGGTGGTGGAAGCCCGCCGCGTCGATCAGGGCGGCCAGTCGGTCGGTCCGGTTGTCCCGCATCACGGCGCCGGCCGTGGCGCCCACCAGATGGCGGGCCGGGCCGCGGCGCGGCGGGCGGAAGTCGGCGATCACGAGCCGCCCGCCGGGACGCAGGACGCGGTGCATCTCCGTCAGCGCGCGCTCTCGACGGTCTTCGGGGACGTGGTGGAAGGCGAGGCTGGTGATGACGAGGTCGAAGGCGCCGTCCTCGTACGGCAGTTCCTCGGCGACGCCTTCGGTGAAGGTGCAGCCGGGCGCCCGGACGTGCCGGCGCGCGTAGTCGACCATCGCGGGCGCGGGGTCGAGACCGGTGGCGGTGCCGCCCGGTGCGACGGCCCGGGCGAGCAGGTCGGTGAGGTATCCGGTGCCGCAGCCGACGTCGAGGACCCGGTCCCCCGGCCGTGCCCCGCCCAGCCGTACCAGCCGTCCGTACGTACTGCGCCGGCGGCCGGCGAAGGCGACGGCGGTCACGGCGGCGTAGGCGCGGGCCCGGCCGATCGCGCCGGGCGCGGCGGGGTCGTGACGTCCGTGCAGGAGGTGTTGGAGAACCATCGAAACCCCTAACTTAGTGACGACTAAGAAAAGCTATCTTAGTCACGACTAAGTAATGTCGGGCAAGGCGGGCTACGCTGAACCGCGTGAACTCCGGCACGCCACCGTCCGACGCGCCCGACGCACGGGACGCTCCCCGGCGCAAGCGCCTCACCGCCGACCAGCGGCGCGCGTCGATCCTGCGCGCCGCGACCGAGGTGTTCGCCGAGACCGGCTACCAGCGGGGCAGGACGTCCGCCGTCGCCGCGCGGGGCGGGGTCAGCGAGCCGGTCGTGTTCCACAACTTCGGGAGCAAGGCGGCGCTGTACGCGGCGGTGCTGGAGCACGCCGTGACCACCGTCAGCGACGAGCTGAACCGGGCCGTGCGGGACGGCGGCAGCGTGCCGGAGGCGCTGGCGCGGTTCCTCGACCCGGAGCACGTCGCGCGGTTCCACCGCCCCGGGTCCCTCGGCTACCTCTTCGCCGACGCGACGTCGCTCTCCGCCGACCCGGACGTCGGCGAGGCGGCCCGGCGCTCGCTGCGGCGCTTCGTGGACGAGCTCGCCGGCGTGCTGCGCGAAGGGCAGGAGGCGGGGGGCATCCGTCGGGACGTCAACGCGGAGTCGGCGGCGTGGTGGTTGCTGTCGATGCTGGCGACGCGGACGTTTCGCGCCGTGGCGATGCCGGATCCCTTGGTGCTGGAGGCGGACCTGACGTCGATGACCTTGTCGACGCTCACAGTCGCGGACCGGGACGGCGGTCGCACCCCTGTGTGACCGCGCTGCGGCCCTGCGGCCCGGCGAAGGCTGCCCGCACAGTTCCGCCGCCTGTGCCCCTGGCACCCCCGCGGTTTCCCTGCGGGAACGCTGACCTCTGCGACCCGGTGGTGGGTTGACCACGCAGTTCCCCGCGCCCCTGACTCGCTTCCCCCAGACAGTTACCTGCGACCCGGTGGTGGGTTGACCACGCAGTTCCCCGCGCCCCTGACTCGCTTCCCCCAGACATTTGCCCGCGACCCGGTGGTGGGTTGACCGCGCTCCCGCAGATGGACGACACGGGGAAGCACAACAGGGGCGCGGGGAACTGCGCGACAAGCCCACCACCGGGTCGCAGAGACCAATCTGTCCCGCAGGGAAACGGCGGGGGTGTCCAGGGGCGGAGGGGCCCGCACACCCGGGGCACAGGGACGCGCAAAGCGCGTCAGGCGCGGCGGACTGTGAGGACTGCTACGTCGTCCTGTTGGCCGCCGACGCCCGCGAACGCACGTGCGTCGTCGCACAGAGCCCGCGGCAGCAGATCCGCCGGCAGGCGCACCCGGCGCGCCAGGTCCTGCTCGACGGGGTAGAACGTGCCGTCCGCCGAGCGGGTCTCCATCAGGCCGTCGGTGCTCAGCAGCAGCACCGCGCCCGGCGGGAAGGGGAACGCGTCGACCGTCACCGGCTCGTCCGTGAGCGCGGTGAGTCCGAGGGGGACGCCGGAGGTGAGCCGCGGCTCGGTCACGGAGCCGGCGTGCAGCAGATATGGCGGCACGTGACCGCAGTTGACCGCCCGCGCGTCACCGTGCGCGCCGATGTCCACGACGAGCGCGGTGACGAACCGCTCGTCGTCGCCCGCCCGTTCGGCGCGGACGTTGTGCCAGCCGACGGACGCGTCCAGGAAGTCCACGACCGCGGTCAGCTCGCGCTCACGGCGCGCCGCCGCGCGAAAGGCACCGATGACGGCGAACGCTGCCCCGACCGCCGGCAACCCCTTGCCCTGCACGTCGCCGATGAGCACCCGGGTCCCCCAGGGGGACTCCACGACGTCGTAGACGTCGCCCCCGACCAGCCGGTCCTCTTGGAGGGGCTCGTACACGCCGTCGACGACCACGTCCGCCGTGTCGAGCGGCAGGGGCAGCAGGATCTGCCGCTGCATCGCGCCGGCCACCGAGCGCAGCCGCAGCATCTCGCGCTCCCGCCCGATGCGTCGATGGCAGGCGTACACCGAAGCCACGCCCAGGCACACGGTGAGCAGCAGGATCAGCACGCGGTCGATCGGGGCCGCGGCGCCGTCGACCCACACGCCGGCCACCGCGCCGACCACGAGCGTGGTCCAGACGCAGACCAGCACGGTCTGCCGCACGGTGCACAGCGCGGACGCCGCGCCCGGCAGGAACACCATGAAGCCGACGAGCCACACCACCGAGTTGGCCACCGAACCGAGGGCCAGCACCAGCAGCGTCACGACGAACACAACGACCAGCAGTTCACCGGTGCCCGGCGGTTCGACGGTGTCGAGGGAGCGGTCGTGGCGGTCTGAGCGGTCGTCGGGGCGCTTGCGACGGATGCGGGGCACGGGCCCTCCGGATCTGCGGCGAACCCCGACCGCCGGTCGGGGCGCCGCGGATCAGGGAGGTGTCGACCGAGGATCGTAACAGTGCATATCCCCCAATACGGGGCGGCCGACACGGGACAAGCCGGTACGCATCGGGCTGCTCACGCACGGCCCCCGCGGGCCGCGGACGGGCGGCGGACGGGCCGCGGGGACGCGCCCGTGAACTCCGCGTGACCGTGTCACAGCGCGTTCACAGCCCCGTCATGACCAGGTGCGATCCCGGTCGGACGGCCGTTCGGGGCGGCATGCTCAAGGTCAACGGCGACAACGCAAGCGATCACCGCTTCGAGAACCCACCGACGATCCAGACGATCCAAAGGACGTATCTCCCATGAAGAAGTCCCTGCGCAGCGCCATCGCCCTCGCCTCCGTGCTGACCGTCGGGCTGCTCACCACCGCCTGCCAGAACGACGACAACGCGGCCTCCGCCCCGTCGAAGGCCGCCACCGCCGCCGCACAGGAGAAGACCGGGGACACCGGCTCGGCGCCCGCCGCGGACGAGGGCGGGAAGGCGGCCCAGGGCGCGGACGCGTCCGGCGGGACGAAGTCGGGTTCGGACGGCGGGCAGCCCGACGGGTCCACCGGGTCCGGCGGCAAGGACGGCGTGCAGCAGGGCTCCGGCGACAAGGACGGTTACGGCCAGGTGTGCGGAACCAACGACCTGGTCTGGAAGGTCACGGCAAAGACCCAGGCCGGCGGGTACGACGAGATCAGCGTCCGGGCCCAGAGCGGAATCACCTGCGTCCTGCCCGCGGGCATCCCGGTCGTCACCTTCGGCATCGACGGGGGCCCGCTGGCCACCAACGCCGAGCAGTCGGCGGGCCGGCCGATCACCCTGAGCGGCAACAAGACCGCCTACGCGGGGGTCACCCCGAAGACCACCAACGACGACTCCGGCACCGAGTACGCCTCGATGACCGTCTCCGTGGAGCAGAACGACCCGGACCCGGTCCCGCTCGCCATCGACGCCGTCCAGGTGAGCGAGCCCGCCGTCAGCAGCTGGCACACCGACCCGTCGAAGGCCGTGCCGCTCTCCTGAACCGACCGACCGCCGCCGGGACCCGACCGGGACCCAACCGCCGACCGGGTCCCCGGGCCGCCGCCCACCGCCCGTCGTTGACCTCAAGTCGGGTTCAGGAAATAGCGTCGCAACCCATCGATGGGCCCGAGCCCGGACCCCATCGCGGAGCGGAAGGCGGCACCCCATGACCCAGCACGCGCTCGACGAGATCGGCCCCATCGGCGTGACCCTGGACGTACGGGCCGACGGCGGCCACCTCGACGACGCCGCGCTCCTGGAGGACCTCGGCTACTCGACGCTGTGGATCGCCGGCGGGCAGTTGGCCACCCTGGACCCGCTGCGGGACGTCGTCCGGGCGACCCGGACGGTCCCCGTGGGCAGCGCGATCATCCCCGCCCAGGTGTATCCGCCGCAGGACGTGGTCGCGCTGCGCCGCGACGTCGAGGCCACCGATCCGGGCCGGTTGATCACCGGTCTCGGCGGGGCGCACGGTGCCCGTCCGCTGCGCACGATGAACGCCTACCTCGACGCCCTGGACGCGGCCGACCCGCCCGTCCCGGTCGGCTCCCGCATGCTGTCCGCCCTGGGCCCGCGGATGCTGGAGCTCTCCCGCGACCGCGCGGCCGGCGCCGTGCCCCTGCTGGTCACCCCGGAGTACACCGCGCAGGCCCGACAGGTCCTGGGCGCCGGGGCGAAGCTCGTCATCATGGAGTACGTCGTACTCGAAGAGGACCCGCAGCGGGCCCGGGCCGCGGCCCGGGAGCCCATCAGCTTCCTGACCCAGGTCGGCGGTTACCCGCAGAACCTGCGCCGGATGGGGTTCACCGACGAGGACGTCGCCACCACGAGCGATCGGATGCTCGACGCGCTGGTGGCCTGGGGCGACGTCGACGCCGTCGCCGCCCGCGTACGCCGCCACCTCGACGCGGGCGCCGACCAGGTCGTCCTCGTCGTCCAGCCGACGGACCCCGACGCGGCTGAGCACGAGGCCCCCCACGAGACGTGGCGGGCACTCGCGGACGCACTCATCCGCTGAGCGCACTGAACCGCACCGAGCGGTCAACACACCGGCCGGTACGGGATGTCCGGCAGGTACGTCCGCCAGTCCGCCGGCGAAAGACCGCCCCCCGCACGCTTGCACACGGCCGCCGTCAGCCGTCCCGGGTCGATCGCGTGGGACTGGATGCCGCTGTGCACGCCCACGCCGTGCACGGTGCGCCCGTCCGCGGCGAAGGTCACCGCGACGATGCCGTCCCCCGGCGTCGGCAGCGGCGAACCGAGCGGCTGGCCCGACGCCACGTCCCAGAGCTGGAGCGTGCCGGCGCCGCCCCCGACCGCGAGGGTCTTCCCGTCGGGCGAGAAGGCCAGCGCCGTGACCGCTTCGACCGTGCCCCGGCGCGCGGCGTTCTGGGTGCCGACCAGGGCCCCCCGCCGCTTGCGGACGTCGCCGTCCCACAGCGTCACCCCGCCCGAACTGTCCCCGGCCGCCAGCCGGTCCCCGGCCGGGCTGAAGGCGAACGCGCTGGCGTCGTCCAGGTTCGGGCTCCGCCCCGCCGTCAGGCCCGACGGCAGGGCGAAGAGGTACCGGGGCGTGACGACCAGTCGGCCGTCGGGGCGCGCCAGGAGCCTGTTGGGGTGGTCGATGGAGCTGTCGGACACCGTGGCGTGGGACTTGGACTGCGTCTCGGGCCGGGTCCGCTGCCTGCGGTCCAGGTCCCAGACGTCGACGGCGTCCATGCCGTACCTGGTGACGAGCAGGGACCGCCCGTCCGCGGTGAAGTCGAGCCCGGTCATCGGCAGCGACGCCGAGTGCGGCGGCCGGGGGTCCACCAGCGGACGGGCGGGCGCGTCGGCCCGTACGTCCCAGAGGTTCGGCGCGCGGAACTCCTTCGGCCCGTCGCTCCCGTACAGCGTCGTCCTGCCGTGCACGAGGGTCCGGCCGTCCGGGCTGAGCGCGAGCAGGGTGTGGCAGTCGGTGCCGGAGAGAGTGGCCCTCGCGCACCGGACCCCGGGGGTACGGGCCGTGCGAGCGCCGTCCGGGACGCTGTACGCCTCGAAGTACGACGTGCTGCCGCGGCGGCGTTCGACCGCGAGCGTACGGCCGTCCCGGCTGAACACGCCCTTGCCGATGGGCTGCGGGCTCCACGCGGAGCCCATCGCGGGCCCGTAGGAGACGGTGCGCACGACGGTGTCCATGCGGTGGCGGTTGGTGACGTAGCGGATCGCGCCGGCCGCCGTGTCGATCCGCAGCTCGGTGGGGACCTCGTTGGCGAGCGGGAAGCGGAACACCGGCTTCTTGGGCGAGGACAGCCGCCAGAGCAGGATCTCGCGGCTGTCGGCCGCGACCACGAACTGCCCGTCGGGGCTCGTCACCGCCTCGATCAGCCCGGCGTGCCGGATGCGGGTGCGCTCCCGCCCGGTGGCCGCGTCCCGAAGGCTCAGCCCGTCGGCGGACCGCACCATGATGGCCTTGCCGTCCCCGGTGAACTCGGGGGGTTCCGCGGCGCAGGCGCCGGGCCACGTCGTGGACAGCTTGCGCCGTTCGCGTACGTCCCAGAGTTCGAACGCGGCGGTCTCCTTGCCTTTGCGCCCGCCGTGCCAGTCGGGGCACAGCGCCAGGAGGCGGGCGTCGGGGCTCAGGGCCCACGCCGGTCCGGTACTCGTCGACCGTTCGAACACCGTCCGCCCCGTGCGTCCGTCCCGGAGCCCGAGCGTGCCCCCGTCGTCCTCGATCTCCACCTCCACGAGGGTGCGGCCGTCGGGGGCGTAGCCCGCGCCCCACCTGTCCGTGCGCAGCGGGACGCCGACCGGTTTGCCCGCCCGCAGGTCCCACGTCCGGACGTTGAACTTCTTCCCCTTCCCGTCCCAGGACCCGAGGAGCGCCGTCCGCCCGTCGGGAGCGACCCCTACCACCGAGGTGTCGGTGCCGAGCGGGATCAGCGGTCCGAGCGCCTTGCCGGTGGTGACGTCCCACGCGCGCACACCGGACATGTCGCTGGTGACGGCCGTCCGACCGTCCCGGCTCAGCCGCAGCGGGGCCGCGCCGTCGAGCGTCATCACGTCCGTCCCGTCCGGGACGTCGTACGTGTCCGTCTCCGGCTGCGTGTACGCGCCGAGCAGCGCGGAGCGGGTCTCCGTCGTCTGCTTGAGCTGCCACGCGGTCAGGCCCAGCCGCATCGCCAGCACCGGGTCGGAGGCGCGTACGCCCTGCGCCAGCGAGGCCAGCCGCCGGGCGGCGGACTCCTCGCGCTGGTGCTGGCTGGTGCGCCCCTCGCGCCAGGCCGTCTCCACCGCCACCACGGCGAGCACGACGAGGACCGCCAGCGTGGAGACCACCGCGCGGCGCGCCCACCGGGCCCGGGTGCGGGCGGTGCAACTGGCCCGTAGGAACTCCCGTTCCTGCGGCGTCAGCTCCCGTCGGTCCCGGGCCGCGGCGAAGGTGAACGCGGCCTCGGCCAGCTCCCCGCCGCGCAGCAGCGCGCCGCTGTCGCGCTGCCGGGCCCGCCAGTTGTGGGCCGCCTGGGCGAGCCGGCGGTGGCGGCGCAGCCGCTCGCGGCTCTCGTCGATCCAGCCGCTCAGCCGCGGCCAGGCGGTGATCAGCGCTTCGTGGGCCAGGTCCACGGTGTCCCGGTCGAGCGTGACGAGGCGTGCTTCGACCAGTCGGTCCAAGACGGTGTGCGCGTCGGACGCCGGCCCGTCGGGGACGACTTCGGGACGCTCGACGGGGCGGCGGGTGTCGGGGACGCCGTCGCCCGGGGTGATCAGGCTCAGCAGGATGCGGCGGGCCTCCTCCGCCTGGTCGGGGGTGAGCTGTGCGTACAGGTCCTCGGCGGTCTGCACGATGGCGCCGTGCAGCCCGCCCGCGGCGAGGTGGCCCTCCAGGGTCAGGGTGCGGCCCCGTCTGCGGCGCCAGGTCTCCAGCAGGGCGTGCGAGAGCAGCGGCAGGCTGCCCGGTTCGCCCGCGACCTCCTCCACCAGCCGGGCGGTCAGGGCCCGTTCGACGACGAGCCCGGCCGCGGCAGCGGGCTTGACGACCGCCTCGCGCAGCTCCGCCGCGGCCAACGGGCCGACGGGCAGGGCGGCTTCCTTGACGGCGGCGGCCAGGCCGGGGTCCGCGAGGCAGTGCCCGTAGAAGTCGGCGCGTACGCCCAGCACGACCCGTAGCCGGCTGTCGTCCCGGCGCGCCGCGAGCAGGGCGGTGAGGAATTCGGTGCGCTCCTCGGCGTCGGAGCAGAGCGTGAACACCTCCTCGAACTGGTCCACGACCAGCCACGTCTCACCGTCGTCGGCGGCCGGGACGAGCAGGTCGCGGCGGGAGCGCATCGGGTGCTCGCCGGGCGTGAAGATCCTCAGGGCGGCGGGCGGCGACAGAGGGGCCGGCGGGGCGGGCGAGGTGCGCAGCCGGGGTATCAAACCGGCCCGCAGGAGGGATGACTTGCCGCTGCCCGACGGGCCGAAGACCACGGTGAAGCGGTGCGCGGCGACCAGTTCCACCAACTCTTCGGTGAGCCGGCCGCGGCCGAAGAAGAGCGCTTCGTCCTCGGGTTCGAAGCGGGCGAGCCCCCGGTAGGGCGGGGTGCTCCCGACGAGGGCGCCGGCGGCGAGTTCGGCGAGGAGTTCCGCGTCGGCGGTGCGCCAGCGGTCCTCCCACTCCTCAGGGTCGCCGCCGCACGCGGCGACGTACGCCAGCGCGACGGGCAGCGTCGGCAGCTTCTCCCCCGCGGCGGCCTGCGAGAGCGCCGTCACCGAGTAGCCGGCGCGGCGGGCGAGTTCCCGGTACGAGAGCCCGCCGGCCTCCTGGCGCAGGGCGCGCAGCCCGTGGGCGAAGCGCGGCACCGGCCCCGCCCCCGGGTCGAGCTCCTTCTCCGGTCTCCCCACGCCCGCCCCACTTCCGTTCGATCAAGGTCCTCACACGCTAGGAACACATCTTCCTCCGTCACAAGGGCCCCATCAGACACGCGAAGTGCGGTTGTTCAGCCGTACGGAACGGGGCTGCTGAACAACTCGCGAGCCGATGAACTGCTGGTCGCAAGCGCCGCAGCGATGCGGCACGAGCGTCGGCCCGGGCCCGTTCCCCAGCTGGTGAGCCCGGGAGCGGCAGCCACACCCCGAGGTCCGCAAGGACGTGGCGGCCCGGGCCGTCGCACGCCCCCCCCTCAACCGGGAGAAGAGTTGTACAGATCCCCACGACTGTCCCCACGACCGGCTCAACAACCGGCCCAACGGCCCGCTCGGCGGCGTACGACGGCGCTCGCCCTCGCCACTGCGGTCGCGGCCCTCGCCACCGGCGTGGCCGCCCCGGCCGCGGCGGCGCCCCCTGCCGACGGCGGAGCCGTCCACGCGGGACGCCCCGCCGGCCCCCTGAAGGACGTCACCCTGATCACCGGCGACCGGGTGTTCCTGGACGGCAAGAACAAGCCCGTCCGGATCGAGCCCGGCAAGGGCCGCCAGGACGTCCGCATGCACCTGCGCACCCTGGGCGGACGCACCCACGTGGTGCCCGCCGACACCGAGCGCCTGCTCGCCGCCGGCAAGCTCGACCGGCGGCTGTTCGACCTGACCGAGCTGACCCGCCCCGAGACCGTCGCCGCGCAGCGCGACGGCGTGAGGGTGATCGTCCAGTACGACGGCGCCGCGTCGGCCGCCCGGAAGGAAGTGCGCGCGGCCGACGGCGGCACCGTCCGCAAGTCCTTCACGTCGCTGAACGCGGAGGCCGTCCAGGCCCCGGCCGAGGACGCCGGAACGCTGTGGTCCGCGCTGACCGCCTCCCGGGCCCGGGGCGCCACCGTCGCCGCCCCCGGCGTCAGCCACGTCTGGCTGGACGCCGGCCGCAAGGCCACCCTCGACAAGAGCGTGCCCCAGATCGGCGCGCCCCAGGCGTGGGCGGGCGGCCACGACGGCAAGGGCGTCAAGATCGCCGTGCTCGACACCGGCATCGACGGCACGCACCCGGACCTGGCGGGCAAGGTGGTGGCCGAGCAGAACTTCACGACGACCGCCGACGCCAAGGACCGCAACGGGCACGGCACGCACGTCGCCTCCACCGCCGCCGGCAGCGGCGCCAAGTCCGGCGGCGCCCACAAGGGCGCAGCCCCCGGCGCGCAGCTGCTGAACGGCAAGGTGCTCGACGACGACGGCTGGGGCAGCGACTCCGAGATCCTGGCGGGCATGGAGTGGGCCGTCGCCCAGGGCGCCCACGTCGTCAACATGAGCCTCGGCAAGGACGACGCGCCCGGCATCGACCCGTTGGAAGCGGCCGTCAACCAGCTCACCGCCGACAAGGGCGTCCTGTTCGCGGTCGCCGCGGGCAACAGCGGCCCGCGCGCCTCCTCGGTGGGCTCCCCGGGCAGCGCCGAAGCCGCGCTCACCGTCGGCGCGGTCGACGACGCCGACGCGCTCGCCGACTTCTCCAGCCGCGGCCCCCGCGTCGGCGACGGCGGCGTCAAACCCGACGTCACCGCGCCCGGAGTGGCGATCACCGCGGCTGCCGCGCCCGGCAGCGTCCTCGCCGAGCGGTACGGCCAGAGCCCCGACGGCTATCTGACGATCGAGGGCACGTCGATGGCGACCCCGCACGTCGCCGGCGCAGCCGCGATCCTCAAGCAGCGCCACCCGACGTGGACCCCCGCCGAGCTCAAGGGCGCCCTCACCGGCTCCGCGAAGCAGGGCGCGTACGGCATATTCGAGGGCGGCGCCGGCCGCATCCAGGTCGACGCGGCCCTGAAGCAGACCGTGTTCTCCCAGCCCGGGGCGGTCGGCTTCGACAAGGCCCAGTGGCCGCACGCCGACGACCCGCTCCAGACGAAGAAGGTCACCTACCGCAACAGCGGTGACAAGCCGGTGACCCTCGCCCTCACCCTCGACGCCCGCGACCCGCAGGGCAAGCCCGCCCCGGCCGGCTTCTTCGCGCTCGGCGCCGACAAGGTGACCATCCCCGCCGGCGGCACCGCCACCGTGGACCTGACCGTCGACACCCGGCCCGGCGGCACCGTGGACGGCCTGTACTCCGTCCAGGTCCTGGCGGCCGGCGACGGCCAGAGCGTGCGCACCCCGGCCGTGGTGGAACGCGAAGTCGAGTCGTACGACGTGACGTTCGAGCACGTCGGCCGCGACGGCAAGCCCGCCGCGGGCTTCTCGACCTCCGTGGGCGGCGCCACCGAGGGCCTGTACGACAAGGACGCGCGCTTCGACGAGACCTCGACCACGAACAAGGCCCGGCTGCCGAAGGGCACGTACTACCTCGAATCCCACATCAACGACTCCGCGACCGCCGCGATGGACAACTGGCTGGTCCAGCCGGTGCTGGAGATCACCGGCCCGCAGACGGTGACGCTCGACGCGCGGGCTGCGAAGCCGGTGGACATCACCGTGCCGGACCGCGCCGCGACGCTGGGGAACGCCTTCACGACCTTCTCCTACGACCGCGGCGAGTTCGGCCGGTCGACGTTCTACCCGCTGGGGGCGTTCACGGAGCTGCGCACCGCGCACCTCGGACCGCCGGTCACCGGCCGGATCTCCCAGGAGTGGACGGGGACGTGGACCAACGGGTCGACGGACCACGTCGTGACGACGGGCAGCACCTCCGACCGGTTCACCACCGGCTACGTCCGACACCTCACGGAGGCCGACCAGGCGACCGTGAAGGTCGGCCTCGGCGCCTCCGCGCTGGGCAAGAGCGGCGCGCTCTTCCCCGCCGCGACCATCCCCGGCGTGGCGCGGTCGCCCTTCTCGTTCCCCGCGCCGGTGCAGGCGCTGCCCACCGAGCGGACGCTGCGCCTGTCGACGCTGGACGGGGCGCGCTGGGAGATGGGCTTCCAGCAGACGGTCCACGGCACGGACGGCTGGAAGACGGAAGCCTCCTACGCTCCGCAGGAGCCCAAGGCGTACCGCGCCGGCCAGACCTACCGGGAGGACTTCAACACGGGGGTCATCAGCCCGGTGTTGGGCTCCCCGTACGGCCTGTTCCGCAAGGGGAACGAGATCTACGGTGACGTACGGCTCTTCTCCGACGGCCAGGGCCACCCGGGCCGCACGCTCCACAAGTCGGTGCGGACCACGCTCCTGCGCAACGGGGTGAAGGTCGGCGAGAACACCGACGCCCTCGACCGCGCCCCGTTCACCGTGCCCGCCGACGGCGCCGCGTACCGGCTGTCGACGTCGGTCACCCGCGACCCCGCAGTGGGCACCACCTCCCCGCGGATCGACGCGAGCTGGGAGTTCGATTCGCACCAGACGGCGACGGAGGTGCAGCTGCCGGCGTCCACGGCGCGGTTCGACGCGTCCGTCGCCCTCGACGGCACCGCCCCGGCGCGCCGCGTCCAGCAGGTGCCGCTGACCGTCCAGGGCGCCGCGGCGGGCGGCAACGTCAAGTCCCTGACGGCGTACGCCTCCTACGACGGCGGCCAGAGCTGGCAGAAGCTGCCGGTGAAGCAGGGCAAGGCGACGGTGCGCAACCCGGACGCGGGCAAGGGGATCTCCCTGCGCGCCGTGATCGTGGACAGGCAGGGCAACCGCTCGACGGTGGACGTCCACGACGCGTATCGGGGCAAGTGAGGGGCTGAGTCTGGGGGGCGGCGTGCGGACCGGGCTCGCCGCCCCTTCGGCTGCGCCGACGCTTGGCCGTCGCGGTCGCCTCGTGCTGAGCGCGCGATACGGGCGCCCGCGCCCCGGCGGTGGGCTGCTCGCGCAGTTCCCCTGCGGGAGCGTTGCTCTCTGCGGCCGGGTGGTGGGCTGTTCGCGCAGTTCCGCCCCCTGGACACCACCGCCGTTCCCCTGCGGAGGCGTTGGTCTCCGCGTCCCGGTGGTGGGCTGTTCGCGCAGTCCCGCCCCCTGGACACCACCGCCGTTCCCCTGCGGAGGCGTTGGTCTCCGCGCCCCGGTGGTGGGCTGTTCGCGCAGTCCCGCCCCCTCGGCCCCAAGGGGCCTGGGGGGGGACCCCAGCGCCCCTGATTCGCTGCCCCCGTCACTTGTCTGCGGGCCGGGGCGGAGGTTTTTAGGGGCGCGGGGAACTGCGCGACAAGCCCACCATGGTCCGCAGACAAACGAGGGTTCAGGGGCGCGGGGGGTACCACCACGCCCTCTGGGCGTAGGGGGAGAACGGAGCGACAAGCCCACCACGGGCCGCAGCGGCAAGCGCTCTAGCCCAGGCGGCGGATGACGATTCCCAGGACCTGGTCCACCGGGCACGCGCCGTGGTTGCGTGAGTCGTCGCTGTACGGGCCGTCACCGACCGCCGCGAGGTGACCCGCCGGCACGGGCTCGCCGGCGAACGGATCGCCCGCCAGCGCCACCGCCCGCTTGATGAACCACTCCGTGGCCGTCAGGTCGCCGCTGACCGGTGGCCGCTGTCGCCAGGAGGTCTCCAGGTCGGGCCGGGCGACCACCACGATGTCCCCGCGGCGCAACCCGCGCGCACCGCGCCGTATCAGCACCCGGTCGCCGTGCGTGAGGGTCGGCTCCATGCTCGGACCGCGCACGGTCACGGCCACGTAGCACCGGCGCACCCGCCACGCGGCAACCGCGACGCCCGCGCCCACCAGGCCAGCCGCAACGGCAGCCACGCCAACGCGCCCGGGCCGAATGCGCACGTCTTTACCAGGGTCGCTCACACCGCCACCTCCTCGTCCTCGTCCTGATCCTCGTCCTGATCCTCATCCTCGTCGTCCTCGATGTACCCCGACGCCTGGAGCGCGAAGAGCCGCGCGTACTCGCCGCCGAGGGCGACGAGTTCGCCGTGGCTGCCGCACTCGGCGATCCGCCCGTCCGACAGGACCACGATGCGGTCGGCCCGGCGCACGGTGCCCAGCCGGTGCGAGATCAGCAGGCTGGTCGTACCCGCGCGGTGCGCCCGCAGCCGCTCGTGCAGTTGCTGTTCCGCAGCCGCGTCCAGGCCCGCGGTCGGCTCGTCCAGGACGAGCAGGTCCCGACCCTCCCGCAGCAGCGCGCGGGCCAGGGCGAGCCGCTGCCACTGGCCGCCGGACAGGGCCACCCCCGCCGACGGCTTCCCCGTCTCTTCGTCGTCCGGCTCGGGGAACGTACGGGACAGCAGCGTGCCGTAGCCGCGCGGCAGTTCGCTGACGAAGCCGTGGGCGTCGGCGCGCCGGGCCGCGTCCGCGATCCGCTCGGGGTCCCCCAGGTGGCGCAGGTCCCCGATGCCGATGTTGTCCGTCGCCGACAGGTCGTACGCCACCCGGTCCTGGAACACCGCGCTGATCCGGTCCCGCAGCTGCGCCGGGTCCAGGTCGCGGACGTCCGTGCCGTCCCACCGCACCGCGCCCCGCGTCGGGTCGTACAGCCGGCAGACCAGCTTGACCAGGGTGGACTTGCCGGCGCCGTTGAGCCCGACGAGGGCGACGGACTCGCCGCGGGCGATCGTCAGGCTCACCCCCCGCAGCACCCAGGGCCCGTCGTCCCGGTAGCGGAACCAGACGTCGTCGAACTCGATGCGGTCCGCGAGCGGCGCGAAGGGCAGCGGGTCGGGGCGAACCGGCAGGTCGGTGGGGAGCCGGTTCACCTCCACGTAGTGCCGGAAGGACAGCAGGCTGTGGTAGCCGCCGGTGACGTGGCTGATGGTGACGGACAGCGCCCCCTGCACCCCGGCGGACGCGGCTAGGTACGCCGACACGTCCCCGACGCCGAACCGCCCCGACAGCGCGCCGTGGACCGTCCACGCCAGCCCGGCCGCGGCGACGAGCGCGCCGAGCAGCGCGGGCGGCGACTGGAGCGCGAGCACCCGTCGGTCGTAGCGCTCCTCCGCCGCGTTGATGTCCCGCGTCTCGGTGTCCATCCGGCCGAGCAGGAACCCTCCGGCGCCGAAGAGTCGGACCTCCTTGACCGCGGAGACGTTCAACATCAGCTCTTGGTAGAAGAGTTGGCGCCGGTTGCGCGGGCTGATCGCCCACGTCAGCGCGGCCTGTCTGCGGGTGAGGGAGATCTGCACCAGCAGCGCGGGCACGGCCGCGGCGACCGTGACGGCCGTCAGCCACGGGGAGATCGAGGAGAGGACCGCGACCATCCCCGCGATCGCGACGGCCTGTTGGACCAGGCCGAACATGGCGGTGGTGATCTGACCGGGCGCGCTGATCGCCGAGTCCTGGGCCAGCCTGAGCCGGTCCAAGAAGGCGTGGTCCTCGAAGCGCGCCAGCCCGACGAACTCGTTGACCTTGCCGTACAGCCGCCGCTGCGCCAGGTGCGCGATGCCGCGCTGCAACCGGACTTCGGTGTACGTGGACACGTACGGCAGGACGACCGTCAGCGCGGCGACCGTACCGATGCCCGCGGCGAGCGTCAGCGGGGAGGGCCCCGGGGCGCCCCGGCCGTACTGGAGCGCGTCGAAGAGCCACTTCGTCAGGAGCGTCGCCGCGACGGGCAGCAGCCCCTGCGCCACGGTCAGCAGGACCTGGCAGACGAAGGTGACCGGGCCGGCGCGCCAGGTCAGCTCCAGTGCGGCGCCCGCGCCGGCGGCGAAGCCGCGCAACCCGCCGAGCCGGTCCGCGTCGACCTCCCCGCTCCCTCCCCCGCCCCCGCTCACGCCGGCAGGCGGTCCAGCACCGGGTTGGTGCCGGCTGCGGCGTAGGTGACGGTGCCGTCCGGGTCGACCAGCACCGTGGTGGGCGTGGCCTTGATCGCGTACAGCGTGGACAGCGGACCGGCGGCCCCCTCCCGCACCACCGTCGCGACCCCGGCCAGCGCGGCGGTCATCTCTTCGACCACGGCCTCGTCGCTCCCGGCGATCACGACCACGTGCTGTGCGGCGCCGATCCCGCTGCGCCGGGCGAACTCGGGCAGGTCACCGGCTGCCGCGACGCAGACGGAACACTCGGTGGACAGGAACGTCAGCGCTGCTTCCCGGCCCGTCAGACCGGCAGAGGTCACCTGGGTCCCGTCGGTGGCGTCCGCGGCGAACGGGGGCAGCGGCTCGCCCGTCGGAGGACCCGACTGCGGGTTCTCGTACGTCCCGGACCGGATCTTGCGCTCCTCCTCGTGGCGGCGCAGCCGCCGGATGACGGCGAGGACCAGCACCAGGTTCAGCGCGGTGACGGCCCCCAAGAGCAGCAGTCCCAAGGTCAGATAGATCATGCGACGTCCCTTTCGTGGGGTGGGTCGAGGCGTGAGGTGCAAGAGGAATACGGGCTGGTTCTACGGGCTGCTTTTACCGGCCGGCCAGCAGGTCGACGATGTCGTCGAAGAAGGCGGTCACCAGGGTGATCACCGCCGCCGCCACGACGCACAGGACGACGGCGGGCAACTCCGGCGACGCGTCCCGGGCCGCGCCGACGCCCACCAGGCCCAGGACCGCGAGCCCCAACAGGGGCGCGTTGCGTACGACGTGCCGTCGGCCCAGCCGTGCGGTGGGGCGGCCGAAGCAGGCGCACGAGACCTCGGCGCGGGAGACGGTGGCCCAGGCGGCGACGGCGGTGAACCCCGCGGTGAGCACGGCGGCGACGACGAGCCCGGGGCGTACCGTCTGCGCGGGGCCGAGCAGCGCGAGCCCGGTGGCGCCCTCCGCCGCGATCAGGACGTACGCCGCCGGCCTGGCCAGCCGCCGGGCGCCCGGCCCCGAGCGCGGCAAGCGCCGCAAGAGCCCGTCGAGCATGTCCCGGCTCTCCTGGAAGGACCGCGCCTTGGCGACCGCGGACACCAGGAGGACCCCGGCGAGCGCGAGCCGCGCCGTGAGCACCGCGTACGTCACGATCGTCACTCCTCCGCCAGCAGCCGCGCCGTGGACCTGCGCCGCCGAATCAGTACGGGAGCCAGGCCGGCGAGGAGGGCCACGGCTCGGACCCGGCGGCACGTCGGATGACGTTGCGCCAGACGGGGCACGGACCCTCCTCCGTTCCTTTCAGTCGTCGATCAACGGGCTGGGGCCGATCAACAGGTCATGACGCCGCAGTTCTTCCAGGGGCCGCAGTAGGGAGTGGTGCAGGCGCTGCCGCCCACGTAGCAGCACCGCTTGTGCAGACGGGTGGCTATGCACTGGGACTGCGTGTAGGAGGTCTGGCAGCCTCCGGAGCAGCGGCCGAGGCACGGGTCCTCGGCGGCCCACGCCTCGGTCTCGGGGGCCAGTCTGCTCAGCAGGGTGTCGCCGAGTCGGTTCAGGAACTTCACGGGTTCGCCTCTCTCGTCGGTCGTGCACCGTGGCGGTTCTGACGTCCCGAGTCCCCGCGCTCTGTCGTGAACCCGGGTCGGCGCGTCCACCTGAACGCGCATTGGAGTAGACCATTCGCACCGGGTGTCCACAACGGGGTGATCGGCATTGTGATCGAGGCGTGACTGGGGTCACACAAGAGATTCGAAGGTCCTCAAGTGGCCAACGGCGCACGGCATTTGAGCCATCGGGACGAGACTGCCGCCATCACGGAGTCGAGGCCAGAACCGCGCACCCGCCCTTCCCGCCCCCGGCCCGACCCCCGGCTCCGGACCAGCCGTGATGCGTCTCGCGCCGGGAGCCCTATCACCCCGCGATCACCCTTCGATCCCCGAAGTGATCGCTGGAAATCCACGGAAACAGAAGGGCATTCGCCAGGCGCTTTCGCCCACCCGACGGGCCCACGGTGCGTGATTTCCGCAAGAGAGTTTCGGGCAGCAACTGCCTTTCCCCTCGAAATAGTTGATCAGCCGAACGCCGCCGTGCATATCTAGTGACGACCGACCGGCCTTTACCCACCCCGAAGAGGTCGGACTTCAACGAACGCGAGGAGACCTCCATGCGTAAGAGGATCGCCGCAACCCTGGGCACCGCCGCCCTGCTTGCGACCAGCGCTTTGACCTTCGGCGCAACCCCGGCATCAGCAGCCCCGGCGGCCGAGGGCGAGAAGCAGCCCCGAATCAGCGTGACCTTCCGCGGCGAGTCGGCGGGCGCCAATGACTTCCGCGTCGAGATCTCCGTCGGCAATGACTTTGCCGGCCACGGGGTCTGGATCGCGAATGGGGACCGCCTCATTGTCGAGGACTTCCGGTCCGACGGATATTACGTCAAGGCTTTCCTTGGAAACGGACTCCTGGCATCCACCAAGGGGAAGCCCGCAATATCCTACGACGAGGCGACCAGAAACCTCCCGGAGGGGAGCAAGCACGACCTGTGGGTATGCCTGGAGAAGGCCGGCGACTCCCATTGCAGCAGGGCGTACACGATCACGGCCTGACCCCGAAGGCCCCCAAGACCCCCGGACCCGGCCTAGCGCCCGAGTCCGGGGGCATCCGCATGTCCTGGTCAGCAGGTCAGCAGCCCGCAGTTCTTCCAGGGCCCGCAGTACGCCGTGGGGCAGGCTGGACCACCCACGTAGCAACACCGCGTCTGCAACCGGTTGGCCACGCACATCTCCCGGGTGTAGGCGGTGGCGCACCGGCCGGGCGAACAACGCCCGGCACACGGATCATCGGCAGCCCACGCCTCGGTCTCGGGAGCGAGTCTGCTCAGCAGGGTGTCGCCGAGTCGGTTCAGGAACTTCACGGGTTCGCCTCTCTCGTCGGTCGTGCACCGTGGCGGTTCTGACGTCCCGAGCCCCCGCGCTCTCTCGCGAACCCGGGCCGGCGCGTCCATCTGAACGCGCACTGGAGTAGACCATTCACTCCGAGTCACCACAACGGGTCGATCGGGATCACGGTCGAGGTGTGACTGGAGTCACATGGGAGGCGGAGGCGAACTCAAGGCCCCATTGAGCCAGGGCATTTGAGCCCCCGAGGCCAGTTGGCGGCCGACCTCCCGCCGCCCCCTTCGACTCCGCTGGCTCCGCCGAATCCGCCGGACGGGCGGACAGGTAAGGCGCATGGGTGAGCGGGACGGCATGTCCGCTTGACACATCGCGCGCGGTGGCAGGGATGGCGCGATCGAACGTGCTCGAAGACCAAGGACTCAAGGACTCAAGGACTCGAAGACTCGAAGACTCGAAGGGGAGTGAGCCGGCGTGGCGATGTCGAACAGGGCGGGATGCGTGGCGGCCGGCCATCTGGCCGGGCTGCTGGCGGGGCTGCTGATCGTGCTGGCCGCCCCGGGCGTGGCGCAGGCTTCGTCGGTCGGAGCGGCGCGGGCCGCGGCGTGCACGGCGTCGGCGGGGCCGTACCAGAAGCAGGTCGAGAAGCACCTGGGGCTGCCGGTGGACGGGCAGCAGTCCACCGCGGACTGCGAGGCGATCGCCGCGTTCCAGCGCGAGCACGGGATCGAGCCGGCCGACGGGACGGCGGATCTGCACACCTACCGGGCGGTGATGTGGCAGCAGGCGCTGGCCGAAGGCGGTGCGATCAAGGGCTGCCCGGACACCGACGGGGTGGTGGTGTGCATCGACGAGAACCGGCAGGTGCTGTGGGTGGAGGACGCGGGACGGGTGGCCTTCGAGCCGGTGCCGGCGCGTACGGGCAAGCCCGGGTACGGGACCCGTACCGGCTGGTTCGAGATCTTCGAGCGGGTGGAGGAGTTCTGGTCCGACCTGTACGACGGGCCCATGCCGTTCGCCCAGTTCTTCAGCGGCGGGCAGGCCCTGCACGCCAGCTACCGCCCGATCTTCGAGGACCCCGGCTCGCACGGCTGCGTGAACCTGCGGTACGACGACGCCAAGGCGCTGTGGGGCAAGTTGAAGCTGGGTGACGAGGTGTACGTGTGGGGGACGCGGACCGGCGACTGAATCCCGGTCCGCAACGGGCGCGTCAGCGCGGACGGATCAGCGCGCGGTGGCCGAGAGCAGCAGCCCGACGTCCGCGGTCTTCTCCCCCTTCTCCGGGGGCGGCGCGACGGCGACGATGCGCAGCTCGCGGCGGTCGGCGCCCTTCGTGACGCCCTCGACGGTCGGCAGTCCCCGGCTGATCATTTGGATCCGGTCGACGGTGAAGGTCGTTCTGCTGCCGTCCGCGTGCTCGACCACCGCCTCGTCGCCGATGGCAACGCGGCCGACGGCGTGCAGCGTCCCGGGCCGCTCCTTCGCCCCGATGCGTCCGCTCAGCACGGCCGCGCCCTTCGCGCCGGGAACGGCGCTGGTGGTGAGCCAGGCGACCCCGTTGTCCGGGGCGGCCACCTTCTCCCCTTCCCTGACGCGGAGTTCCGTGACGTCCGCGTCGCGCAGCCCGGCGCCGCCGATGGTCACGGCCGTCGGGGTCCGCGCGCCGTGCGGACGGTCGTCGCCGTCACCGTCGCCGCCGAAGGGCGTGGCGCAGCCCGTCAGGGACGACGTGAGGACGATCAGGGCCACGGCCACCGCCGCCCGCCGTCCGCCCGCGGCACCGCGTGGGAACTTCGCACCGGACACGGCGCGCCTCCTCAACCAGGTCGTGGGGCCGCCTCGGTGAACGGTCGGCCCCGGCGCACCGAGCCTAGGAAGGCGTGCGTCGTGGCCGCGGCGTGCGACACCCGGGGCCGGGGTCGGGTCACCCGAACGGCCAGTGCCCGGCGCCTGGGTGGCCGCCGGGCACTGCGCTGGGAGAGCCTCCTCCCTACTTCTCCTCCCTACTTCTTGTCCTTACTTCTTGTCCTTACTTCTTGTCCTTGGGCGTGACCTTGCCTTCGGTGGTGCAGCGTTCGTCTTCGCTGCCGCGGGCGCAGTTGTTGCCCGGGGTGTCGGAGACGACGGTGTTGTGCAGCTTCAGGTCGCCGAAGGTCCGGACGTCCGTGGTGATGGAGAAGGTGATCGTCGCGGACTGTCCGGGTTCGAGCGCCCCGCGCCAGGAGAGGGTCGGTTCGTCGTAGGAGACGGTGCCCCTGCTGGCCTCGGCGTCGTCGTTGTACGCGGCGTCGTCGAGGAGGTCGCTCAGGTCGTCGGTGAAGACGGCGGGGTTCGCCGCGGTGTAGGCGGTGTCGCCGGTGTTGGTGACGGTGACGGTGTACTCCACCGTGTCACCGGGCTTCACCGTCGCCGGCCCGTTCTGCTTCTTCGTGATCGTCAGCCCGGGCTCGCCCGTCACCTCGGTGGTCGTGGTGTCGTCGTTGTTGTCCGGGTCCGGGTCGGGCTCGTTGCCCTCCACGACGGCCGTGTTCACGATGCTCGTGGCGTCTTCCGCCGCGGTCCCGGTCAGCACGACGTCGGCGCTCTCGCCGTCGGCCAGCGGCCCGCCCTCGCAGGTGAGGGTGCGACCGGTGATCGTGCAGCCGTCGGTGGACGTGGCGGCGTTCTCAAGACCGTCCGGAACGGTGTCGCTCAGGGTCCAACCGGACGAGTCGCCCGGCCCGTTGTTCGTCACCGTGATCGTGTACGAGATCTCATCGCCCTCCTTCACGGTGGCCGGCCCCTCCTTCGCCAGGGTCAGGTCCACCTCGGCGTTCACCACCGGGGGCACCTCGGTCGTCACCGTGTCCTCGTTGTTGTCGGGGTCCGGGTCGGGCTCGTTGCCCTCCACCGTCGCCGTGTTCACGAAGGTCACCGACTCTGATGGCGCGGTCCCGGTCAGCACGACGCTGGTGCTGTCGCCGACGGCGAGCGCACCGCCCTCGCAGGTCAGCGTACGACCCGAGATCACACACCCGGCGGTCGGCGTCGCCGCGTCCCGCAGCGCGAGCGGGATGGTGTCGGTCAGCGTCCACCCGGTGGAGTCCGAGGGCCCGTTGTTGGTGACCGTGATCCGGTACAGGACGCGCCCGCCGGCGGTCACCTCCGCCGGCCCGACCTTCGCCACGGCGAGGTCGACCGACTGGTTCACCTTGGTGGTCGTGGTGTCCTCGTCGTTGCCCGGGTCCGGGTCCGGGTCGTTGCCGTCCACGACGGCCGTGTTCACGATGCTGGTGGCATCCGGTGCGGCCGTGCCGGTGAGGGTGATCTCCCTGCTGTCGCCCACCGCCAGCGGACCGCCGATGCAGGTGAGCCCGTCGGCGCCGATCGAGCAGCCGGGCGTGGTGGTGGCCGCGTTCTCCAGGCCGGCCGGGATCGGGTCGTTCAGGCCCCAGCCCGTGGAGTCCGAGGGACCGTTGTTCGTCACCGTGATCGTGTACGAGACGTCCCCGCCCGCGGCCACGGTCGCCGGCCCGGTCTTGGTGACTGCCAGGTCGACCCGGCGCTCCAGCGTCGTGGTCACGGTGTCTTCGTTGTTGTCCGGGGTCGGGTCGGGCTCGTTGCCCTCCACCGTCACCGGGTTCACGATCCGCGTGGCGTTCGCCGCGGCCGTACCCGTCAGGGTGACGGTGGCGCTGTCACCGACGGCCAGCGCCCCGCCCTCGCAGGTGAGGGTCTGCCCGGTGACCGAACACCCGGGGGTGGTCGTGGCGGCGTTCCGCAGCGTGGCCGGGATCTCGTCCGTCACCGTCCAGCCGGTCGAGTTCGACGGACCGTTGTTCGTGACGGTGATCGTGTACGAGACGTCCTCGCCCGCGATCGCGGTCGCCGGCCCGGTCTTCGTCACCCCGAGGTCCACCGACGGCGCCACGGTCGTGGTGGTCGTGTCCTCGTTGTTGTCCGGGTCCGGGTCCGGGTCGTTGCCGAACACCTTCGCCGTGTTCTCGATGGAGGTGGCGCCCAGCGCGGCCGTGCCGGT
Organism: Streptomyces sp. NPDC047315; assembly: GCF_040643215.1. Classification (NCBI taxonomy): domain Bacteria; kingdom Bacillati; phylum Actinomycetota; class Actinomycetes; order Kitasatosporales; family Streptomycetaceae; genus Streptomyces; species Streptomyces sp. NPDC047315. The sequence continues at coordinate 14,228 of NZ_JBEYTZ010000051.1, read as the reverse complement.
CAGCGTGATCTCGACGCTGTCGTCCACCGCCAGCGCACCGCCGGTGCAGGACAGCATGCCGTTGGCGATGCTGCACCCGCCCGTCGTGGTGGCGGCGTTCTCCAGGCCGGCCGGGATGGCGTCCGTCAGCGTCCAGCCTGAGGACGCGTTCGGCCCGTTGTTGGTCAGCCGGATCGTGTACGAGACCTCCCCGCCGGCCGACACCGACGCCGGCCCCTCCTTCGTCACGGCCAGGTCCACCGGCATCTGGAAGCAGGAGGTGGCATCCACGGAAACGGAGCTGGCCGGCGCCTGCTGCGTGGAGAGCTGGGTGAAGGTCGGGGAGGCGGGGTTGGCGATCTGGATACGGGTGATGACGCCCGAGTTGCTGAAGAAGCCCAGGTCACCGTTGCCGTAGGTGTACGTGCCGCCGTAGTCGGCGACCGGCAGGACGCCCGGGTAGGTGGTGACCGTCCCGGTCGTCGGGTCGATGCGGGAGATCCCGCCCTGCCGGTTGGCGCCCCACAGGTAGCCCTCGCTGTACGCAAAGTCGATGACCCCGCCCAGGGTCTCGCTCAGGGTGATCAGGGTCGCCGTCTTCGCGGTCACGTCGACCCGGTAGAGCTGGTTGTTGTAGCCGTTGGCGACGAAGTAGTTACCCGCGTCGTCGAACGCGCCCGCCGCGTAGTTTCCCGCGCCCGTCGGCAGTCCGGTGATCCCGAGGATGGTCACCGCGCCGTCGTCGTCGATCCGCAGCAGGTTGGGGTTGGCACCCCGCTGGATCGCGTAGATGTAGTTGTCGTTCGGGTTGACGCCGATGGCGTTGTAGTCCTGGGAGGCGGTGCCCACGGGCATGAACGTGATCTCCCCCGGACTCGTCACCCCCTCGTAGAGCTGGGTCGTCGGGGTCCCGGCGGACAACATGATGTTGCCCGCGCACGACAGCGGGGCCCGGGCGCTGGCCCCCGGAGCCGCGGACTGCGCGGCCGGGGCCGGCTGCTGCGGCTGAGCCGGGACGGAAGCAAGGGCGGTGGAAGAGGCAGAGGCGGGAGCGGCTGACGCGACGAGGGCTACTGCGGTGCCCAACGCCATCAGCCAGGGTCTCCTGGGCGTACGGATGGGGGTCTCCTCAGCTTCGTGAGGGCACGGGCGGACGAAACCGGGCTCGGCCGAACGCAGCCGGCCGAAACCTTTCCGCCGCCGGACCAGGTGGGTGAATGCGAATGCTCCGCGTATTGGATCGGCCTGATCAGAGCCGTTTCCGGGAACACAGGCCCCGAAATCGGGTTCTTCACCCCAGCGGCCCAGCACCCCCGGGCCCATTCAGGCGACCCACCCACCCCACCCGATCAGCCGCCCCCGCGACCCTGTTTCGCTGCCCCCGTCACTTGTCTGCGGGCTGAGGGCAGGGGGTTTGGGCGCTGAGGGTCTCCCCAGGCCCTCTGGGGCCGAGGGGGCGGAGCTACGCGAACAGCCCACCACCGGGCCGCAGAGACCAACGCTCCCGCGGGGAAACGGCGGCTACGTCCAGGCCCAGGAACGCGCGCGGGACCTCGCGGACACGACCAAGGGCCTCAGGTCATTGCGCCGGGCGCAAGTGGATCAGGCCCGCGTCCGTCGACCGGAAGCCGCAGGATCCGAAGTAGAAGTCGGCCAGCTCGGGGTCGAAGTCGACGTGCAGCCACTCGCACCCCGCGGCCTTCGCCCGCTCCGCCGCCACCCGGACGACGGCCGTTCCGATGCCGCGGCGCTGATGCGTTCCCCGGGTCTTCGTGTCGATCAGGAAGGCGTGGTCTCCCCCGTCCCACGCCACGTTCACGAACCCCACGAGCAACCCGTCCTCGCCCCGGGCCCCCACCCAGCCGAGGCTGTGCTCCCGGATCCTGTCCCACCAGCCGGCCTCGGCGCGCCCGCCGTGGGACCGGACGAGATCGACCATCTCCTCGTCGGTGATGGCGGCGCGCCACGTGCAGGTGATCTCTACGCTCATCCCGTCAGCGTGGGGGACGTCCCTCCCCGACGACAACGGCATTTCCGCCGCCGCTGCCTGTCAGCGTGCCCGCTCACGTTCCGATAGGGCTCGCGAAGGCGGGGCTTGGCCACCTTGCCGGTGCTGGTGCGCGGCAGTGCGTCGGCGAAGACGACGGCTCGGGGGATCTTGTATCGGGCCAGCTGCCCGTCGAGGAACGCAAGGATCTCCTCGCCCATGTCCTCCTCGCCCATGCCCTCGGCGCCCGTGCCCCCGGCGCCCGGACGACCACGGCGCACCCCACCTCGCCCCACTCCTCGTCGGGCGCGCCGACCACGGCGCAGTCGGCGACGGCCGGGTGCTCCAGCAGTGCCCTCTCGACCTCGGAGGGATAAACGTTCTCGCCGCCCGAGATGAACATGTCCTTCGCGCGGTCGACGACGGTGACGTACCCGTCCTCGTCCTCGGTCGCCACGTCGCCCGAGCGGAGCCAGCCGTCGACGAAGGCGGCATCCGCATCGGGCTCGGGCTCCTCAAGCCGACCCCAGTAGCCGGCGGTGACGGTGGGACCTGCCACGACCAACTCGCCGTGCTCACCGCGTACGGCGTCGTCCCCGGCCCGGTCCACGATCCGGATGTCGTTGAAGAAGTGCGGCGGACCGGCGCTGCCCGCATGGTCAGGGCGTTCTCCGCGTCCAGCAGGCACACGCCGGGGGACGCCTCCGTCAGGCCGTAGCCCTGGAGGAAGCGCAGCCCGTCACCCTTCGGTGCCGCCGTGCTCTTCTTCCGGAACCGGGCGGGCAGGACACAAATTGACGCTCCGTCAGATCGCTTCGCGAAGTTCTACATCGCCCTCTACGGGCACTCTGGAGACGACCGGGGAAAGGTCGACTTCTACGGCGTCGACCGACCCAAGCCACCGTTTGCGAGGCGCCCGCGGCACGACGAAGTGGTGACTTTCGAAGAGCTCGTCGACGAGGTGATCAGGGTCTACGACGCGAGGAACGACCCTCCGTTTGAGTGGGCCGCTGACTGACACCGGACCACCGCCACCTCCGCAACCAGTCATGCTGATGCGCCCGCCTGGGGACAGATGACGAGATGGCTCTGAGCTAGGTTCCACCCTGCCTGGAGCCGTCTCACATCACGCGTCGTCAAGCTGCCCGCCGTCGGCGTCGACGTTAAGACCTTGCGCGAGACCCTCAGGCACAGCGACAGCCTGATCACCCAGGACATCCATCCGCCGGTCATGCCCAAGGCCGCGCGAGTCGCCGCCGAAGCGACGGCCACCATCGTGCCGCGCGACGCGCCCCGTCGGCCCACCTGGCTCCCGCCGGCTGCCTGCTCGCGAAGATCGTCGAGTCCCGCCCCCCGACGGACCCGGGTGCAAGAAATAGCCCTGGTCAGCAAATATCTGACCAGGGCCCTTCTGGAGCCGCCTTCGGGATTCGAACCCGAGACCTACGCATTACGAGTGCGTTGCTCTGGCCAACTGAGCTAAGGCGGCGCGCTACGGATCGAAGATCCCCAACGGGGATACGTTCGCATCAGCAGCGGCGCTAAGTCTACAGGGTTCTTCCGGGTGCCCCCGACCACCTCCGTGGGGCTGCCCTGCACCTCAGCGGCCCCGTCGCCCGGGGCTCAGCGGCAGCGTTTGCCGTCCGGGGGGACGGTGCCCTCCAGGAGGTAGGTGTTGATCGCGGTGTCGATGCAGTCGCTGCCGCGGCCGTACGCCGTGTGGCCGTCGCCGTCGTACGTCAGCAGGGTTCCGGAGGAGAGCTGGGACGCCAGCGACTGCGACCACTTGTAAGGGGTCGCCGGGTCGCGGGTGGTGCCGACGACGAGGAGGGGGGCGGCGCCCTTGGCCTCGATGCGGTGGGGGGTGCCGGTGGCGGGGCTGGGCCAGTACGAGCAGTTCAGGGCCGACCAGGCGAAGTTCCGGCCGAAGACGGGGGACGCCCGCTGGAAGTCCGGGACCGCGGCCTCCACCTGCCCGGCGTCGGTGAAGGCGGGCGGGGCGTCGAGGCAGTTCACTGCCGCGTTGGCGAACATCAGGTTGGCGTAGCCGCCGTCCGGGTCGCGCTCGTAGTAGGTGTCGGCGAGGCCGAGCAGCGCGGCGCCGTCGCCGCCCATCGCGCTGGTGAGGGCGGCGCGGAGCTGGGGCCAGGCCGCCTCGTCGTACATCGCGGTGAGCACGCCCGTGGTGGCCAGCGACTCGCCGAGCGCGCGGGCGGTGCCGGTGGGGACGGGCTCGGCGTCCACGTCGGCGAAGAACTCGGTGAGGCGGTCGGAGGCGTCCACCACCGAGGTGGTGCCCAGCGGGCAGTCCTTGCGCTTGACGCAGTCGTTCGCGAACGACTGGAACGCGGTCTCGAAGCCCGCCGTCTGGTCGCGGTTCAGCTCGCGGGCCGACAGGGAGGGGTCCATTGCGCCGTCGAGCACCAGCCGGCCGGTGCGGGCGGGGAAGAGTTCGGCGTACGTCGCGCCGAGGAAGGTGCCGTAGGAGGCGCCGACGTACGACAGCTTCGCGTCGCCGAGGACCGCGCGCAGCACGTCCATGTCGCGGGCCGCGTTCGCGGTGGAGACGTGCGGCAGGACCCGGCCGGAGCGCTCCTTGCACCCCTCGGCGAACCCCTTCAGGGAGTCGATCAGCTTGGCCGCCTCCAGCTGGGTGTCCGGGGTCTGGTCGGTCTGGGTGTGCTTGTCCATGCCCTTGCCGTCGAGGCACTCGATCGGCTCGCTGCGGGCCACGCCGCGCGGGTCCATCGCGACCAGGTCGTAGCGGGCGCGTACGGGAGCGGGGTAGCCGACGCCCGCGTACGCCTGGAGGTATTCGACCGCCGAGCCGCCCGGGCCGCCCGGGTTCACGTGGAGCGAGCCGATGCGGGCGCCGGGGCCGGTGGCCTTCTTGCGGGCCACGGCCAGCTTCACGGAGTCGCCGGAGGGCTTCGCGTAGTCCAGCGGGGCCTTCAGCGTGGCGCACTGGAAGCCCTCCGCGCCGCAGTCGCGCCACGACAGCTTCTGCGCGTAGTACGGCTTCAGCTCCGCGGACGGCGCGGTGCGGGCGCCGCCGGTGCCCGAGCCCGAGCCGCCCGACGTGGCGTCGGAGGGCGAGGAGTCCCCGGCCGTGCAGCCGGAGAGCAGGGCGCCCGTCGCTGCCAGGGCGAGGGCGGAGCTGCGGAGGAAACGCCGTGGGTCCATCCCCGGAGCGTAGGCGAGGAGGCCGCCGCCCGTGCCTCCGCCTCACCCGTACGAGGACGTACGGAGGACGTGGAGAGGACGGCCGCGGACGCACGAGGACGGCCGCGGACGCACGAGGACGGCCGCGGATGCACGAGGACGGCCGCGGGACGGCGCGCGCTCAGCCGGTGCGCAGCGCCATCGTCATCGCCTCCACCGCGAGCAGCGGAGCGACGTTCGCCTCCAGGGCCTCCCGGCAGGACACGACCGCCTCTATCCGGCGCAGGGTGCGCTCGGGCGTGGACGCGCGGGCGATCCGGTCCAGGCAGTCGCGCACGTCGGTGTTGGCGAGGGCGATCTCGCTGCCGAGCTGGAGGGCGAGCACGTCACGGTAGAAGCCGGTCAGATCGCTGAGCGCCAGGTCCAGGCTGTCCCGCTGGGTACGCGTACGGCGGCGCTTTTGGCGGTCCTCCAGCTCCTTCATCGCGCCGGCGGTGCCCCGCGGCATCCGGCCGCCCTGCGCGGCGCCGAGCGCGGCCTTCAGCTCTTCCGCCTCCCGGACGTCCAGCTCCTCCGCGACCTGCTTCGCGTCGTCCGCGGCGGCGTCGATCAGCTCCTGGGCCGCCTTGAGGCAGCCGCCGACGTCGTCCACGCGCAGCGGCAGCTTCAAGACGGTGGACCGGCGCGACCGGGCCCGCTCGTCGGTGGCCAACCGGCGGGCGCGGTCGATGTGGCCCTGGGTGGCGCAGGCCGCGGCAGCCGCCGCATCGGGCTCGATGCCGTCCCGTCGGACCAGGACGTCGGCGACGGCGGCGACCGGGGGCGTGCGCAGCGTCAGATGGCGGCAGCGCGAACGGATCGTCGGCAGCACGTCCTCCAGGGAGGGCGCGCACAGCAGCCACACGGTGCGCGGCGCGGGCTCTTCGACGGCCTTCAGCAGGACGTTGCCGGCGCCTTCCGTGAGGCGGTCGGCGTCCTCCAGGATGATCACCTGCCAGCGGCCGATGGCCGGGGAGAGCTGGGCGCGACGGACCAGGTCGCGGGTCTCCTTGACGCCGATGGAGAGCAGGTCGGTGCGGACCACCTGCACGTCCGCGTGGGTGCCCACGAGGGCGGTGTGGCAGCCGTCGCAGAACCCGCAGCCGGGCGCGCCGCCCAGGGCGCGATCGGGGCTGACGCACTGGAGCGCGGCGGCGAAGGCGCGCGCCGCGGTGTCCCGGCCGGCGCCGGGCGGGCCGGTGAACAGCCACGCGTGCGTCATCTTGGACGCCTCGGGGCGCGGGGTGCCCTCGGCGTCGGCGGTGACGAGCGCGTCGGCGTCCCGCGCGGCTGCCGCGAGCTGGTCCTGCACCCGCTCCTGACCGACGAGGTCGTCCCACACGGCCATGCGCCGTCACCCGCCTCTTCCTACGTTTCCTGCGTCTTTTCCTGCGTCCCGTACCGACCGGGTTCCATTGTGGACGCTGGGTGTGACAGCGCGGGCCCGGAGCGTACGAACGACGCGCGCGCACCCGTGCCCGCGCCTGCGTCAGCGGCGGCGCCCGCGGCGGCCGTCCCCGTCCTCGCCGCCGTGCGGGCCGAGGAGTTCGTCCGCGAGCGAGGGCAGGTCGTCGAGCGGGGTCTCTTCCGCCCAGTCGGAACGGCGCCGGGAGGCGTCGGGGCCCACGGCATCGGGGTCGACCTGCGGAAGTTCGCGCGTACGGTCGTTGGGGCCGACGGCGTCGTCGCCACCCCGTTCGTCCCGCTCGTCCCGCTCGTCACGCTCGTCGCGGAAGAAGCCCTGCGGCACCCGGTCCGCCGGCGCCTCGTCACCGACGGCCGGCAGCACGGCCGTCTCCTCGACATCGCGCTCACCACGTACGACACGCACCGGCGGCAGCACCGCCGTCTCTTCGACGTCCCGCTCATCCCGCTTATCCCGCGCGTCACGCGCATCACGCGCATCCCGCTCGGCCGCCTCCGACGCGACCCGCGGAACCTCCTGCGTCACGTCGTCCGGCCGGACGATCGGCGTCGGCACGGTGATCTCGTTCGCCGACTCCTCTGCCGCGGCAGCGGCGGCAGCAGCCGCCTCGGCAGCCTCGGCTTCCGCCGCCGCCTTCCGCCGGGCCTCCTCCTCGGCCGCCCTGCGCGCCTCCTCCTGCGCCTTGCGACGCGCCTCTTCCTCCGCGGCCCGCCGCGCCTCCTCGGCCTTCAGCAGCGCTTCTTCCGCCTTGCGCTGCTTCTCCAGCCGCCGCTCCTCGGCCTCCTCGCGCAGCCGCTTCTGCTCCTCCGCCAGCTTGCGCAGCCGCTCCTGCTCCTCAAGGCGGGCCTTCTCCTCGGCCTCCCGCTTGCGGCGCTCCTCCTCGGCGAGGCGCCTGGCCTCCTCGGCGCGCTGACGCGCCTCCTCCGCCTGGCGTTCGGCCTCGCGCTGCCGCGCGGCCTCCTCCTCCGCCTTCCGGCGCGCCTCTTCCTCGGCGCGCAGCCGGGCCAACTGCTCCTGGCGCTCCCGCTCCAGTCGCTCCTCCTCGGCCTTGCGCGCGGCCTCTTCCTCCGCCTTGCGCCGGGCCTCCTCCTCAGCCGCCCTGCGCGCCTCCTCCTGCGCCTTCACCTCGGCCTCGGAGAGCGGCAGCATGCGGTCGAGCCGGTGGCGCACGGCGGTGGTGACGTCCGCGGGCTCCAGCCCGGCGTCCACCACCAGATAGCGCCCCGGGTCCGCGGCGGCCAGCGTGAGGAAGCCGGCGCGCACCCGCTGGTGGAACTCCACCGGCTCCGACTCCAGCCGGTCCGGCGCCTCCGTGAACCGCTCGCGCGCGACCTCCGGCGAGACGTCCAACAGCACCGTCAGATGCGGAACGAGTCCGTCCGTGGCCCAGCGCGAGATCCGGGCGATCTCCGTCGGGGACAGGTCGCGGCCCGCGCCCTGGTAGGCGACGGACGAGTCGATGTAGCGGTCCGAGATCACCACGGCGCCGCGCTCCAGCGCCGGCCGGATCACCGAGCCGACGTGTTCGGCGCGGTCGGCGGCGTACAGCAGCGCCTCGGCGCGGTTCGACAGCCCCGCGGACGAGACGTCGAGCAGGATCGAGCGGAGCCGCTTGCCGACCGGGGTGGCCCCGGGCTCGCGCGTGACGACGACCTCGTGGCCCTTGGCCCGGATCCACTCGGCGAGCGCCTCGACCTGGGTGGACTTCCCGGCGCCGTCGCCGCCCTCCAGGGCGATGAAGAAGCCGGTGTCGGCGGGGGCCTGCTGCGGGTCGGCACCGCGCCGCAGCGCGTCGCCGAGGTCGCGCCGCAGCGGTACGCCGGACCGGTCGTCGGTCTTCGCCAGGACGACCGCGGCGACCGGCAGCAGCAGCGCGCCGACCAGCATCAGCGTGAAGGCCGCGCCGCCGTGCGCGAAGACGACGTCGCCGCCGGCCAGCCGGTGCGGGCCGATGACCGCGGCGAGCAGCGGCGCCGCCAGGGCACCGCCGGCCACGGCCACGCGCACGACCGCCTGGAGGTGTTCGGTCATCCGGCCGCGCCGGGACTCCTCCGTCTCCTGGTCGATCAGCGCGTGCCCGGTGTGCGCGGCGACGCCGGCCGCGAAGCCGGCCAGCGCGGCGATGAACAGCACGGTCGCGGTGTCCGGGACCAGCCCGGCCGCCAGCAGTGCGACGCCGGTCACGGCGAGCGCGAGGGCCAGCAGCCGCCGGCGCGACAGGGCCGGCAGGACGGCCGACGCGCCCCGGATGCCGAGGCCGGTGCCACCGGTCAGGGCCAAGACGAGCAGGGCGTAAGCCGTGGGCCCGCCGCCGAGGTCGAAGGCGTGCAGCACGGAGACGGCGACGGCGGCGGAGATCGCCGCGGCGACCGCCCCGCACCCCAGCACGAGCAGCGGTACGGCACCGGTCCGGCCCTTGTCCGTGACCCGGCCGCCGTCGGCGGTGCCGGCCGCCAGGGGCCGGCGCAGCCCCTCCAGCGGCGAGCGCGGGCGCGGCGTCTGCCCACCGGGCAGCGCGACGAAGTACAGCACCGAGACGGACGCGGCGAAGAGTCCGGCCGCGACGTACGAGGCGAGGGCGGCCTGATGGGTGGCGAACCACTCCACGCCCTGACCCAGCAACTCCCCGAGGAGCGACGCCACGAGCAGGACGAGCGCCGCAGCCGGGATCACGGCGAAGGACGTGCGCAGCCACAGCCGGCGCAGCGCGTCGAGGTGGTCCGGCAGCGGGCGCACGGCGGCGCCCTCCGGCGGCGGCGCGGGCAGCAGCGCGGGCGCGGCGCCGTCGCGCGCGACGGTCCAGAAGCGTTCCGCCGCGCCGGTGACGAGGACCGTGCCCAGCAGGATGAGGGGCGCGTTCGCCGGCGTCCAGTCGATCCACAGCGGCGCGACGACCAGCAACCCGAGCCGCAGCCCGTCCGCGCCGATCATCGTCCAACGGCGGTCGAGCGGGCCCTTGTCGGCGGTGAGCGTCGTCAGCGGGCCGAGCAGTACGGCGCCGAACAGCAGCGTCGCGAGGACCCGGACGCCGAGCACGGCGGCCACGGCGAGCGCCGCGCCCCGGTACCCGTCGCCGAAGGTGCCCTCGCTGACGGCCGCCTGAAGGGTCAGCAGCACCAGCACGAGGACGGCGAGGGCGTCGCCGACGCCGCCGACGACCTGCGCGTGCCACAGCCGCCGCAGCGACGGCACCCGCAACAGGGACCGCAGGGCCCGCTCGCGACTGTCGGCCGCGAGGAGGTCGTCCACGGCCGCGGGTTCCGGTGCGGCAGCGGCTCCCGATCCGGATCCGGATCCGGGTGCAGGCTCAGGTGCGGGTGTGCCGGAGTCTGAGGCCGTCTCTGAGACGGTGCCCACGACCGCCTTCTGCTCGGGTGGCTGCTCGGCTCGCGTCATCCGCCCAGCCTATCCGGAGCGCCGTGCTCCCCGAAGGCCCGTCCGAACATGTGCGCGGGTCGGCGAGTCGCGACGCGTACGGCGTACACGGCACGTACGGAACCGGTCACCCACGGTCCGGATCCGGCCGCCTGAAGCGCCCGAAGCGCACGGGGGGCGTGCGACATGCGAAGGGCGCCCCGACACACGCCGGGGCGCCCTTCGCATCACACTGGCGCTACTCGTCCGTGGCTCGCGCCGCGGTCTTCTTCGCCGCCGTCTTCTTCGCGGGAGCGGCCTTCTTCGCCGCCGCAGTCGTCTTCTTCGCCGCGGCCTTCTTGGCCGGCGCCGCCTTCTTCGCCGTCGTCTTCTTGGCCGGCGCCTTCTTGGCCGGGGCCTTCTTCACGGCCTTCTTCGCCGTCTTCTTGGCGGGGCCCTTGGCGCGCTTCTCGGCCAGCAGCTCGTAACCGCGCTCCGGCGTGATCGTCTCGACGCTGTCGGCGGTCCGCAGGGTCGCGTTCGTCTCGCCGTCGGTGACGTACGGGCCGAACCGCCCGTCCTTGACGACCACCGGCCGCTCGCTGACCGGGTCGGTCCCCAGCTCCTTCAGCGGCGGCTTGGCCGCGGCCCGACCGCGCTGTTTGGGCTGGGCGTAGATCGCCAACGCCTGCTCCAGCGTGATCGTGAACAGCTGGTCCTCGCTCTCCAGCGAGCGCGAGTCCGTGCCCTTCTTCAGGTACGGGCCGTAGCGGCCGTTCTGCGCGGTGATCTCCACGCCCTCGGCGTCGGCGCCCACCACCCGCGGCAGCGACATCAGCCGCAGCGCGTCGTCCAGCGTGACGGTGTCCAGCGACATCGTCTTGAAGAGGGACGCGGTCCGCGGCTTGACCGCGTTCTTCCCGGTCTTCGGGGTGCCCTCGGGCAGCACCTCGGTGACGTACGGGCCGTAGCGCCCCGCCTTCGCCACGATCTCGTGGCCCGACGCCGGGTCCTTGCCCAGCGCGAAGTCCCCGCTCGGCTTGGCCAGCAGCTCCTCCGCGTACTCCACGGTCAGCTCGTCGGGCGCGAGGTCCTCGGGCACGTCGGCGCGCTGGTGGCCCTCCGCGTCCTTCTCACCGCGCTCGACGTACGGACCGAACCGGCCCACGCGCAGCACGACGCCGTTGCCGACGGGGAAGCTGGAGATCTCCCGGGCGTCGATCGCGCCCAGGTCGGTGACCAGGGCCTTCAGTCCGCCGAGGTGGTCGCCGTCGCCGTTGCCTGCGTCCGCGGCCGAGCCGCCGCTGGCGTCGGTGTCCACGCCGAAGTAGAAGCGCTTCAGCCACGGCACCGCCTGCGCCTCGCCGCGCGCGATGCAGTCGAGGTCGTCCTCCATCTTCGCGGTGAAGTCGTAGTCGACGAGCCGGCCGAAGTGCTTCTCCAGCAGGTTGACCACGGCGAAGCTCAGGAACGACGGCACCAGGGCCGTGCCCTTCTTGAAGACGTAACCGCGGTCGAGGATCGTGCCGATGATCGACGCGTACGTGGAGGGGCGACCGATCTCGCGCTCCTCCAGCTCCTTGACCAGCGACGCCTCGGTGTAGCGGGCGGGCGGCTTGGTGGCGTGGCCGTCGACCGTGATCTCCTCGGCGGACAGCCGGTCGCCCTCGCCGACCTGCGGCAGCCGGCGCTCGCGGTCGTCCAGCTCGGCGTTCGGGTCGTCCGCGCCCTCCACGTACGCCTTCATGAAGCCGTGGAAGGTGATCGTCTTGCCGGAGGCGGTGAACTCGGCGTCGCGGCCGTCCGAAGCCGTCCCCGCGATCTTGACGGTGACGGAGTTCCCGACGGCGTCCTTCATCTGGGAGGCGACGGTCCGCTTCCAGATCAGCTCGTACAGCCGGAGCTGGTCGCCGGTCAGCCCGGTCTCGCCGGGGGTGCGGAAACGATCACCCGAAGGGCGAATCGCCTCGTGCGCCTCCTGCGCGTTCTTCACCTTGCCCGCGTAGGTGCGGGGCTTCTCGGGCAGGTACTCCCGCCCGTACAACTGCGTCACCTGCGCCCGCGCCGCGGTGACCGCGGTCTCGGACAGCGTGGTGGAGTCCGTACGCATGTAGGTGATGAAGCCGTTCTCGTACAGCTTCTGGGCGACCTGCATGGTGGCCTTCGCCCCGAAGCCGAGCTTCCGGGAGGCTTCCTGCTGCATCGTCGTGGTGCGGAAGGGCGCGTACGGGGAGCGGCGGTACGGCTTGGACTCGACGGAGCGGACCGAGAACCGGGTGTCGGCGAGCGCTGCGGCGAGCGCGCGCGCGTTCGCCTCGTCGAGGTGGAGCACCTGGCCGGAGCCGGACTTGAGCTGCCCGTCGGAGCCGAAGTCACGGCCCTGGGCGACGCGCCGTCCGTCGACCGCGGCGAGCCGGGCGGTCAGGGTGGACGGGTCGGACGGGTCACCGGCCCGACCGGTGGAGAAGGTGCCGGTCAGGTCCCAGTACTCGGCGGAGCGGAACGCGATGCGCTCCCGCTCCCGCTCCACGACGAGCCGGGTCGCGACGGACTGGACGCGGCCGGCCGACAGCCGCGGCATGACCTTCTTCCACAGGACCGGCGAGACCTCGTAGCCGTACAGGCGGTCGAGGATGCGGCGGGTCTCCTGCGCCTCGACCATCCGCTGGTTCAGCTCGCGCGGGTTGGCGACGGCGTCGCGGATCGCGTCCTTGGTGATCTCGTGGAAGACCATCCGGTGAACGGGAACCTTGGGCTTGAGGACTTCCAGGAGGTGCCAGGCGATGGCCTCGCCCTCGCGGTCCTCATCGGTGGCGAGATAGAGCTCGTCGGACTGGGCCAGCTGCTCCTTGAGCTTCTTGACCTGCGCCCTCTTGTCGGCGTTCACGACGTAGACGGGCTGGAAGTCGTGCTCGACGTCCACGCCGAGGCGACGGACCTCGCCCGTGTACTTCTCCGGCACCTCGGCGGCGCCGTTGGGGAGGTCGCGGATGTGCCCGACGCTCGCCTCGACGACATAGCCGGGGCCGAGGTAGCCCTTGATCGTCTTCGCCTTGGCAGGCGACTCGACGATCACGAGTCGGCGACCGCCTCGCGCGGTCTCGCTGGTCGGGGACAACTTCGCTCTTCTCTCCGGTCGAGGTCGGTGTTCGGTTCGACGGCCCCGGGTGGGGTCGCGTGCGGCCGGGTGGCGCGGTGTGGTGCGGTGTCGTGCTGCGTGGTGCTGCCGCCGCTGCGGAGTGTGACGGTACAACCCGCCCCCGTGTCAAACGGCGAAAGCCCACAACGGCCACTCGAACGGTAACCCGAGTCCGACCGTTCCTGCCGCCCGGACCGACACGCCGGTGGCGCGGGAAGCCCGGGTCGCGGGGGTCCGACGGCTGCCGCGACGGCGTCGCCGACGGGCCCGGAAGGGGCCGCTCGGGTGCGGCGCGGGGGCCGGTGTGGCGTACGGGGAAGGTGCGCCGGTCGGGCGGCGGCGGGGGCGCGGACGCGGCTGGTCAGGGGCCGCGGGGAGGGGTACTCGGGGGCGATCGCGGCGTGGTCGACGCGCTCGCAAGACGGCCGAAGCGTAGCGGCGGGGCGGGCGGGGCGCGGGGCGGGCGGAACGGACCGGCGGGCTCGGAGCGGCGGGTGCCGCGGACTTCGTGCGGGCCGCCCCGTGATCACACCCGGCTCAGGCACCACAGCCCGAGGGCGAGCGAAGCCGCGCCCGACAGCGCCGTCAGGGCGACGGCCGCGGTGGGGCTCACCCCGGCCGCGACGGGTGCGCGGTGTGCGACCCGCACCCCCGTCCACACCAGCAGCGCGGCTCCGAACAGCCCGAACGCCACTCCCGCGAAGATCGCCGGCCCGCTCTCCATGTGCGCACCCCGCCCTTCTTGAGTCCTTCCTGGCAAGGACCCAGAGGCTGGCACCTCGGAGCGTCGGACACACGAATTCCGAGTGAACGCCACGCCACTTCACCCACGCGGCCCCCGAACCCGACCCGCCCGCGCCCCGGCAACCCGCGATCGCCCCGCGCAAGCGTTGTTCCCGCGCCCCGGAGGGCGTGGTGGGTTCTCAGCGCCCCGGCAACCCCGCCGTAGCCACATCCGTAGGTCGGCCTCTGCGAGCAGTAGGTGGCTTGTCGCGCAGTTCCCCGCGCCCCCAAACTCCCTGGCCCCAGCCGGCAGGCAAGTGACGGGTCCCCCTTCAGCGGGCAGGGGAGGGCGGGGTCGGTGCGGTTGGGCGAGCAGGTGACCAGCGCGACGGAGTGGAAGAGCGTGCCGGTCAGGTAGT
>NZ_JBEYTZ010000050.1:0-45812 GCF_040643215.1 Streptomyces sp. NPDC047315 | reverse complement strand
CACCGCATACTGGATGTATGTGGTGATTCCGACAACGCAGCGAGGCGCCGTAGCTGTCGTCGCGCGCCCGCCAGGGATTACGGGACAGCCCTTAGCAGCACTCCCAACACCGGACCGGTAAGTGCGCGACTAGCCTTTATCTTCTGCAATTTTCTCCGACCAACCTCTCGTGTCCCCGAGCCATGCCCTATGAGAAGTGCCAGGGCGGTCAGCTGTACCGATCCGGGCGAACTTGTTCGCTTCCGCCTCAAGTCAACGCGTCTCGGCACGAGCAACCGGTTAGACAGGGGCGGGGGAAATCCCTGTCCGATCCTTGATTTGGGTAGGCTATTCGCCTTGGTCTAGGCCAGTCATTCGCATAGAGGAACAGGAACCTTGCGCCAGAGTGACCTTCCCTGACGGGGGGCGAATCCCGGCGCATCCATCCGGTTGCTGCCGCCTCCCCGCCTTGGGTAAGCAAGACGAACTCGTCGCGCTTATGGGCGGTTTCACTTTGTTCGCGGAGCGGCTGATGGTCTGCGTGAGGCTGTCAGTGAAGAATCGTCACCTGGATGTCAGTGGTGTAGCCCGGGTGACCTGCGAGTTCTTACTGTCGAGTGGTGACGTACTGGCACTGACAGCAGTGACGAAAGGCCAGGTCGATCTCGTGCAGACTCCTATGACAGCTGGATGTTTGCGCAGGTCAGAGGCTTGCAATCTCCGTCGATCGCCGTGGTCTGGTCATGATCAGCTGTATCGATGCTTGGTCTACAGGCTGCAGTGGACGGTGAATGTGCCGCCGGTGAGGGCTTTGACGTAGGAGTGGGCGCCGGCGAGGAGGTGCTGTTGTTCGCTGCTGCAGACTGCTGCTGACAGTCCGGGTTGGGCGATGACGGTGTTGATGTGAGGGCGCAGGTGGGGTGCGCGTTCGCGGATGCGGTACAGCTCTTGGATGCTCCCGATCAGGTACGGCGTCTTGCCGGGATGGCGGGCGGCGTACTTGCCCGCGCGGCGGTCGAGTGTTCGCAGCAGTGCGTCAATGCCATACTCGCGCCATTTCGCGCCGCGGGCTGCTTGGCCGCAGACCTCGTACAGATCGCCGACGCGGGCGCCGGGCGATGGCTCGGACGAGTACTTGCAGTGCACGAGGGTGACGGTGATGTCGGTGTCGTTGGCGGTGATGCCGACAAGGTCGGCGACTTCGCCGGCGCCGTCGTCGTCGAGGAGGATGTCGAAGTCTTCTCGCCCATTGAGGTGGAGGGACATGTAGTGCTGGATCGAGTGGGGGAGTCTGTCGGGTCCCATGGACTCGACTTTGATGTCCACTCCGCTCCAGCTCAATGGGCTCAGGAGTGACAGGTCGAAGGGCGGCAGGTCGGTGCGGGGTTCGAGGAGTTGGTTGTCTGGGGTGAGCAGCCGGTCACCTGTGAGATACAGGTAGGGCTTGTGCTTGTTGATCCACTCGGCGGCGGGAACGGTTGTCTGCCTGTATCTCACCGCGGCGTCGGCGGCGATGGGGGAGTAGACCAGCCCCTGGTCGGTGAAGTCGGCTCTGTAGGCGACCTCCCAAGTGGGGGAGACCAGGGAGAACCTGAAGGGCCCGTCGGGGGTGAAGTCGTCCACGCGGAAGCCGATGTCGGTGACAGGGTGGGCCGTGCTTCCGACGGTGAACGGCGGGCCTTCGCCTGTGCCGGCGCGCCACTCCCACGGCCACTCCAAGCCGAGGAGCGGGAACGGAGGACGTTCAGTCTGGTCGACGGGGATGATGAAGCCGGCCATGACGTTCTCGAGGTCTACGCTGACGTCGAGGATCTTGGTGCCTTGTTCGTCGCACCACTGCGTCCATTCCAGCAGGCTGGGTGCGGCTCGCATGGACCAGAAGCGGCCCGAAAGAGCTGCGCAGACGGAGACCTTGGTTCCTTCATCGACGCCTGAGGCCATGATGTGGGTCTGGCTGCGGTTCCTGCGGGCCTCAGAGTTCAGCGCCTCAAAGACGTCGCTGCCCACCAGGAGCGAGAAGCGGTTGAAGTGGCCGCGGGCGTCCAGCAGCCCGATGTTGGTGGCGACCACCCGCTGCAGGCCGGCGAAGACCCGGAAGGTGTCGATGCCTTTGACTGGGAGGCTGTCGCCGCCCAGGACCTTTTTGGCCAGCTCCTTGTAGTCGCCTCTCTTGTGGGAGCCATAGATGTAGAGCAGGTGCCGCTCGTCGTCGAAGTACATGACGATCAGCTCGTACTCGATCTGCTCAAGAAACTGTGGGGCGCCCCAGTCGACCATGGTGCGGTGTTCCACGACGAACCAGGCGACCTTGCCATCGGCGCCGGTGGCCACCGTCTGTCCCAAGACGCGGTCCTCGCCGTACAGAGTCAGCGCGGCCTGCGGGTCCCAGTCGCTGCTCGGAGCTCGGTGCGCCACTGCGCTCATCTTCGGCTCCAGCGTGCTCACCGCCATATCGGCGGGCACGCCGGCGAACGAGGCGTCGAACTCGCTGAGCTCCTCGCCGCGTGTGGCGCTCTGCTCGGTGATGTCGTGCAGGAGGCTATTCCAGTCTGCGTCCTCTTTCAGCAGGTCACGCAGGGGTGAGCGTGCCATCGCAGGATCCCGTGCGACGAAGACGGAGGCGCTGCCGAGAGGACGGGCGGAGGCCGACGAGGTGCGTGTGAAGCGGCCGATGAGCTGAACCATCGGGCTCAGACTCTTCTTGACGTCGTGTACCGCCGCCACCTTCAGCTGGGGCATGTCGAATCCCTCGCCGAGCATATTCACACACACCACGATGCGACTGCTGCGGTCGTGCATCGCGGCCAGTGCGGCCTTGCGGTCTTTTGCAGGTAGCCCGTCGTGGAGAGCGACCGCACCGAGGTCAGCGGCGAGGCCTTGGTACAGCTCGCAGATCTCGCGGGCCCGCTTGTGGGTGTTCACGCGCGCCATGAGCAGGTGGTCGTACCCGGCGTCCAGGTCGGTGCGCAGCCGCTGCACGGCCAGCTCGGCGATTTTCCGGTCGTTACCCTCCAGGCTCAGCACTGCCTGATAGTCGATGCGGGTGAAGTAGTTCTCGGCCTGCGCCTGACGAAGCGGGTAGCGGAAGATCGTCCGACCGGGGATCTTCTGGCCATCCTCGCGGGAGGGGGTCGCGGTGAACAGCAGCACGCGCCGGTCTTCGAAGCGGCGGATCACGCTTGTCCAGGTCGACGCCGGGGCATGGTGGGCTTCGTCGACGATCAGATGGCTGAACTCGCGCAGCAGAGCCTCACGCGCTTCCGGGGTGCAGTAGTTCAGCACACTCGGTGTGGCCACGACGACATTGCAGGCCGCTGCGAACTCCCGTGCCTCAGCCGCGTCGGTGAAACGGCGGGTCACCCGGCCTACGCATGGCCGAAGCGCGTCTGCGGCGACGATGCCCTGCTTCTGCAGAATGCCCAGTGACTCGAACTTTCCCGCGATCTGGTCGCGCAGCGCTGTGCTGGGCACCAGCACCAGAAGCCGTGAGGGACGGCACGCCACGAGCAGGGTGAGCATTGTTTCGGTCTTGCCAGTGCCAGTCGGCATGACGATCAGGCCTGGTTCGGGCAGCTGCGAGTACCAGTAGCCGAGGACCGAATGCAGAGCGCCGGCCTGCGGCGGCCGCAGCCCGCCTTCTCGTACGAGATCGTGCAACTGGATGGCGTCTGTGTAGGAGTCCAGGACCTCCTGCGGGGTGGACAGCGGCTGAGACCCGACCCACTGCACCTCGCCGTCCAGCTCGCCAGACACCTGCGCGGTCAGGCTGTCTTCCTGGCTGGCCGTGGCAGGCCAGCGCCCGAAAGAGTTGTGAACGAATCGGGATCCGGATTCCTCGCCCAGACTCAAAGAACTTGCCGGGATCAGGAGCTGGCTGACCATGTTGCGCTGCCAGTACCGCGGCACCGCCCACACATCCTCTGTACGCAAACCTGCCGCCACGCCTGCATCACTCCTGTCCGCACACACCCTGGCGCGCCGCACTGAGCCGGACATGCGTGCTGACGCGGCAGGGTGGGCCCCTCGAGGAGCTGCCAGTGGAGTGAGCAGCACATCCATGTGCAGCAGCTGAACCATAATCTGCCTACGACAGCAGAAACGCGGATCAAATCCTGA
The DNA here is from genome assembly GCF_040643215.1 of Streptomyces sp. NPDC047315. NCBI lineage: Bacteria > Bacillati > Actinomycetota > Actinomycetes > Kitasatosporales > Streptomycetaceae > Streptomyces > Streptomyces sp. NPDC047315. The sequence continues at coordinate 41,717 of NZ_JBEYTZ010000050.1, read as the reverse complement.
AAGTGGTTGAACCGGGGGCAGGTACGTCCGGCGGTGGCGCCAGTACCTCCGGAAGCCGTGGCCAGCTGTGGAGACCCGCGCACAGCAAGGAGCGCCCTCAGAGGGCACGCAGTGTGGCTTCAATTGCCTCCACGATGCCGCCGTGGGCTGCCGGTGCGACCCGGTGGGCCCTCCCTACGGGGACCGGGGCCTGCTCCGCGATGCGGTCGAGCACTCGCACGAAGTTCTTGTCAGCGGTGAGGAACACCTCGCAGTCTGGCAGGTAGGCGGCGTGCTGGACATCGATTGGGTTGCCGTTGGTGATCTTCATGTCCGCCTGCACGGTGTCGGCAGCCCACCGGAGCCAATTGCGCGGCATGTGGGTCGCTTCCACCTCGTACAACCAGAAGCGGTTGAATGCCTCCCGGGAGGCGCACATGGCGTGCAGGTCCACCCGTGCGCCGACCCAGTCGGCGTAGGTGGTGTCCTCGTGCGTGAGTACTGCTCGGCGGCCCGTCCAGAAAGCACGCCAGTACACCTCCTGGTTGTACGGCCGCCATGCCGCGATCTTTTCGCCGGGTGCCCATCCGGCCTGCTGCTCCGCCGTCGTCTCCTCACTCGGGGACATCGTGATCAGGGAGAGGTCGCGCAGATTGAACTTGGCCTCGCGCCAAATCTCCTGTTGCTCCTTCTGGTTGTCCACGAGAAACCGCACCGTACGTGCGGTCCGCCGGGCCGGCTCCGCGTCGCGCAATCGTTCGTGCTGCTCCACAGCCTCCCGCCAGACCCTCTTGGTCCAGTAGGTGCGCCATGTTGCCTCGCGTCCGGTGTCAGGCACTGAGCGCAGCCACTCCGGGTGCAGACGTCGTACCTCTGAGACCACTTCCTCGCCCTCCCGGTCGGCCTCGCTACGCAGCCGCTCGTCCGTCGCCGTCGTGATGGCCTGGACGATGGCTGCCCGCATGTCCGAGCGGGGATGCTGCAGCACCTCCAGCAGGACGCTCGGAGCAGTCACCACACGGTGTCCAAGGGAATGGGCAAGCGCCCTGAACCGCTTCCCTGCCCGCTCATCCCCCAGATAGGACCAGATGTTGTTGTCGAGCATGATTCTCACGCTGCCGTCCTTCCCTTCGGACTCCTGCAGACACTGACCTCCCGGGTCAGCACGCATAAGAAGGATCCTTCTCATGTTCGTAGTTTGGCGCACCATTATTCGTCCCTGGCCGTGGACATCCTGCTCTGCCTGACCGCAGCACATACGGCGGTCGACAGCCGAGATCTCTCCCCTTCGGCCGCTGCCGTCGGATGCCGCGGCGGGAAGGGCCCGATGCCCCAGGCAGTGCCCTGCAAGTGTCCACACAGCCCCTGGACACCTCTGCCCGCACACACGATGTCGCGCATCAAGCACCGGCATCGACCGGCTCTCATGGAGTCGACGTGTCCAACCCGGCGGTGAACTCCTGCGGGACAGCACTCTGGACAGCCACCTTCGGACTTATTCCGCCTGGCCCAACCGGGGTTGGCACAAGGATGGAGAGTTCTCGCGATGAGCCCTGTGCAGATCCTGTCCCTACTGCTGGCGATGTCCACCGCCCTCAACATCGCCGTCACAGCCGGCCTGCTGGCCCACCGCGCGGGTGCCGGCGTTCCCCAAGCGCTTCTCACCGGCGCTGGCGCAGCCGCTACCGGCCTGGGCATCTACCTGGCCGCAGTTGCCGCCTACCGGTGACAGGATCCAACCATCAACACCGCGAAGAGCCCCGCTCCAGCAGCTCATCCAGAGACGCGTGAAGTGGGCGTGAGTCGCCTGAGCGCACTGCGGGCGCCGGGATAGCCGGACTTGGCTGCCTGCCGGTACCATTGGGTGGCTTCCTCGATCCGGCCGTCCTCTTCCAGGACCTCAGCCAGCAGGAGTTCAGCTCCCAGATAGTTCCTTCTGGCCAGATTTCTGAGCCAGGCCACAGCCTCTTCGATCTGGCCTGCCTGCTGCATCAAGTCGGTCGCACGGCCCAGAGCTCCGGGGCGTCCACGATCAGCCAGGTCCTTCAGCCAACCGATGATGTCGATGGCAGCACCCTCATCGACGCCCTGCAGGAGGGGAATCGCAAGATCGAGGATGTCGAGATCCGTATTCTCCACCAGTTGCTTGATCCAGTCGGCTGCCTGGGGTTGATCACGCTCAAGCAGTATGTCCACGGTGGTGTAAACGGAGGGGAGGTGGCCTTGCAGGGCGGCTTCCCGGTATTCGGCGAGTGCCTCGTCGAAGCGCCCCAAGCGCTGCAACAGTTCGGCTGCCTTCCTTCGGGCGAAGACGTAGGCACGGTTCGCTGCCGCAGCCTGATACATCTCAAGGGCTTCTTCGAAGTCTTCTGAGCTGTTCAGTGTCTCGGCAGCATCCCATGCTGCCGCGTGGTCGCCGGCCCTGGCTGCCTTCAGAGCAAACGCCAGATGGTCCACGTTCGTGTTTCTGCGGGCCGAGCGGGCGAAGGCGAAAAGATCCTCGTCTTTTGCGTGCTGAAGAGCTGCTTCCCATAACGTGCCTGGAGGGTCCGTCCGGCTATAAGCTGCGCGGCCGTGCTGTTCGAGGTAGTCGGCGAGCCGGTAGTGCGCAGTAGCGGAAGCCTGCTGCCCCGGCCGAGGCCTGATCCGGGTCAGTGTCCCGCGTGCCCCATGACAGGGCCGCGCGCCGTATGCCATCGCCTCTTCGAACCAGTCATCACTGCTCTGATCCCACTCCTGGTCGGTGAGGTATCCCGGAGCGGCCTCCCTCAGGAGAGACTCAGGAATGGCCAGGCCGTTGCCCATCCTGCGGGCATCTATAGCTGCGCGCAGTACGGCTCGCGCTACGGGAGGAGCGTTGCGGAACCGCTCCAGCAAGGACGGGCCACCTGCTAGGTACTGTGTCACCTGGCCGTCTGCGGCCCGCAGAGAGGCGTAGAACAATCGGGGATCATGAAACCCGTCACGCTGGGCAGCCTCCAGTTCAGCCGGGGAGAAGGACGAGGCCACCGGGATGTTGGTGCCTGCCAGGAGCTTTCTGGCCTGCTCGTGCACGTCGGGCGACTGCACGCGGGGTAGTGCAGTGAGCGTGTCCCAGTACTCGGGCCACATGGTGCCCAGGATCAGGACAGGGCGACGCGCCTCATCCTGCAACAGCGCCCTCATGCCAGCGACAACACGTTCGCCCAGCACGCCAGTTGAGGGCATCAGGTAGTGCTGTGCCTCATTCAGCCACACCACTGTTCGCGGACCGACCTTCTGGATGTCGGCCAGTGCGGCCTCAGGACGTGTGGGATCGAAGGGATGCCACAGCCGCCAGTCGTCCCCCAGCATCTGAACGGCTTCCCAGCACGCGCGCGTCTTGCCGCAGGACGAGCTGCCCACGAGCATCGCTATCCCGCTGTACCCCTCCTTGGCGCGGTCGACCAGCTCACGCAGACGCTCATCGTGCGCCCGGGGGATGTACCGAGTGAGAGCAGGCAAGGATGCCGCCCTCTCTGTACCGGCGCCGGCCTCTTCGACATGGGCGTAGGCAAAGGTGTAGTCATCGAGCAGCCAGGTGAAGGGGTAATCGATGCTGTGGTGGACTTCCAGATCGAACGGGTCCAACTCCGAGAGAGGACGACCTACCGCTTGCCCTGCCCGATGTTCACCAAGCGTGGCCTCCGCCTGAGAACGCTGCACTCCGATCCGAACCGACTCAGCCCGGTGACGGGCAACCATCTCGTGCTGCCGGCGCCACCACGATGGATCGAAGAGATGCGCTTCACAGACAGCCAACTCGAACCGCTCGGCAGCAGCCGCAGCACGTAACTGCTCCACCACCTTGACTAGCGAATTTATCTGCTGAGGAAACCGGCTGCCGTCCAGCCATGCCCCGATCGTGGTCGCCGCACGCCCGGCACCCCGAGAAAGAGCCCGGAGGCTCACGCGCTGCGAGAGGTAGTTGCCATGTATCGCGCCGAGTCGCCGCAAAGCAGAGAAGAAGGCACTCTCCTCGCCTGTACCCACTGCGTCCCCTCCTGGCCCGGCCCCGGCACTACGTCTGAACACTCAGAACCTAGTCCAGTTGGAAACGAAGGCGAACGTCGTCTGCCCAAAGCCCGGTGTCGGCGTCGCTCTCCTGCCACCGTCCTTCGTTGCAGATCAGCGTCCGCGGTCCGAGCAGGACTCGGGGGAACAGGGACTGGCTTGGCACCCGGGGCAGGACCTCGATGGTGTCCACGTGGAAGGCGGGCACCTTGAATCCGCACAGATCACCATCGTGGAACAGCACGGATCCGTGGCCGGAGAACCAGGCGACGAGGGTGGAGTCGACCAGGTTGCAGACAACCGGGACGTGAATGGTCCCTGAAGCGGTATCGCAGTCCTTCTCCTCCACCTCCGGCGCCGCCAGGAGGAGTCCCCGGGGGATCGGCTGAGTCTGCGGGTCGGCTGCCGCGCCGAGGAACATCAGGGAGTTTCGGGATTCTGGGCTGGCCATGTCTTTGACCATGACAGGCACCGCGTCCCAGTCGTCCAGGCTCTGGGCGTCGCGGTAGGCCGCCACGCACTGGGCCAGATCGCCCAAGCTATCGAAGTACGTCACATCGAGGGTCAGTCCGTCGCCGTTGTCGAAACGGAAGACCGACTCGGGGTGGCAGGTGGTGAGGAAGTCAAGCAGGACCGGATGGTCAGCAAGGAGAGCGTCGCTGTCCGGGTCGGCGAGCGCCCGCATGAGGTGCACGTGCTGACCGTCCTTCTCGACCCGGGCGGAAACGGTCAGGGCGAAGCCCGCAGGGTAGACGTAACCGAAGTGGTGCTCGTTGGCGGTACGCAGCACCGGTAGTTCCGCGGAGGCGGGAGTGGTCTGGACGCGCACCCTGGTGGGATGGTCCATGACGAAACCGGCCAGCACATACGGCTGGGGCAGGTGCGCCAGGCCCCCCATGACCTTGCCGCTCAGCGCGAGTTTGCGCATCCTCTGGTCACGTCGCTCCGGTTCGCCGAAGGTGGCCAGGTAGAGCGCCTCCTGCTCAGCGGGTGTTCCTTGCTCGAACCATGCATACAGGTCCAGGGATGTGATGAGGGTTGCCTGGCTGTTGGCATTGCGGTGGATCTGGATCTGGACTGGCCCGGTGATCGGTTCGGCAATCTTGCGGGCAGCGTCGGCACGCACCTGCTCAAGGTAGCCGGGGGCGCTGACCTCACCGATCGCGTCCCGGATCTCCGCCACGGGCCGCATGTCCTTGGGGGTGAAGTGCGTGGACTTTTTGGCGGACGCCAGAAAATGGGACAGCTCCACGATGAAGGCGGCGTCCATCATCCGGAAATAGATGGCTGCGGACTTCGGCCCGTTCAGCTTCACCAGGGCGAGACCGGTCGGGAACTGGGCTGCCAGCAGGCACTCGGCATCCGCCCGGTTCAGCCTGATCCGTCCGTCGTCCCGATCCGTCGCGCGGACGCTGAAGCCGACGAAAACTCCGGATACCGGTCCGATCCCGCCGAAGCCCGAGGTCAGGTCCGGCTGGCATAGGAAGTCGAACCCGAAGTCGTGTTCGACCTTGTTGGGGATGATGAAGTTCTCCTGGCAGGAGAGCCGGAACCGGTCCTCTCCGATCGCCCCGATGCGCTGGGCGGCGTTGCGTTTCTTCGGCACGGTCCCCCGGATGGCATGTTCCTGTTAGGCGGGCCGAGTGCGTCTCCTGCCCCCACGGCCGCATCTGCTGCTCGTTCCTCATTATCGCAGCCGCACCGATCGCCCGCACAGATATCTGGTCACCACTCAGTAGCGCTCGCCCCAGCCGCGCGACCCGCGCCGGACTGCGCGGGCGGGAAATCCGGGCTGTCATCCCCGAACGCGCCGACCAGATCGCCAACCGGAAGCGGCGCGGTTCCGCTGGCGGACGGCCACCCACTTCCAATACCCAAGGCCTACAAGGTCCGCAACGTCGCCAAGCACTGCTTCTGCCGCCTCAAGCAGTTGCTGGGGAGCGCGTCAGCGCCGAGCTGCGATGGGTCAGGGAGAACGCCCGGGCCACTCCATTGCCAGCCAGCTGACCCGAGCGGTCGGCCGAACCCAACCGCGATGCCGGAGTTCTCGCCGGGGAGGTCCGCAGCCAGGCGCGGCAGGCTCGTCGCGGGCCCGAACCTGCGGCTGCCGGCCCTCTCATCTCACCAGGGAGGCGCGGTTGTGCCCTGTGCCGTCAGGCCGTTGGCCAGCAGCGCCCTCCAGCTGCCGCCGGGATCGTCACATGCCCGTTTCCCGGCCAGAACCTCAAGAGGCTCTCTGTCGCCGGTGTCAGCGGCGATCCGGGCGAGGGATTCAGCCCGCGTGTGTTCTCCGGCGGCTTCCAGACGCATGGCGAGCATGCCGGGAGCCCAGGGCATGCCCGCTTCGTGGGCGCGCCACAGCAAGGGCACTGCCACGTCCGCGTTCCGTTTCTCTGCCAGCTGCCGCACGACCGAGGTCCCGAGGGAGGCGGCCGCGTGCCAGGCCAGCCGTTCGGCCGTGTCGAAGCTGCCGGTCTTCTCCCGCTCCCGGATCAAGTTCCACAGTGGCTGTGTGTAGTTGCCGGCTGCGGCACGCAGGGCCCACTGGTCGGCTTCTTCCGTAAGGCCGGCGTTCTCCGAGTCCTCGACCATGGCCGCATAAGCCTGCGCGATGCCCGCGGCAGCCGCGCTCTTCAGCAGGGCCTGCGCCTGGGCCCTGTCGGCGGTCGCATCGTGGCGGGCACGGTGGGCCAGTGTCCATAGAGCCCACAGCTCGCCCTCGGCCGCCCTTTCCATGAGCAGCGCCTCACCGTCCCTTTCTGCTCCCCGCTCGTGCAGGCGGCGGATGAGCATCTCCAGGGCCCACCGGTTTCCGCCATCAGCGGCGCTGCGCAGGGCCTTGTCGCCTGCTTGCTGCCCCTCAACCTCGTCCAGGAGGGCCACCAGTTCACGCAGAGCCCACGTCTCGCCCGAAGGCATCGGCAGCTCGCTGGGGTTGATGAAGTCCGTCAGGGGCCTTGGACCAGCCAGGAGATCGATGAGACCGCCCTGCGTGGAACGGAGCCGGCGCCGGCGTTCCATCACGGGGACAGCATGGCGGTAGTACCGGACTCCGTCCGCAGACTGTCCCTCGGCGACTGCCTTCTGTGCGAGCAGGTGCAGCGGCCGCGTCTCACCGTACGCGAATGCCTCCACGGCAGCCTTCTCGGCCTCCTCCGCAGAACCGGACTCGGCCGCGAGAAAGGCAAGCTCACGTACCGCTTTGCCGTCTCCTGCCGCTTGCAGGATGCGGCGGGTGCGGTCAAGGTCACCTCTGGACCGAAGGTCACTCGCATACGCACGCAGCACCTCCGTATCACCGCACCGGGCCACGTCGTCGTACCAGCGGGCAGCCTCGTCAAGCTGGTCGTCTTCCTCCAACGCCCTGGCCAGAATGAGCTGAGCGGCTGGCACACCCTTGTCCGCCGCCTCTCGCAGCACCTCCTCGGCACCTGTCAGATCTGCTGCGTCCACCAGCTCCCGCAGGTGTTCCTCAAGAGCCTCCACATGGCCTGCGAGGGCTGCCTGCCGGCGGACCTGTGCGGCTTCCTCGGGCCTGTCGCGCTGCTGCCACAACCAGGCCAGGCTCAGAGCGGAACGCGTGTCACCGCTGTCGAGGACCTGCTGATAGAGCAGCGTCGCCTCCTGATCACGCCATCGTGCCTGAGCCGCCCTGGCCAGCGATGTCAGTACCTGAGGCTCATCCAGATGCCGGCGTGCCGCCTGCCAGAACGATGCCGGGGGAGCGGCGTACCGGCGCTCCTTGCGACCCGTCTGGTCCAGATAGTCGGCCAGCAGGAACCGGGGTGTGCTGTCGGAGACGCCAGGGCGGGTGCGGACCGGGCTGAGCATGCCCCGCACGCCGCGGAACGGCGTGGTCGCGTAGGTAAGGGCCTGTTCGAACCAGTCCTCGCCCAGGGCGTCGTACTCGCTGTCGCTCAGGTACCCGTCCGCGGCTGCTTCCAGGAATCCCGGCGGTATCCGCGACACTCCACCGAGGCGGGAGAGGTCCATGGCGGCCCGGACCAGCGCGGCCGCGCCAGGCGGAGCTGTGTGATACCGGTCGGTCAAAGCAGGAGCACCGGCCAGATACTGCGTGATCTGGCCGTCCGCCGCCCGCTCCATCGCCTCTGCCAGCCGCGGATCGTGTGCACCGACCGCACGTATGTCGTCGCTTACGGGCTGGTCGAAGGAAGAAGGCACGTGGACGGCCCGGCCCGCAAGCAGCTCACGTGCCTGCGGATAGCGGTCAGCACCCATGAAGGGACGGTCGGTCATCGCGGTCCAGTGCTCCGGCCAGACGGTCGCCAGGACAAGGACAGGACCACGCTCTGGATCCTGAAGCAGCGCGCGCAGGCCCGCTGCCACCCGCTCCGCTTCCTCGTCGGCGCTTTCCCCGACGTACCGCTGGAGCTCGTTGAGCCAGATCGCAGTGCGCGGCGCAACGCCTTCTTCCAGGGCATCGGCCAGCGCCTTGGCAGGAGTCGGGACGAGCGGGTGCCACAACCGCCACCCTGCCGGAAGCTCCTGCACCGCCTCCCAGCATGCCCGGGTCTTGCCGGCCGACGAACTCCCGACCAGAACCACCATCCCGCTCGACCCGGCCCCAGCCTGCGCCACTACCTGCCGCACCGCGGCGTCGTGCGCCCTGCGCATGTACAACGGCAGCGCCCCTCCTGCGCCGGAAGCTGCAACTGCCGAGGGGTGTACTTCCCACTCGCTGCACGCGTCGGCAGCCTGAAGAGCCGAAACGAGCGTTCCCCGTCCCTCAGTGGCAGCGAGGGACTCGGCTGTCACCACACGGGGGCGAGGCGGACGCCCGCCGCGCAAAGCCCGCTTCTCCGCGCAGGCCTCCTCCCACAGCTTGGTCCACGAGACGTCGGGGACCGGCTCACCTTTCCTGCGGGCCAGTGCCGTGAGGTGTCCGAAGAGGAACCCGACAGCTGCCCGGTTTGAAGGAACGCTCTCTCCCTTCAGCCAGGCACCCAGCGAAGACGTGCTCAGCGAAACAGCCGGAACCTGCTGCTGCCCTGCACGGACCAGCGCCTGGAGAGTCGGCTTGCCCGCCTTCAGGTGGAGACCACCCAGCACGCTCGCGAGCTCCTGGGCCGCCGTCCGCCCTGCCATCCACCACCACCCCATCCGGGCCACGCACTCGCCGGAAAACCTGTTATGCGGGCCCTGACCAGCGTAGACGTTCCCGGCAACGCGAGCGAACGTCGCCGGAAACTCCCCGGACGAGGCCGAATCACCTCACCACGCCATGAACGGCGGGGTCGACCCGTGAGGAGACCAACCGTGCTTACCCTGCTCGAACTGATCAACGAGCCCATCAGCGCCACCGTCATCGCCACCCACAGCCTGACTGTCGCCACCACCGCTCTGATGGCCGTTCTCGACCCGTCCGCCGAACGCAGGAAGGAGGCCCGCATGGTCCTGGCCCTGCTGCTCGGCCGCGACAGAAACGACCAGTGACGCAGAGCAGGTGCCCGCCGATGCCCAGAGGTAGATGTCGCCGGGCACCTGCCGTCCGGCGGCCAAGATTCACCGCCTGGTGATCCGCCCCTGCGAGGTTGAGGACACCGATCAGCTGACCGCTGGAAGTTCACCGGCGTGCTCGACGCCGTCACCGAGATCGGCGCATCACGTGCGCCGAGGCGAGAAAGCACACCGCCGGCGAGAACGCCCCGAGCTGGACAGCACCGAAAAGTCCCTCTCACCACCTGCGCGCGGCGGACCGCCAACCGGAGGCGAAGGCCCCCACGAGGGGAATGCCCAGGCACTGGCGGCAGCCGAAGAAGGCGGCGGGCTCGTACGCCGTCCCACCGCACACCCTACGAGCCCCGCAGCCTGCGCGGCAGCTCCCGGCCGCCCGCCCAGGGGCAACGTTGAAGGGACATCTTTGCAGGTCAGAAGTTGTCCGCCTTTCCGTCCCGTGTTCTGCGGACCAAGGAACGCTGGATTGCCGGGCTCGATGCCCCGAGAGTGGAGCCGTGCAACCTACTCACTACCGCGTACTGGTGGCTGTCTTGGTGGGGCTGCTTGCGGCTGCCGCAGCCGTGATCCTTGCCCAGGTCGACTCCGAGCCGGTCACGAAGGCCGTACGGGACGCCGCCGTGGCGTTCGCCGGGACGACAACTCTTGGTCTGCTGCTGATCGGTGCGCTCCGCAGCAATCGTGGTGGGGGAGCCGAGTGAACCGGTACTGGACGGAAGGTCTGATCGTTGAGCCTTCCAGTCTTCACGACGGAGACGAGGTCTGGTTCAAGGACCGCCCGGTACAGGTGGCTGGCCATCTCTTCCCGCCTCGCTTCCGCATCTGGCTGAGCTGCAGCGCCACCGGCGTGGACATGTGCGTCGCGCTCGAGGTCGACCGCGGAGGGTTCGTCGAGCAAGAGAACGCCACCACGGTTGGCGGCGTGACTTCGGACCAGGAGAAGGACCGGATTCGAGCTTCTGCTCGCAAGCTCGCCCTGCCGCTCGCTCTGTCCGTGATTCCCTATGGCCCCTTCAGGAGTACCAAGGAGGGCTGGGAGTGGATCGACGACGGATGGGGGCCACCACTTGTCGGAAGGCTCTGCGATGTTATGCCCGATCCGCAGATCGCCCTCGTGAGGGAGCTCCGGCGCCGTACGGGGCCACGATGGTGGGGCACCTACCTGCCCCGTATCGAGAAGACCGCGCAGATCATTTGGGATGCACCAGCCGATCTCTCCACACGCCAGGTGATTGAGACCCTCGTCTGCCCCGGCATGCATGTTGGACGGACCACGGCGTACGAGGACCTGGCCGCTGCACGTGAACTGGGCCTGCTACCCGAGCGCCGCGTGCCGTAACAGGCAGCTCTGCCGTGCGCCGCGCGTAAGAGCGCTATGGCAGGCCAGAGTTCGTTCTTCGTGGTCCGTGTTCGGTGAGATGCAGGCGGTGCAGGTCTTCGTGGAGCCAGGCGTAGGCATAGCCGGTCGCGGGAGCATCGTCGAAGACTTCGGGTTCGCTGACGACCGGCGTGCTCGGGCGCGCCCATGGGGACCTTGTCGGCTCGTTTCCGGGTGGGAGAGGTGGGACCGGAGCGTAGAGGTCATCCTCTGACGGCACGAGACGGACGCTGACCGAGCTGCCCGTCGAGGGGCGGAGGGAGAGCCGCATGAGGGGTGGTTCGTAGGAGTCACTGTCCTGGGGCGGGGCTATGTACAGGTCAGCGACCAAAGTGGCGGGGCAGGCGCTGGCCAGGCCGAGGACCTGCTTGAGGTGGGGGAACCAGGTGTCGACGAGCGCGGTGTAGATCTCAACGGCAGCGGTGAGGACCTGCTCGGTGCGCAGCCTGAGCTGTGGAGGACTGTAGGTGTTCCAGACCCAGTGCACGTGGGGACCGTCTTCCTGGTCGGGCACAGCATAGGGGTAGTGAAGCATGCCGCTGTCGCCAGCCCATTGACCACTGCCGAGTTGCTCGTCAATCCGAAGCAACTCCGCCTGTCGGCCGCTGAACTGGTGACCGTAGCTCGACCGGACAGGCAGGCTTCCCGTGGAGTAGAGGCTTTGGCGCAAGGCCTGATGCGCTTCGTCTGCCTGCAGCGGTGCAAAGCGCCGGCGTGAACGTCTCAGCAGGCCTGTGCTTGCCAACCACAACCGCTCTTTTGTGTAGGCGTCGCAGTCGGCCAGGTCAAAGTCTCTGCGCTCGCACAGCGTGTGCAGGTACGAGGCGACTATGCCCAGGGTCTCCTGCCAGGGCCAGGCGGCGTAGTCCGCCGCAACTGGCCCGGCCGACGCCGCCAGGGGACGTATTTCACGCGGCTCTGCCCAGCGATGGGAGACTGGGATAGCGAGTCCCGGCGTGTGGTCGGCATGGCGACGCAGGATTTGCAGTCCCAGCTCGTTGCCCTCCAGGCGGGCATCGACCGTGACGGGACCAGACCATCTTGTGTAGAGGAAGATCAGGTCACCTGCCGGGCCGAGACCTTGTTGCCAGGCCTCAAGTGTCGTCTGCAGGCGCTGGCTGACCAGACTGGCAGGCATATCCGGCCACAGACCTTCTCCCTCATGCACAGTGCGAGGGATGGCCTCGTGGACGGCCCAGGCCGCGATGCCCGGCTGGGTGCGCAGCAGAGGTTCAAGCACCGTTCGTGCCGCCTCCCAGCCTGCCGAGGCGACCGCCATGGCCAGCCCGTAGCGCCAGCGGTCCAGCAGCTCTACGTTCTGCGTCACCTCGGCAGGTACTCCGCCGGTCAGCAGAGCCTGACCAGCGAAGTACTGCTCGAGCACGGGTAGAGCGAACGCCAGGTGTCGCTCGCCGACACGTACCACAAGTCGGGTATCCAGCAGCGCGTGCATGTCGCCAGGACTGCCCACGTCAGCGGCCGCTGCCAGACCAGCATTGCTCACACACTCCGTGGCCAGCCGCTGAAGCAACCGCTCGGCGCGTTCCTCCTTGGCCTCTTCCGCATCGCGCAGTGCCCGGGTCACCAGCGCCTGCAGGAAGACCAACGGGTTGTTTGGCAGAGGGCTCTGATTGCGCTGCAGGCCGGCTGCGATGATGGCGAACAGCGGCCGACGCAGCACTTGGCGCACCATGCCCGGCTGACCGCCCACGGCAGATCCGTTCCCGCCGAGCCGGTCGATCAGCAGGGCCGTCTCATCCTCGTCCAGCTCCGGCATGATCCGGCGAACCGAGTCGTGCAGCTCCAGGCCGGGACGGGCCGTGAACAGGATGCGCCAGCACTGCCCGGCCGTCGATGCGGTCCAGCTGAGACCTTGATCCAGCAATTCCTTGCCGCGGATCGGGCCGGGTTCGTCCAGTCCGTCCACCACCAGAGCGACACCACGTGTTGCGGGATCACCGATGGGACGTGCTGCCCGGATCGCCGCGTCGACCACACCGCCCTGAATGTGCTTGGCGTGGAGGTGAACAGGAATGGGGGCCTGCGCATCGGCGCGGGCCGCAGCGATGTCCTGCTGGTGCTTCCGCTCCGCTGCCAGTGACTTGCCCGCCCCAAAGCCACCCTCCAGGACCACTACACGGCCTTCGGACGAGGTGACCATCGCAGAGGGAAGGGATCCCAGCCGTGGGGTATCGGCGAACGCGCACGCCACATCGAGCGGAACGCCAGCCGCATGCCAGCGCTGCACCATGCGGGCCCGACCTGCGGCAGCCAGGTCATCCAGCGTTCTCGGCCCTCCGTACGCCGGATCCATGAGCACCGTGTTGTTGTGCCCATTCAGGATCAAGCCAGCATCCCCGCCCACCGCGACGGCCCCGTCACCCGACGCCGACACCTCACGCGATTCAGCTGAACCTTGCTGGGAGCTACGGGACCACCTGTTCTCCCACCCGATGCCGAAACGGCTCCGCCAGGACTTCACGCGCTGATCCCGTCCCCCACGCTCGCCCAGCCGATGGAGCTCCAGCTGTCTCTCACGTGTTGTTGTCGCCTGTCACAGCCTCACCGATCGAATCACCCGCCGCGACCGACTTCGAGCCTGACGCCTCCACCGCTCCACCCGGCGCTGCACCACCCGGCGCAACGGCCGGGGCTGGCCCCGATACCTGATTGCCGTCGCCCGTTACGGCCCTGCCGATGCTACGACCGGCCGCAACCGCCCCCGGGCCCGACGCCGTAGTGTGATTCTGCTGCTGACCGGATTGAAGCAACAGCGCCCGCACGGTCAGGACGACGATGATGATCGCGGCGGTATCAGCGACGAAACCCGCCACCGTCCCCGCGGTCCCAAGACCTTTCAGCCACAGCAGCAGCGTCAAACCCACAACGACCAGACCAGCAGCCGTCGCTACCGTCCACAACACGCCCCTGCGCCAACCTGTCAGCATCACCACTCCTGCTCATCTCTACTGCCAAGCAACCTAGTTGCGAATCCTGGGTCCGGCCGCATCATGTGTCGGCAGGCGGCTCGCGACGTTCCACGCCTAGCGCGCCGCGGGACCAGAAGTCCAGACTGGGAGCACCGGGCATCGTTTGTGTGAACGAAAGCCAGCGCTGCCTCTCGCCGTAATACAGCCTGTAGACCTCGGCATCAAAGGCTTCACGCGTGACCAGTGCCACCACACCGACCGCGTCCCCGGCGTATGCGTCGTTCATCGCCGTGGTCCTGGAGTGCGACTGCAGGGCATCAACAAGTGACGGACTGGAGATGCTGGAGCCGTCGAACTCCCCGAACCCGGCATGCAGCATCAGTCGTACCTGCGGCAGCAGATAGCCCTCCTTGCGTGTGGCTCGTTGCCAGTCTGTCGCCATCAGCTGATCCAGCTCGCGAAGCAGGAGCGCTCCGAGCGCGCGTACATCATCGGCGCCAGTGAACAACAGCAATGTGTCGCCATTGTCGAGCTCCTGGCCGTAGGCGATCACCCCGTCGGTGCCTACCTGGCGCAGGGCGTGTTCGACATAGGAACGCACCAGGCGTGGGCCGGGATGCAGCGAGACGTCCTGGCCCACCCAGTTCACGATGCCGACAAGCACAGGAACGATTACTTTCCCCCTGGCTGCGGCCAGAGGCTGAGGCATCGCCGCCACCGCTGCCGGCCCTGGTCCATCCTTCTCGGCGCCGCCGAAGAGCATGTAACAGTTGATGACGTTCACATCGCCAGCTATGACGACGTTCCCGTCGCCGGTTACAGCGGTGGTGATACTGCCCGCGGCCGCAACGGCCCGTTCACCTGAAGCCGTTGCCGAGGATTGTGCCTGTGGGCCGAGGGACGACTCCGACACGGAACCTCTGTTTCCGCTTCCATCCCATGCACAGTGACTGGGACGAAGCCTCATCGGGTCAAGACGTCATCAGCATAGGACCGGTCTCGGACATGCACGGGGTGACTGGAGGGCTGAAGCGGCAGAGCGTGCCGTGACGACGTCCCGTGATGACCGCCATAGGCTTGCAACTTTCGTGGCTCCCGCCACACAGCAGTGTCACGTGCTCCGCTGTCCTCATGCGCCGGGCGGGGAGTTGGTAGATCCATCGAAGGGCGCTCTGTCGGTGTCTACCACCCACTCGGCGGCGGTCAAGCCGGGTCCGCGAGTGCCGAGCCCAGCCAGGCGTCGGTGGCAATGGGCGGTCGGTGTAGTTGCTCGGGCCATGGGCTGCAGCAGATGGTGAAAGTACCTTCGGTGAAGGCATTGACGTAGGAGGCGCCGGCGAGGAGGTGCTGCTGTTCACTGCTGCGGGCTGCTGGCAGTGGTGATGTGCGGGCGAAGGCAGGGTGTGCGTTCCCGGGCGCGTACAGCGTCCTGGACACTGCCGATCAGGTAAGGCGTCTTGCCGGGATGGTGGGTGGCGTGCTTGCCCGCTCCGCGGCCCACTGTTCGCAGCAGGGCGTCGATTCCGTACTCGCGACGCCATTTCGCGCCACGTGCTGCTTGACCGCATACCTCGTACAGATCGTCGGCGCGGGTGCCGGGTATCAGCAATTTCTCGGCTGCGCCCGTGCATCCTAGGGACGACGTGGGAGCGATGGAGTTTGGTCCCGGACCAGAGATCCCTGGATCGTTGCCCCAGCCTCACGAATGGTGACTTCCCCTCTGGCCGTGACCCCCCGTCCGTCCGCGCGTGCGCGGAGCGCGTAGTCATGCTCGTCATGGTTGACCGCCATGACGTAATCGTTCTCCCTAACACGGAGCACGATGAAGTAGGGGTTCTCCCCTCGGGCCGCATTCCGGTCGTCCACGCCGATGGCGATGACCTCGCCGGTGAGCTCTTGTTCCGGGTGCCGGCGCGTGATGGTGAGAGGAGACCGCAGAGCGGTCCCTGCCGGCGCCAGCAGGTCGTCCTGGGTGCTGCGCGGCAGGGCCTTTGCAGGTTGCTGTACGCGTCTGTCCAGTGTCCGTATGGCGGAGACGTCGAAGACCAGGGAACTGTTTCGGATGTCTTCTGCTGCGGGCGGATTTGCGGCCCACTGGAACGACAGATGAAGCGACAGGTCTCCGGCTCGTGCAAGCGGGCGCAAGGACTTTGCAACGGCGGTCTCGAACGGGGGCATACCCTCACGTTCGTGGGCACCGGGACTGGCCCAGCGATGAACACGGTCGAGCGCTGCGGCGAGGTTCATCATGACCTGCCGTCCGAATGGCGGCAGGGACCCCTGCCACGGCCCGGTACGAGACATCACAGGGAAGACGAAGCTGCCCTGCCGGGTGTGGCCGAGCCGCACTCCGTCGCGCAGATAGTCCGCCACGTTGGCACTGCGGCGACTGCCCCATCCGGTCCTTTCGGGATTGTCCGTGTAGAGGGCCGACAGCCTCAGCATCTCCGAGCCCACGGCGAGGACGCTCGCCGCCTCGGCAAGCGGCACGGACTCGCCGGGGCCGACAGGGTTTACGCGGAACAGCAGTGTGTCCCAGTCCACGGAACTGATCCGCTGCAGAAGCTGCGAGGCGTCATCACCGAAGTAGTCGGCCAATCCCGCGAGCAGCTCGGCCAGCCTGCGGTCGTAGTCGCGCATCCCGTCGTTCAGCGGCAGGAGATAGGCGTCATCCTCCGTCCCATCGGCTTCCGTGTTGGGAGACAGCCAGTACTCCGCTAGTCCTTCACGTTCGTCGGCCAGCACCCATCCGGCCTCATGAAGGAAGTCCGAGATCATCGCGACGGAGACAGACGGAACCAGAGGCCGGAAGGCCCCAGTGTCCAGCTTGTCCAGCTTCACCGCCCACCTCCGTTGCCCAGGCGCTTGATCAGATCTCTGACATATTCCGGGGTGAACTCGTTCTCCCGCGGAAGAACCACTCTGCCGAACTTCCTCCCAGGCTCAAGCACGGGCCAGTCCTCTGGGTCGGACCACAGCATGAAACCGTCCAGGGCCCAGGAGCTTCCGTCGTTCCTGACCTGCGGAACCTCTACTCCCTCTGGGAGGATCATCACCACTAGCCGCACCGGCACGTAACCCGGTTCCCGTAGCTTCAGGTACTGGTCGGCCGGCAGCCTCATCGCGTAGTCGCCATTGGTGAGCGGCCTCGCCGTGTGGACGCTGCTGGTGCACTTCAGCTGGACGTCGAACCGGGGACCGCGCCGAGAGTGCGGCCCCGAACCCAGCACCGTCGTGTCGAGACAGTCGTAGTCGAGCCACGGATCCTGCAGCTGGCAGCCCGCACTATTGGCCACAAGCCCCAGGACGTGATAGCTCGCGCGTTCCTTGTGCGCGCTCGCCGGGATACCCGCTCGGCGAAACCCCGCCTCGTCCACCCGCCGATCACGCTCCCGCCCCAAGGGCCCACCCGCACCGCCCGACCCTCGCCACACCCTATGCCCCGCTCGCCCTCCCCGAATGCGAAAGCCCCCTGCACACGCGGCGGGCGAACGCCTCCGACCGCGACGCCAGGGCGAGCGGCAAGCCACGGGCATCCGAACATGGGGGCGATCCACGTCCGCAACACCACCCCACCACCCCGCGCATGCCACCCCCATCGGCCCTCGCCAAACCGGTGGCGTCCCATGAGCCGGGAGACCCAACGACTGGCTGTGGCCCTCGGACCCCCGGGTCCCACCGAGAGTCCGCTAAGCGATCGACGCTTCTCACCGCAGCTCACCCCAGAGGGGCGGGGCACGCCCCTGCCAGCACACCTGTGGCGCGGTCATAGGAAGACGGTCTACAGCAAGCCCACAGCAACAACGGCGAGCCACCCTCGGCTAAGGGGCAGCGCAGCGGTCTCTGGGCGGCAGACCTGCAACCAGGCTCACCACACAGCGGCCGAAGATCACGGACGGCGATCCTTTCAAGGCTGACGGCGACGCCGCGGCGGGTGCTACGTTGTGCCGCAGGGGAGCGGCACAGCGCATCACACCAGACCAAACAGCCCCAAGGGCGCTGATCTGGTGCGGTCCGTCACAGGGGTGGGACTCGCGCCGCTCGGACAAGCACGATCAGTAGTGGGGAACGTGGCACGAGCAAGGTCGCACTCGGCGGCAGGGCAGATGACCGGGTACCTCTACCAGTGCGAGCTCGCCCTGCTCGAGCTCGCCCGCCGCAGCTGGCAGGACCCCACTGCCGAGATCCGCATGGAACTCCTCGACGACATCGAGTTGCTCGACCCGGACAAGACGCCACGGGAGCTCCTGCAGTCCAAGCACCGCGAAGCCGCCGGCCCGCTGAGCGAGACCGGGAAAGACTTCTGGCGTTCCGTCGGGTCCTGGATCGACGCTCTCAAAAAGCTCTCCGAACCCTCGGGCGCCGCCATGCCCATCCTGCGCCTCGTCTCGACCCAGACCGCACCGCGGGACACTTTCTTCCACTACGTCGGCGCCGGCCCGGACCGGGACGAAGCCAAGGCGCTGCAGCGCATGGAACAGGTCGCCAGCGATGAGAAAGGGCCCGACACCACAGCCAAGGACCGCCGCCTGTTCATGAGGCTCACCCCGGCCCGGCGCCAGGAACTCGTCAGTGCCATCACCGTCAACGACGGCGCCCCCCTGATGTCAGACCTCGACCCTAGTCTGGCCAAAGAACTGGGGATCACGCCGAGCGACCACGCTCAGGCCGCCCTCGAGGAGATCAAAGGGTGGTGGTACGGCGTGGCGGTCAAACTGCTGGAACGCAAGAACCCCCAGCACATGCGCGCCTCCGTCAGCGCCCAGGAACTCATGTGCCGCCGCGACGAGGTCACCGGCCGCTACACCGGCAAGCACCTGCCGATCACCGAGACCCTGCGCAACCTCACCGAGGCGGAGATCGCCGGCTACAGCGACCGCCTGGTCGTCGCCCAGATGCGGTGGATCGGGCTGCCCGACTCCGAGGTGGCGATGCACCTGCGCGACTACCACCTCGCACGGGCCCAGCGCTCCGAATGGCTGCGCACCTTCAAGATCACCCCGGAGCGGCTCGACGAGTACGAAGGCGAGCTCCACTACGAGTGGGAGACCGCCTTCCGCCGCCGCACCCGCCGCATCCCCGATGACACGGGCGAAGAGGAGCGCCAGGCCATCGGGCAGGAAATCCTGGACGCCACCATGGACCGCGTCGCCGACACCCCGCTGCGCCCCGGCACCGTCACCGCGCCCTGGGTCGGCAAAGGAAGCACCCACGGCCTGTCCGACCAGGCCGACACCGCGCAGCCCGATCGGCAGCTCGGCTGGCACCCCGACTACCAGAACCGCTGCAAGCACCCCGACGAAACGCAGGAACAGTGACGAGCGACTCCCACCGCAACGTGTCGGAGGCGCAGGCGCTGTTCAACCCCGCCTTCGGCGCCTACCTCCTGGCCAGCGCCGTCAGCACCGCCACCAATAAAGCGCAGCGCCCCCTGCCCTGGCCCAGTGCGTTCCTGATCCTGCCCCTCGTCCTGCCCACAGACACCAGAGAATCCCTGCCGGGCAAGTCCACCGTGACGCTCACCGCCTGGGCCAACGACAACCCGCGTCTGCAGGCCGCATTCGCCGAACGCGCCGCAGCACTCACCACCTACACCCGTGCCAGCCTGCGCACCGCCATGCGCCACCACGCCATAGACGTCACCCCCGCCGGACTGATCTGCCCCCGCACCCCCAGGCCCCCGTCCGCGGCCCCCGGCGAGGAAGTCGCCGACTGCGCCCGCGCAGCCGCACTCGTCGGCCGCTGGCTCGCCGTGACCGACCCCACCCGAGCCTTCACCGCCCTCGGCGTCCGCCCCTGACCCGCCCCTACAAAGGAGCCCCAGAACCGCCATGCAGCTGCTCGCCCTGGCCCTGTACCACCGAGACGGCAGGAAACCCCCGAGGGTCCTGCGGTTCCGCCCCGGGGCGCTCAACATCCTCACCGGCGAGTCGGAAACCGGTAAGTCCGAGGTCCTCACCATCGTCGACTACTGCCTCGGACGCAGCGCACCCAACCTGCCCGACGACCTGATCGACCAGACCGTCGGCTGGTACGCCCTCCTGGTCACCTTCGCCGACAGCTCACGCATGGTCCTGGCCCGGCCCCGCCCCGCCGGAGCCTCCACCCAGCACGCCTTCATCCGCACCGGCGACGCCACCCTCGACATCCCCCGGCCCGACGAACTCGTCAACAATTCCAACGTCGCGGTCCTGCGCAGCGAACTCAGCGCCCGCCTCGGGATCGAGGACTTCCACTTCCAGCCGCCCGTCGGCGCGGCCCGCAGCGCCTTCGACGTCTCCATCGGCCAAGCGGCCCTGCTCTGCTTCCAGAACCAGAACGAGATCGCCTCCCAGACGGCCCTGTTCCACCGCCAGACCGAACCCGGCATGGCCCAGACCCTCAAGGACACCCTGCCGTACTTCCTCGGTGCAGCCGGCCCCGAACAGGCGCTGCGCCGTCACCGCCTCGGCGAAGCCCAGCGAGCCCAGCGCGCAGCACAGCGGAAACTCGACGACGCCCTGCGCCACCAGCAGGCCATGGACGCAAACGGTCTGGCTCTCGTACGCCTCGCGGAGGCCGAAGGCCTCCTCACCGATGTTCCCGCAGCCCCCGAGAACGCACAGGTCTTCAGCCTCCTCCACCAGGCCCTGGCCGCCGCGCCCCGGACCGCGGCCCCACTCGACATGCGCGACCGGCGCCAGGAACTCAACGACGAACGCCGCATCCTGCGCGAACAGCTCCAGGACTTCGACGAGGCCCTGGCCGCAGTCGACCGCTGGCAGCAGCAGGGCCGCGCGTTCACCGGCGAACTGCACCTCCAGCTCGACCGCCTCAAAACGCTCGAGCTCCTCGGCCCTGAACGCCAGCACGACACCAGCGTGTGCCCCATGTGCACCCAGCCTCTGCAACACCCCGACCCCACAGCGCAGGACATCTCCGAGCTGACCGACCACCTCGCACAAGAACTCGCCCAGGCACAGACACTCCAGCCCGTACGCGAAGAACACCGGCGCGCCCTCCAGAGCGAGCGCGCCGCCGTGACCGAGCGCCTCAGGATCAACGGCGCCCAGCTCAGAGAACTCCTGGCAAGCGACGAACGCATGGGCCGCTTGCAGGAACACAACCTGCGAGTCGCTCACATCCAGGGCCGGATCTCCGAAGCACTCACCCGCACAGGCACAGACAGCGACATCACCCGGCTGCGCCACAACCTCGCCCTCGCCGAAGAGCACGCAACCACGCTTGAGCGGCTCGTCGATGAAGACGATGTCGCAGCCGAGACCGAGCGCCGCCTTGCCGACGTCGCCATCGGCATGACCGCCTGGGCCAAGCGGCTCAACCTCGGAGGAGCAGCAGACGCCACCGAGGCGGCCATCAGCCTCAAGCTCCTCAACGTCGTCCTCAGACGACCCTCCGGACGCCTGCCCCTCACCCGCATCGGCAGCGCCAAGAACCACATCGGCTACCACCTGGTCGCCCACCTCGCCCTGCACACCTACCTGCGGCGCAACAACCGGCCCGTCCCGGGCTTCCTCATGCTCGACCAGCCCACCCAGGCGTTCTTCCCGGAAAAACCCCGCGACGCCTCCACCATCGAAGACGCCGACTGGGCCACCGTCACCGCCTACTTCCAACTCCTCAACGACGTCGTGCAGCTCAACAACGGAGCGTTCCAGATCATCGTCTGCGACCACGCGAACCTGCCCGAAGACTGGTTCCAGGAAGCCGTGATCGGCAACTGGCGTCCCGACGCCGAAGGCAATCGCACCGCGCTGATTCCGCTGGACTGGCTCGACTGACGCTGCCACCGCGGCCAGGCCGTCCGTGCCGAACCAGACACTGCCATGCCCAGCGCGAGCACGCCTGGCAACGGGGAGGCGCGAGAGCCGCGCATGTGGCAGAGCCGGCGGTCGGCGCTGGCCTGGCACGACCGCCGTGTTCCGATCGTGGTCAGTCTCGCCGTCATCTGAGGTTCCGGGCCGGTAGACCGGCCAAGGTGCCTTTTGCGCCGAATTTCTCGATCGGCCGTCTTCCCGGCAGCCTGCACGGCATGATCGCGCGAGTTGTCGAGGGTGCACCGGACGGTGCCGGGAGGGGAGTGCACGGGTGAATGTGAACGGCTTTCGGTTCAATCCACCACCGAACTGGCCGTTGGCCCAGGGCTGGATCCCGCCGGTCGGCTGGGAGCCCGACCCGTCCTGGCCACCGCCTCCGTCCGGCTGGCAGATGTGGCTGCCCGACGCACCCGAAGGCGCGCCGCCGACAGCCGCCGTTCCCCAGCAGTACGCGCCTCCGCCCGGCGTCCCCGCCGGGCGGAAGAGGGGCTGGTTCGGCCGTCGGCGACGTGACGAGGCGAGCGAACTGGAGGAACTGAGGCAGTGGATCGCGCAGACCCACGGCGCTGACGCCGCCCAGGTCGCCGGACTCATGCAGCGGACACGCCAAGAGGCGGCCGCGCTGCGGACGCAGGCGCAGACAGAGGCCCAAGCCGTCGTCGACCAGGCCCGCCAGGCCGCCAAGGACATCAAGGCCGACGCCAAGCAGGCCGCGAAGGACACCGAACGGATCCGCAAGGAAGCCGAGCAATACCGCGGCGAGATCTACCAGGCAGAAACCCGCCTGTCCGAGCTGCGCGCGCAGATCGTCACCACCGACGAGACCGTCCTGCTGTAACAGGTCGGAATCTACGCCTACCATCACCAGCTCCACGACGCAGTCGCGTACCGCAGCCGCCTGGACTCCCTGAAGACCGAGATCAAGAACCTCGCACGCAACAACCAGGCGGTCCTGGCAGCCACGGACTGGACCGTCAACGGCTCCGCACGCGAGGGCCGGAAGATGATCCGGGACTTCTCCAAACTGATGCTCCGCGCCTACAACGCCGAAGCCGACTACGCCGTACGCACCATGCGCCCCCACCGCCTGACCTCACTGGTCGACCGCCTCTACAAGAGCCGGGAGACCATCGCCAAGCTCGGCGCCACCATGCACATCCGCATTTCCGACGCCTACCACGACGCCCGCGTCCGCGAACTGCAGCTGACAGCCGACTTCCTGCAGAAGAAGGACGAGGAGAAGGAAGCCCAGCGCGAGGCGAGAGCCCGCGAACGCGAGGAGGCGGCCGCCCAACGCGAACTGGACCGCGAACGGGAGAAACTGCACAAGGAACTCAACCACTACGAGGCCGCCCTCGAACGCATGCGCGCCCAGGGCGACCACGAGGCCGTACGCGACATGGAAGCCAAAGTCGCCGAGATCCAGCAGGCGCTCCAGGACGTCGACGCCCGCGCGGCGAATGTCCGCACCGGCTACGTCTACGTCGTCTCCAACATCGGCGTCTTCGGAGACAGCATCGTCAAGATCGGCATGACCCGACGCCTCGAACCGCTGGACCGGGTCTACGAGCTCAGCGGCGCCGCCGTCCCCTTCCGCTTCGACGTCCACGCCCTGATCTTCAGCAAGGACGCCGTCGGCCTCGAAACCCGCCTCCACCAAGAGTTCGCCGACCGACGCGTCAACCGCGTCAACAACAGAAAGGAGTTCTTCTACGTCACCCCCGCCGAGGTACGCACCGCACTGGAACGCTTCGCGGGCGAACACCTGGTGGAGTTCACCGAGACCCCGCAGGCACTCGAATGGCGCGCCAGCAAGACGGGCTGACCCGGACAGGACGCTCCACGGCCGAGGAGGCACCCGACGAGATCACAGCAGTGATCCAGAGCCTGCCGGCTCACGGAGCCTCTCCCTTTCGGCTCGCCGGCTGGGGCACGGTCAGGGGAGCGCTTGTAGCGATCAGCGTCCTCTTCTCCGCCCATGGCCAAAGAACCGCCATGCGGCCGTGTGCCCA
This sequence comes from Streptomyces sp. NPDC047315, assembly GCF_040643215.1. Lineage (NCBI taxonomy): Bacteria > Bacillati > Actinomycetota > Actinomycetes > Kitasatosporales > Streptomycetaceae > Streptomyces > Streptomyces sp. NPDC047315. The sequence goes on along the minus strand of NZ_JBEYTZ010000050.1, from coordinate 18,094 downwards.
CCAGCGTGTGAAACACCGGTTTCGGGCCGCGGCCTCAGCGTGCGCTGTCCAGACCGACAGGCCCCGGCAGCCAGACACCCCGACCTGTTCGGCGCGCCGCGTCCACGCCAGTGGCGTCAGCGCTCCAGGGCCCCGCGGTTTTGGAGCGTGGCGCGCAGACGGATGACGACCTGCCGCCAACGTCGGGCCTGCCCCCGATCGGGAAACCATGCCTGCTCAGTCTGATCATCCAGACCGCTGAGCTCATCGAGCCGACTCAAGTACGACCCGGCCTCGGCCGCCCCAGAGCCAGAAGCCGAGATCCGGATGAGGCTGTGCAGCCGGTGTGCGGCCCGGTAGTAGGCGACCTGGGCATCACTGAGCCGGCGCACCGCGTACCCGCCGCACTTGCTGCACGGATCGAACCCCTTGGCGCGCAGCAGCTCCTCGATGCTCGCCTTCTCGTCCTGGCGGTCGACCCCGGTGTAGGGCCGCCGGTGCGCACAGCCGGGGGAGTGGGCCCGGCCCTGGAAACGGCCGAACGCATCCGTGGTGTACACCTGCACAGAAGCGAGCACTCCCAGAGGAAGGCCCGAACCTTCGGGCCAGTCCTCGTTGTCGTCTGAGGCGAAGGGCTCCAGGTCCGGCTGCTCCATCGCCAACAGCCCGTTCCACACAGCCGCAGCAAACGGCCTGAGCGGATAGCCCCGCTCGTCTTCCACGACTGCCTCGAGATCCCGCAGATCCGGCAGCGAACGTGCCAAGGCCAGGGATTTCAGAGCCTGGCGGATCTCCCGCTTCTCCCTGCACAGCCGCACCAGGACCCGTTCGCCCTCCGATACGCTCAGGCTCCGGCCGAACTCATCCTCCTCCGGGTCGTACACAGGACGGGCCCACACGTCGTCGCTCTCAGCCGACTCCCCGGCGTACGGGCGCAAGGCGGTATCGACCAGGACGTCGGGAAGGTCGCTGGCGGCGGTGAGGATCACACCCTGCCACCCGGCCGCGCAGCGCTGTTCCAGAGCGCCCAGCGTCACCACTTCCACACCAGCGTCCATGCTCAGGACCGCGTACAACTGCTCCGCGCCGCCCGGTGTGTCGCGCAGCGCCCGCAGGTGTTCCTGCCGCAGCAGTTGGCGGCCATACACCGGGGTGTCGTCGAACACCCCAAGCCCAAGACCGGAGCCCGCCCCCAGAGCCAATGCCGTGTCTCCGGCTGGAGGCGTTTCCTCGGCCTGGGTTTCGTACACGAGCCTGGAACGCTGAGACAACAGGCGGGCCGCGATCGGCTCCGGTACCCGCAGTGAGATGACCGGCTCAGCCGCCGCCCAGTCCACCGAGACCGTGTACGAGGCGAGCACGCCCCGCTCCCACTGACTGAGCCGGTCGAGCGCAGACGTGCTCCGGCCGGATGCCGCAAGGGAACCGCCGCCAAGCCGCACGGACAGGACCCGTTCCCCGCAGTCGGCTGTGACCGATCCGGCAGCTTCCTCAGTCCAGGCACCCAGCAGTGCCTGGGCCCGCTCCAGCAACTGATCCCGCCCCTTGCGCCGACTGCTCATCCCGCGGGTCAGCCGGTAGGCGAGATACTCCTGCTCACACGGATGATCCCAGCTGTCCTCCACCACGCTGCGCCACTGCCGCCACAATGACGTCAATGAGTCCGTCACCTCGCCGCGTGCACCCAGTACGGCGAAAGCGGGATCCGAGGCAGGAAGGTCCGGTTCCTTCATACCCGACACCGCTGCCGCCAAGACCAGTGCATCCGGGGCGATCAGCCGTCTGGCCCGGGCACGCAACACCTGAAGGCGGTCCAGCTTCCGCTGCACCCGCGGCTCAGCCCAGGAACTCATCCAGGGAAACAAAGCCAGGACGCGGTGCACGCGGTGCAGGCTGACCAAGGCGTCAAGCCACTCGGCCACGACGGATTCACGCACCTGCCGGGCTTCCTGCACCTCCTCCCAGCGATCGTCCTCCTCTTCCTCTACGCCGGTCTGCGCGCTCACGCCCTCCGCAGAGGCAGGCAAGAGCAGCGAGGCGGCGTCGTCCAACTCCTGCCCGTCGAAGCTGTCTTCCTCGGCATCGCAGTAGCGGTCCAGTTCATACAACAGACCCATGCCCGTGACCGCGTTCAGGAAGACAGCCAGCCCCGTCCCGGGACGTGCCCACGAGCCGTACGACGCGCACTGGGTACACAGTCGGCCGACAGCCGAGGCATCCAGCCGTACTTTCCGCTCGGCGACACGAGCGGAACGCACGTAAGAACAGGAGGACGTGGAGTGCAGCTTCGCATCTCTCGCCTGCGTCGACCACAGAGTGACGACAGCGCCCTCGAACGGACCGAGCGGCACGTCCGGCGTCAGCAGACCGTACGGCATGCAACCTCCCCCTAGCGATGACGTGAGCATAACCACGCCCTCGGACACCAATGTCCGGCCGCCGACATCGCACCATGCTTATGGGGAGAACCGCATCGGACTGTCCAACGCCGTACGCCTTCGACAGACCTGAGATCTGGGTTGCCACCTCCGTCACCGGGCCAGCACAGAGTTACTCAAGGGACCAGAACATCTACGAGCGCAGCCACGTTGAGGTGTAGCAGGCATTCCGCATGAGCTCGCAGATGCCGCGCTTCGCAGCGCATCACTGGCGCGAACACGCTGTCTTCCTCCGGGTGTGGCTTCAGCCGGTGATGGGCGCGGGCAGCCGCCAGCAGCGGCTGTGCCCAGTCCGGGACCGCGTACAAGGCGCAGGACCGGTGCGCGATGCCGTGGATCTTGATGACGGACACGTCGCCGGCGATGTCGAGGTCGCGCGTGCTCCGCAGCCTGCCGAGACCGACCCGGGTGAAAGCCAGCACGCTCAGCGCCCCGGCGGCAAGCGGATGAGCGAGAGCCGACAGGACAGCCGTGCCCTGCGCCGCGGCATCGACCGAGGGCACGGCTTGCACCAGGTGTGCTGTCGCCATCGCGCCGACGCAGGGAAACGCGTGCTGCACCTGCCTCGCCGAAGCCGGCCGGGGCTCCTGCGGCAGCCACGCAGACGGCTGCCGTGAAACCCCCGCCACGACCTTGGCCCCAGGCGCAGCCGGCATTGATGCACCCGGGGGGAAGGACGGACGCGCGGGAATCGGTCCCGGTTCGGCGAGGAGTTCCTCGAAGCTGTCTCTGCTGCTGAGGCGGCGCTCCACCTGAGCGAGCGCAGGCGGCAGCTTGCGTGCCTTTTCCTGCCACAGCAGCGTCAGCTGCACCTCAGTTGCCGTGCGCCAGGTGAGAAGCTGGTCGATCCGTCGGGGCGTCAGCAGATGGGCACGGGGGATCAGTACGTGCCGTACCCCGGTCGCCTGCGTCCACGCGGCTGCGGCCTGCCATGCAGCCTTCACCGAGTCCAGCCACACGTCGGGGGAGTCGGGGCCTGGGGCCAGCCGCTTGCCCAGCGCGTACAGCACGTCGTGCGCCAGCGCGGCAGGATGGCCGCTCGCCGGTGTCGGATGCACCGTGACGCGGCCCGCGCCAGGACAGTGCGCCTCGAGTGCCGCCCGCGTGTAGAACAGATCGTCCTGCTCGTCCACCACCACGGTCACATCTCCGTAGCCCGCTGCCACCACCCTGCCCTCATCCATGCCGCGCGCCCTCTGGCCGCCTGGTTGCGGATCGGCTCAGGCGCTGTGTCCTTGTGTGATGGCCGGCGCCGGTTCCGCCACCCTGCGGCGGAACCGGCGCACACAGCTGATGGGTGCTACATGCCGCCCAGCTTGCCGTAGACCCAGTCGATGAGGTCCTGGCTGATCTCACTCACTCCTTTCTGCCGCATGCCTTCCATCAGGTGCTTGGTGATGGTGGCCCAGTTACGGAAGTTGCCGTGCGCCGCAGCCCGGTCGATGCCGACGATCGTCTTCGGATCGACCCCGGACCACAGGGAGTGGAATGCCGGCAGCGTCCCGACGACCTCGCCCTCGGGCATGCGCGTGAACTTCTGCCAGATGTAGATCCGCGACGCCAGCATCGGTTCGCGCTTGAGGACCTTGTAGCAGTTGTCCCCGCCGGCGAAGATCACCGCCATGTCGGTGTGCCGGTCATCCCAGAGGTGACGCCAGTACTCGAACGAACTGCGGCCCATCCACTGGGCCTCGTCACACACCAGCACCCGGAACGTCTGCGACAGCGCGTCCTTCAGAAGGGTGTCGAACTCGATGGGACGGGTGGGAGGTTCCCCGGGCAGCCCCAGAGCACGGAACAAGCCGTGCCGGATGTCGCGGGGGGTCGGTCCCGAACGCAGCTCCAGGCGGTAGGTGATGTCGGGGGCCACTTTCCGCAGCGCCGAGTTCACCGACATCGTCTTGCCACACCCGGCCGCTCCGTAGGCGACCATCATGCCTTTGGCCTCGATCGTCGCCTGGACGTTGTCCAGCGTCGTCATCAGCGTGTCGGTGGCCACCAGGTGTGCGTCCAGCCGGTGGAAGTGGTCGTCCTCCTCCGCCGGAAGGCTGCCGTAGTCCATATCGTCGCTCACTCCTTCCCCTTGGCAGCGTCAGCGCTCTCTGACTGATCCTGGTCCGCCTGGGCTGGCCGGGCCCAGCCATCGGGAACCGGCAGGTGAGGGATGTAGCCGGGATTGACGTTCCGCAGGTCCGTAGCGGCTGCCTCGGACAGCTCCGCTTCGGCTTCCGCCTCTGTCAGCGAGCCAAGACGCTGGGGCGGGGTGGCCGAGGTGACGGCCTCGAACTTCCCGCGCCGCAGCCGGGCGGCGGCCTTCAGGTCCGCCCGAAGCCGCCGCTCCTTGGCCTTGCGGGCGTTGCGCACGGCACGGACCTGCTCCCGGCTTGCCTGCTCGGCAAGGACGGCGCTGCCCAGGTAGGTACCGTCGAGGCCGAAGACCTCGATGGTTGCGTCGTGGTGGGGGAGGTAGCGCACCACGACGCGGGTGCCGCCCATGCCGACCATCCAGGGGCCGACGTAGGCGTGGTTGCGCCACTGCACACCTCGGGTGGTGATGACGCGGGTCTTTCCGTCGTCCTCGAGCCCGAAGTGGGCCAGCTGCTGGGCGGGGACGTCATACAGGGGAGTGGGGTCGGCCCGCCACGCCTCGATCGGAGTGAGGCCGCCCAGCTTCCTGGGCTTGTGCTCGTGGTTCCACCACCGCACCCACTCCTGCAACAGCTCCACGAAAGCCTCGAACGTGAGCGCGGGCTCATCGGGATCAGCGGTGCGCCCGCCGGTGAGCTTCTGCTGGCCGGTGTAGTGCGGCATGGAGACGAACAGCATCCGCTCGATTGTGTCGTTGAGGGCCTCGATGGTGCCCTTCAGATGCGGGCTGTAGGCGGGGAGATCGATGACCGGCACGGCGAACGCGCCCAGAGCCGAGGCCACGGTGGCGCACAGGAACTCTTTGCCGCGGTCCACGCGGACCAGACCAGGCAGCCCACCGGCCGGGCCGAACGGATCGCTGCGGTCCAGCGCCGTGCGCAGGGCCGCCAACACTGCATCCCTGCTCGGTGCGTGGGGCGTCGCAGCCCAACCAGTGATGACGTTCCTGGCGCAGTCGATGAACCACGTCAGCCACGGCTGTACGAGTTCGTCCTCGAGCCCCACCTTGACGGGCACACACTTGTGATCGCCCTCCCACGCCTCGTTGCGGTGCCCGGGAGGGCGCTTGCCGAACACGTCGAAGGCCCTCCGCGCGGCCTCCCCTCGGGCGAGGCCGGCCCGTTCCCCGGGCGTCAGGTCCCGCCGCAGCGCCCGGTGCAGCGTCGCAAGGGAGGGAGCCTTGGGCAGGTTCGGATCGGCCTGGGCCCGTTTCTCCAGTTCACGGTGCACAGCGGAGGCATTGCCTCCCGACAGCGCAAGAAGGTGCCGGGTTTCAGCTGTGACGGTGAACCGTGGCCGGGCCACGGCGCCCATGCGGCCGGTGGCGCGCATATCGGCCAGCCAGTTCCACACCGTCCGCTCGGAGCAGCCCACGGTCGCGGCGACCAGGCGCACGTGCGCGCTGGTCAGCAGGCCGTGCTGGTCCAGATGCCTCAGCCGCGGCATCGCGGCCCGCCGTCCTGTACTTGCGGTGAAGACTGGTGTGACGGCACCGCCGACGCCGTCCGTCGTGGCATCACTCACGGTTCTGCTCCCTCCAGACGAGGAGATCAGGGAAAAGTCGACGGCGCGGTGCGCCCGACCGGTGGGAAGAGGGGGTTTCAAGTACGCGCGTGGCCGGATTGCGGACCGCGCTGTGGCGGTGGGGCCGCCGTCGTGCCGGCGGGCGTGGCCGAGCGCCAGCCACCGGGTAGCCGCTGTCCGGAAGCACACGGCCGTGTGCCGTGCGCGCCGCACGAGGCGGCTGGGCGGTCCAAGGCTGCGGACACAGGTGGGGCGTTTGCGTAGGGATGTCGAAGGGCGTGGTTCAGGCCGCGGGTATCGCGCCGGTACGGAGGTCTGCGGCCGGGGACGGCAGCAGACTCTTCAGACAGAGTCCTGCGAGGGCAGGAGACAGGCAACGGCCGCGCTTTCGGAGTGTGGGGACACTGCCCCCATGGGACGGGCTCCTGGTGGCTGTGCCGACAGGAGCCCGCCGGCGCTCACGCGTGGTGCAGCATTTTCTGCAGGCCGTCGTGGATGATGCGGGTGCGTTCCTCTGGCGAGAGCCACTGGGCCGTGGAGCCGGTGGCGGGTTTCATGACGTGCAGGATGTCGTCGACCTCGTCGGCCACCGGATACATGTGACTGATGATGGCGATCGTTGTGTCCGGGGCAATCCTGCGGCCCAGGACGGAAAGGGCAAGATCCAGGTGCTCAGCGTCCAGCGAGCCGAATCCTTCGTCCAGGAACAGGGTCTTCAGCCGGCGGTGACCGCGGCTGCGGCTGTTCAGCTCGACGAGAGCCAGGGCCAGGGCCAGCGAAGCCTGGAAGGACTCACCACCGGAGAGAGTCTGCGGATTGCGTGCAAGGTGCGTGGCACAGTCCACGATCTCGAACCCGTTGGTGAACGCGTAGCTGCCTCCGGAGATCTCCAGGAGGTTCCTGCTGGCGTGACTGAGCAGCGCATGTGTGCGCTGTTCGACGAGATAACCGATGAACTTGCCCTCCGTCAGCAGCCGCCGCACGTTACGCCACAGCTCGGCCTGCTTCTCTCCGGCCGTGACGGCAGCGTCGAGGGCTTCGGCATGGGGGATACGTGAGCGCGCGATGCGCAGGTCGTCCTTGGCCCGCTCATACGCGCTGTGCGCGTGGTCCGTTTTGTTGATGAGCGGTTTGAGAACAGAAGGGTCGAGCAGATCGCCCTGGGAGGGCACAAAGAACCCAGGGGCGATGTCGCTGGCGTCCTCGGGGCGGTCACCCTGGCGCACGAGTTCCTTCTCGAACGCCAGGACCTCGTCGCGGGCACGCTGGGCCTCCTGACCCAGCGCTTCGGCGAGCTTCTGGTCCAGCGAGGCGAGGGACAGACGGTAGGAGTCGACGGTGGCCAGGTCCGTTCCGTCCGGTGCGGCGGGCAGTGTGGTCTCGTCGCCGACAAGGTCTGCGGCATCGTCGGCTGCGTCCGCCCAGCGCTCCAGCTGTTTGACGAGATGACGCGCGGGGGTGTCGACGGTGCACCGACGGCGTTCGTCCAGGGCCTGCCGGCTTGCGGCATGTTCGGCGAGCGCCTGCCTGATCTCGTCTCGCTCCTGTGTTGTCTTCTCTAGCTGTTCGAGCCGTCGGCCGGCCGTGTCGAGTGCGGCTGCGATGTCGTGCGGTTCGGGTAGTGCGTCCGGGTCAGGCTGGGCGGGGCGGAGGGATGGCGGGAGGCCTGCGATGTCCGTCAGGAGCGTCTGCAGTTCCGTGTCGAATTGCAGCACGAGCCCGTCCAGTCGCTTTCCTTCACGTCGCAGGCGACCGTGCTGACGCTTGAGGTCGGCCTTGGCGGCTTCGTGTTCGGCCTGCGCTGCTGCAAGGGCGGCCTCCGCTTGCGTGTGTGCCGTACGGGCATCGCCTTCTGCGTTGAGCAGAGGCTGGACGAGGGTGCTGACCATCCGGGTGATCTGCTGCCTGCTCGCCGGGTCGCCTTCGGCGAGCAGGTGGGCCCGTGCTTTTGTCCGCTCGTGGAGGGAGTCCAGGGCAACGGCTGTTGCGGGGGAGCAGGCCGGCCTGATGGCGTCGTCCAGCTCGCGTACCCGCAGCAGGGCCGTCGTGGTGCGCTGTGTGGCGGCCACATGTGCATGGTGGTGCTTGTGGGCTGTCTCTTCCGCGGCCTTCAACTCGCCGACTGCCTGCGCCTGAGCCACGACCGCATCCCTGACGGCCTTGCCGTACTTGGTGGCCGCGCGTTTGGCGCGGCTCAGTGCCTTGGCGTCCAGCGGGGCTGGGGGTGTAAAGCCGTCGGGGAGAGGCCGGGCGCAGACGGTGCAGTCCTCTCCCGGGGCCAGGCCGGAGCCGGCCGTGTGGGCCGCTTCACCGCGCTGGGCTGCAGCCAGATGGTCCTGGGCTGCTGTCAGGGCACTGTTCAGTTCCTCCCGAGTGTCCGCCAGCGCGGTGCAGCGTTGACGGTGTTCCTCGACCGCTTTGAGCGTGGCCTGGTGCGACTGCAGGTGCGTCGCCGCGGAGTTCGCCTCCTGCAGCGCCTCCTGGACGGCGTCTTTGACTTGTTCGGTACGCGTGCGTGCCTGGGCTGCGAGGTCCTTGCCACGCGCGGCGGCCTCGGCGAGCTCCGCGATCGCCGTCCCGTGCTCGGCCAGTGCCTGTCGTGCCTGCGCGTGTTCTTGCTCGTGTTCGGCGTGCTGTTGCTGTTCCTGCTCCCGCCGCTGCCGCAGGGTGTTCAAGCCTGCCGCTCGGTCGGGCAGGCGGGACAGGACGGCGAACGCGCCGTGCAGGGACGGCAGGGTGTCACCCGCCTGTTCGCAGGCGTCCAGGGTGCTCTGTGCAGCGTCCAGTTGCAGGTTCAGCTCACCCTCGATGGCGTCCTGGGCCGCGGCTTCCTCGTCCAGTTCGTGCTTCGTGCGTGTCAGGGCGAGCAGTGTGGCGCCCGCGTCGGGGACCGCACGCTTACACAGCAGCTGTGTTGCCTTGTCCACGTCGCGCTTGTGACGGTGGTGCTCGGCGGCCCGGTTCTGGGCCTCACGCAGAGCATCCAGCCTCGCGCGCCGGCTGTGGGCGATGCCGCGGGTGCGTTCGACGTCCAGCACGGCCTGGTCTGCCGCGGCGCGGGGGTCCTTCCCGAGATCTCCCCGGGCCGCCCTCGCATTGGTGATCTGGTCCTCGAGCCGCTTCAGACGTGTTTCGGCGTGGTCCCGCACGCGCTCGAGCGAGCTGATGCCGAAGACGTGGCGCAGGATGCCGGTCCGGACGGCCGGAGTCGCCCTCAGCAGGGCGTCGAAGTCTCCCTGGCGCGGCATGAACGTGGCGATGAAACCGTCCCGGTCCATCCCGAGCAGGTCGGTGATCGCCTCGTTCACCGCCTTCTTGTAGTCGACCCGCATGCTCTTGGTGTTTCCAGGCAGGGGCTCGAGTACCGCCTTCGGCCTCTTGGCGGTGTCCGCGTACTCAACGCGCCGGACGTTCCAGGGCTGGCCATCCACCTCGAACTCCAGCGACGCATGCATGCTGTGCGCACCCTTGCTGATCAGCTCCTGCGCCGACTTCGACCAGGAGCACGTCCCGAACAGGGCGAAGATGATCGCCTCGGGGATGCTGGACTTTCCCTCGCCCGTGTTGCCGAGGATGGCGAACAGACGCTTGTCGGCGAAGTCGATGGTGCAGGGGCCGGTATAGCTGCGGACCCCCATGAGGGTGAGCTTCCTGAGTCTCACGTTTCCTCCGTCCAGGTGTCTTCCAGCGCGGCGCGCAACTGCTGTTCGGCCGAGACTGGCGATGGCGCCTCGGTGTCGACCTCGTTGAGCAGCTCTACGAACGCGGCGACCGTGGCGTCCGCGGCGGCACCACTCACACCCTCCTGCCCGAGGTAGACGCGGAACGCGTCGGGAAGCTCCGGTTCCTCGCCAGGGTCGAAGTCCAGGAGGATGTCGGCAGCCGGCTCCAGGTCCAGTGTCGGTTTGATGACGATCGCGTTCGGCACGATCTCGGCGATCTTCCGGGCGAGCTGCACGTCGGGCTCTTCCCCGGAGATCACCGCCTTCAGGTAGGTCCCGTCGTACTGGGCGGCCTCGGCTCTCAGCCGGTCGAGGGTTCCCTCGAAAACCTCCAGCCGTCTCGCGCTGAGCAGGGGGCGGGGCAACGGTCGGCCGGGCCGCCCGGGTTCGGCGTCGACGATGACGACGCTCTTAGACTCGCCCACCTCTCCGAAGTCCATGGCCAACGGACTGCCCGCGTAGCGGGCCGGGAACGTGGGCCCACGCACGGTCTGGGGGCAGTGGATATGTCCCAGCGCGGTGTACGACACCTGCGGGAGATCCTCGACCGCGACCTTGAAGGACTCGTCCATCCGCCGCTCGCTCTCGGCGCGCGTGGCGCCCGCGACGTACACGTGCGCCGCGAAGAACAGCACGTCCCGGTCGGGGTCGTACCCCTCTCCCATGGCCTCCAGCTGCTGCTGCTGCAACCCGCGCATCCCTGCGGCGTACTCGGCGTACGACGTGCTGAGCGCGGGCCGCTGCCAGAACCGGTTCGGGTGCACGAACGGCATGGTGGCCAGGCGGATGCGCTGTTCGCCGCCGCACGCATCGAAGGTGAACACGCCTCCTTCCTCGGCTGTGCGGAACCGGTCGACGAAGAACAGGCCCCGTCCCACGGCCGGGCCGGTGAAGAGGTCGAAGAAGCGGAAGTAGGTGGGGGAGTCGTGGTTGCCGGCCACGACCACGGTGGGTGCGACGGCTGCGAGCTGTTTCAGGACCTCCATGGCGCGGATGAGGTCCGGGGCCGTGGGGTGGGAGGTGTGAAACAGGTCCCCGGTATGGACGATCAGGTCCGGCCGGCTTTCCCGGGCGATTTCCACGATCTCGGCGAACACGGCGTCGAAATCGTCGGTGCGTGGATATCCGTGCAAGGTGTGGCCGACATGCCAGTCGGACGTGTGGAGCAGTCTGCTCATGCCTGCATGCGCCCTTTCGGAAGCGAGGCGTAGGACAGCACTCGGCGGTGCCTTATGAGGCCGGGACTGTACACCAAAAAAGCGGGAGAAAAAGGGGAATCGCGGGTGCTGCTAGCGTCGTGCCATGCATGAGCATCTGGTTGCACTCGAGGAACGCATGCAGCAACTGCGGTACGCGATCCGGCAGGCACTCGCACAGCACGAAGCCGCCCAGATCGGCACTCTGCACGCGGAGTTGAGACGTTCTCAGCAAGCCTGGGAAGTGCTGTGCGGCCTGAACGGCGCCCCGTCCGGGCTACCGCCGAAGTCTGTTTCGCCGTCGGCCCCGAGTGACTGGAGCGGCCCGCGCATCAGCGACCTGGGCCGTCGGTATTAGCCCTGGCCTGCCGCATCATATTCACCCAAACGAATGACCCCGGCCTCCCCAGGCTCCCTCCGGGAATCTGACGGAAATCGTACGCCAGATCGACCTGTCGTTCGAAACGAAAACCCGACACAATAAAGCGGGAAGAAAATGGGAAAGGGTGGGTGGCTGCTAGCATCCCAGTATGCATGAGCATCTGGTTGCACTCGAGGAACGTATGCAGCAACTGCAGCATGCGATCCGGCAGGCGCTCACGCACGGCGACAACGCCCAGCTGGGCACTCTGGGCGAGGAGTTGAGGCGCGTCCAGCGAGCCTGGGAAGTGCTGTGCGGCCTGGACAGCAACCCTGACAGGGTCCAGCCGCAACCAACACCGGCAACCCCGCAGCCCACCCGGGACAATCTGCCCCTCCGTGACCAGGCCCACCAGGCACTCACTCTCCTCACGGTGCCCGCTTCCCCCAAACTCCTCAGCCAGGTCCACGAGGCCTTCTTCGCCACCCCCCTGAACACCGCACGTCTCACCACCCTGCGCCGCGACGAAGAACGCTCCTTCCGCTCCGCCCCCTACGCCCGCGCCTACTACGTCTGCTCCACCCTGACCTCCGACCTGCTCGCACCAACCAGGGCCCTGCTCGCCCTGAGCACCTGGCCCCTGGAACGGCGCATCGTGGGACCACTCACCCAGCGGGTCCACTTCCTGACCGCAGCCCTCCGCCTCGCAGACGCCGCCGAACACCTCAGCGGCGAACCCGAGTTGCCCCAGCCCGTCCAACTTCTTCTCCTGCGCTACAGCCAAAACGTCCACGGCTACGACACCCGGACCGGCACCCTCGACCTGACCGCCCTGCGCCAGGCCGCCACAGCCGAGCTGGAGATCCACGCAGACGAAGACGCCCAAACCTGCACCGAAGCGGCCCAACGCGCCCGCGAACAACTCGGCGATGCAGAACAGAACTTCGGCAGCACTCTGCGAGTCGTCTCCCGCCGACACCGCACCGCGTGAACCCCCCTACGACCACACCGGGCAAGCGCCCAGTTCCTCCGAGGAAAACAGTGAGTTCGCTCGACACACGACTGAGCGTGTTACGCGGCCCCGCCCCGCCTCTCCCGCACAACGCACGAACCCTGGCTGCTCTGACCACCAATCCCAACTGCGACCGCCGCGCCCTGCTCGATGCCGCCGGCATCGACAAAGCCGCCCTCGCCACCCACCTGGACCTTCCGCAGCCCTTGAGGAGGTCCCAGCTCGCCCTCGACTACGGCATCGCCTTCGAGCGCCAGGTCACCGACCCGGAGCGAGGCGCCCTGGCGCCACTGCTCCGCCAAGCCCTCCAACTGCCCCTGCACCAAGCGTCCTACAAGGACATCAACAACCTCGCCACCGACGACGGCACATCCCCCCTGGGACTGCGCCGTGCCTACACCAGCTCATGCATCCTCGGCGCGGCAGAGCACAGATCCGAGCCCCACACCCTGCTCGACCACCCCGTGCTCACACTGACCGTCGCCGGCCATCAGACATACCTCGAGCCCGACGCGATCGCCTTCCACCACGACGACGTCTTCCACATCGTCGAAATCAAATCCTTCCCCGTCATCCACGGCAGGCCCGACCCCCTCAAGGTCGCAGCATCACTGACCCAGGCCGCCGCCTACATCCTGGCCCTGCGTGAACTCCTCACCGGCCGCAACCTTTCCGCCGCCCGCGTCTCCGACACCGTCATCCTCATCAACCCGCGAAACTTCACCCGCCAACCCACCGCCACGCCCTACAACGCCGCCCCACAGATCAAGCACCTCAGCCGCCACCTCGCACGACTCCACCGCCTGCCCGACCTGCTCGACACCCTCCCCGACGGCACCACCTGCGACCTGGCACCCGGACCCGACGGGACACCGACCAGGCCCCGCGACGAACTCATCGCCACACTCGCCACCATGAAGCCCCACTACACCCCTGACTGCCGCCACCACTGCGACCTCGCTGCCCACTGCCGCACCGAAGCCCGCAACCGGGGCAGCATCGGGGCCCTCGGCCCCACCGTCCGCGACGACCTCGCAGGAATCGACACCATCCACACAGCCCTGGACCTCGCCGACGGACGCATCCGCCCCTCCCCGGGCAACGAAGACATCGCCCACGCGCTACGCCACGCACAACGCATCCACGAAACACTCAGGAAAGACAGCACATGAGCCTCCTGGCCTCGCTCCTGCGGACGCGGGCCGCCTCCACCGGCCACGCCGAACACGCCTGCCAGCTGCGCCACCTGCACCTCAGCGACCGGCCACTGATGATGATCACGCTGAACCGAACCGGCCCCACAGCTCGACCACTGGCCGTCATGCTGGGCACAGACCCCTACCGTCCCCAACTCCACACCGCGCCTTTCTCGGGAACCAACACACCCCTGCTCGCCGCCCTGGCAGACACCGTCACCACCTACATCGACACCTGCCGTCGCACCGGCGAAGCACCCCAGCTGCTCGTCCCCAACGCCCAGAGCGTTCAGTACCTCAAAGACCTCGGCACCGACCTGAGACTGCGTCGTGCCGACGACCAGACGCCCGGCTCCCGGGCCATCCAACGCCTCGGACACTGGCTCACCTACTTCACCGACCGTGCCGAAATCCCAGGAACAGCCGCACTCATCCCCCTGACCGGCTTCCTCGGCATGCACTGGATCACAGGCCAGAGCCCCCTCGAAGACGAGGACCTCGCCACCCTTGTGGCCTGGATCGACCCGCCGCGTCACACAACCTCCGGACGCGACGCCGCAGACCAGGCAGAAGACCCCGCCACACACCGGCCCGCAGGACCCACCACCGGCGCGGCCTTCGACAACGACGAACTCATCCCTCTCCTCTACGCCCACGCCCAGGCCCGTGCCCGGGGACAGGACCAGACCCCCCTCCTGCAGGAACTCAACAGCCTGCTCACCCAACACATGCAGCCCACCTGGGACCGCATGTGGCACGCCTACGCCCTCCTCCAAACCCTCCCCGAAGCCCCGAACACCGCACGCCGCCGTACCCTCGAGCGCACCGCATTCACCGAGGAACACAACTACCTGACCCAGGACGGACGCCCCCGCCCCGCCCGCGAACAAGCCGTCGCCACCGCCGTCCGCCTAGCCCGCACCGAACCCGCAGCAACCGCCTTCGCCGCCGAACGCGCCGCCGACGATCCCTTCGTACGGGCCGAACTGCGCACCACCGGTGAGGCATTCGCAGGCCCCGTCACCACGATCGAGGCGAAACACACTCTCCGCGGCCCCACCGGCCGAAGACTCTGGCGCCCCCGGTTCACGGTGTCCACCACAGATCCCGTGCTCCTGGAGCCCGGCCGGCCCCTGGCCAGCCACACTCACCCCAACGCCCGCTACAGGATCCGCACAGTCACCCATACAGACAGCGACACATTGGTCGATCTCGAGATCACCGCGGGCATGGGCCCCATCGCCCGCCCCAACCACGCGGTCCTGCCCGAACCAGGCGCCTTCCTCGTCTTCACTCGCGCACCCGACCACCACCGGATGCCGGAGTTCCCCACACGCGACCAGACTCCCTGGACCCACGGCGGCCCGCCCGCCGGCCATACGCACGACGGCAACGAGAAACAGAGCGGGGACAAGCCGTGACACCGCCCCGCATGCCGTCCGCACAGCAGCAGACGGACAACGCCACCCGCGCCGTCCTGGAACAACTGCCCACACTCACTCACCACGGGCTCGTCGTAAAAGCCCCACCCGGCGCCGGAAAGACCACCCTGGTCGCCCAGGCCGCCGCCACGCTCGCCAGGTCCAGCGGCCCCTGCCCCGTCATCGCCCAGACCAATAATCAGGCCGACCATCTCGTGCAGCGGCTCACCGACGACCACCCGCACCTTCGAATCGCCCGGTTCACCGGAGTCGACAACGCGGCCCCCCACGACCTGCAGGCCCACACCGGCATCCGTGTCGGCACCCGCATCGAAGACCTCGAACGAACCGCAGACGTCATCGTGGGAACGGCCATGAAATGGGCCACGGTCACCGACCGGCGATGGCCATGGGGGGTCATCGACGAGGCCTACCAGATGCGCTCCGACAC
Source organism: Streptomyces sp. NPDC047315 (assembly GCF_040643215.1). NCBI lineage: Bacteria > Bacillati > Actinomycetota > Actinomycetes > Kitasatosporales > Streptomycetaceae > Streptomyces > Streptomyces sp. NPDC047315. The sequence continues at coordinate 2,646 of NZ_JBEYTZ010000050.1, read as the reverse complement.
CCTCCTGAGAACGGCTCACCTCTTCGACCAGGCACTCTTCGTCGGAGATCCCGGACAGCTCGACCCCTTCTCCACTGCCGAGACCGACCGCTTCGCGGACATGACCCACGACCCCATGAGCAGCGCAGTCGCCGTCGCACTCGCCAACAACCCCGATCTGCCCGTCCGCTCCCTGCCCGTGTCCTGGCGCCTGCCGGCCTCAGCCATCCCCCTGATCAGCGAGGCCTTCTACCCCCTCACACCCTTCCAAGCCGGAAGCAACGCACCGGACAGAACCCTCACGTACCTCAACGCCGGAATACGCCTTGCCACCGACCACGTCATCGAGCACGCCGCCCGCACCGGATGGGCACTGTTCGAACTACCAGCACGCACCACTCACCACCTCGACAGCGAAGCCTTCCACGCAGCCCTCCGCATCGCCGAACGACTGCTGATCCGAGGCGCCACAGCCACCTGCGAGCAAAACCCCGGGGGACACAAACTGCGCCCCAAAGACATCGCCATCGGCGCCACCCACCGCGTCCAGGTCGGCCACCTCCGCGCACTCCTCGCCCGCCACTACCCCCTGCTGCACGGCATCACCATCGACACCGCCAACCGGCTCCAAGGCTGCGAACGCACAGTCACCATCGTCCTGCACCCCCTCTCCGGCCGCAGCAACGCCTCAGCCTTCCACCTGGACGCCGGTCGACTGTGCGTTCTCACCACACGCCACCGTCACGCCTGCATCATCGTGACCAGGGCAGGCATCTTCGAACTCCTCGACGCCCACCCCTCCAACGACCCTGTACACCCCACACCCGCCAAGACCCCTGACGGCTGGGGGGCCCACCACACCCTCCTCGCCCATCTGGCCCAGCACACCATCCACGCCCCGACGTAGGCCCGTTGCCACGGGAGACGAGCCACGCGGAAGCACATCCCGAGCCGATCCGCGCGGGCCTGCTCACCTGCTTCGCTGCCGTCGGGACCGAGCCCGTGGCCTGCGCATGGCTCGGCCGCTACCTCGCCGACGAGAAAGAATCCCTCGTCCACGCCAGCGCCGCCGGCGTACCCCACAAGGCCACAGCCCCCATCCGCAGCAGCCGCGACAAGATCACCGCACTGTGCCCGGCCGACCAACGTGGCCCGCGAAGCGATCCGCAACGCCATGGCCTCGTATCCGGCCGAGCAGGTCGATGACATGGTGCTGACGGTAAACGAATCTATCGTTAACGCTGTGTAGCACGCCTCCGGCCCCCTGCGGCTGATCGTGGAGATCTTCCAGGACCACACCCTGCTGCAGGTGTGTGACTCTGAGTCCGATGCCGGCGCCATGCGTGCCAGGACACCCGGTCCGACAGAGCAGAATGGTCGCGGTCTGCAGCTAGGGCCTGTCTCTTTGGTCGACACCGAGGCGATACGAATACGGGAGAGGCGGGGTGAATTGGTAGCGATGGCGAGCCTTCCGGTGCGCCCCGCGAGGCCGCGCAGTGCTTGAGGCCGAGATCCAGCGTTCGACAGTGTCCACGTGCACGACGGGGGTGTAGCTTCGCGATCATGAAACCGTTAAGCGGCAGCATCACTGACCAGGCGCCGGCTGATCCGGCCGCCACAGACGACATGTTGGCCAGCCAGCCCATCGGCTATTGGGCCGGCCTCGTCCACGAGGCGGTGACCCGGCGTCTGCGTGACGCCATGGCCAGGATCGATGTCACCCAGCCGCAGTACTGGGTACTCAACCGAGTAACCGGCGGGCCCACGGCACCCAGCCGTGAAGAGGTGATCGCCCAGCTGACCCCCCTCGCGGGCGGGCAGCACGAGATCCCTCGGGTCATCGACCAGTTGCTGCACCGTGGCTGGCTACGGATCGACGCCGGACAAAACCTGCACCTCACCGATGCCGGCGAGGCTGCCAGGGTCCTGCTGCGCGGGCTGGCCACGGAGCTGCGCGCGGAGGTCCACAAGGACATCAGTGACGAGGAGTACGTGGCCGCGCTCAAGGTGCTGCGCACGATGATCGCCAACGTCGGGGGAGACGGGAGCTCCTAGCTACTTCGTTGCAGTTTCGTCAGCCGCGGGTCCAGATGAGGATGGCGGCGAGGTGGAGTGCGGCCTGGAAGGCAATGGCAAGTTTGTCCGTTCGCATGGCCAGGCCGCGCCACTGCTTGAAGCGGTTGATGCATCGTTCGACCGCGTTGCGCTGCTTGTAAGCCTCGGCATCGAAAGCGGGCGGGCGGCCACCGGTACGGCCTCGTCGAAGGCGGTGGCGGACCTGGTCGGAGGGCTGAGGGATGACTGCACGGATCCCGCGTCGGCTGAGATGGCTCCGGATCGCGCGGGATGAATACGCCCGGTCCGCCAGGACGGTGTCCGGCCGGGTCCTTGGTCTTCCGGGCCCGCTTCGCGGAACACGGATGCCGGCCATGACGGCCTCGAAGGCCGGTGCGTCGCCCGCCTGTCCCGCAGTGACATGGAGGACCAAGGGTCGTGCATGGCTGTCGCTGACGAGATGGACTTTCGTACTCAGGCCCCCGCGGGAACGACCGAGCGCATGGTCGTCGGGCTCAGTAGGTGTTTGTGATCCCTGGCCGTGAGGTGTGTACGGCTGGATGATCTGGATTGTGGGGGCTGACGGGACAGCTCGGCGGTACTGCCGAGAGT
>NZ_JBEYTZ010000049.1:0-45999 GCF_040643215.1 Streptomyces sp. NPDC047315 | reverse complement strand
GACGGGTCCGCTGGTGCGCAGCAGTACGCCGGCGAGCGCGGCACCGTCCATGACGGCGCCGGTCATGGCGAGCCCGCCCACCACCGGCCGGTGGTCAGTGGGTGCGGGTGAGCCAGTCGGCGTATCGGGTGGGGGCGAGCGCGGCGGACTCGTCGGTGAGCACGTCGCCCTTCACCGCGGCGAACATGCCCGCGGTGGGGTCGGTGACCACGACGCGGTGGTCACCCTGGTGGCTCAGGGTGATCCGACCCAGCTCGTCCAGGGCGAAGACCTCGGGGCCGGCGATGTCGCGGATTCCGTTCAGCGGCGCACCCGCGGCGACCTCCGTCACCGCCGCGGCGACGTCCTCCGCGGCGATGGGCTGAATGGGCGTGGCGGGCAGCCGGACGGTGTCGGCGTCGGCGGTCCAGGACAGCACGGCGTCCATGAACTCCATGAACTGCGTCGCCCGGACGATGGAGTAGGGGATGGCCCCGGTGGCGAGGAGGTGCTCCTGGAGCGCCTTGGCGCGGTAGTAGTCCAGCTCCGGCACCCGGTCGGTGCCGACGATGGAGAGGATGACGAAGTGGCCGACTCCGCCGTTGCGGGCCGCGGCCAGAAGGTTCTCCATCGAGGTCCGGAAGAAGGCCGGCGGGGCTTCGTCGAAGGTCGGGGAGTTCGTCAGGTTGACGACGACGTCGGCGCCCGCCACGGCCCCGTCCAGCCCCTGGCCGCTGATGACGTCGACGCCGGTCGACTGCGAGTGCGGTACGGCCTCGTGCCCGGCGGCGGTCAGGTTCCTGACGACCTGCGACCCGATCAGCCCGGTACCGCCGATGACTGCGATCTTCACGGTGTGCCCTTCGTGGAGGTTACCTCCGGAATGTCGCACAGGTCTGGTTGCGTGGGCTGGCCAAGTAGCCGGGCCCCGGCCCGGACGGGGCGGTCGGTGCGCGCGCGCCGACCGCCGGCTCGTGGCCTCCCGGTAGCCCTATAGGCTGACAACAGCGACCGATTTACGGTGAGGGGCGATCATGTCTGGGCCGCACAGGAGCCGGCGGAGCGACTACGCGGAAGCCACCCGGCAGGCCATCGTCGACGCCGCACGGCTGCTCTTCGCGCGCAAGGGCTACTTCCTGACCACGGTCGAGGACATCGCCAAGGAGGCCCGGGTCGCTCCGACGACCGTGTACGCCGTCAGCGGGGGCAAGCAGGGGTTGATGCGCACCCTGGTGGACACGTGGAGCCAGGCACCCGTCGTCGCCGAGTCGATGGGCGAGCTGGACTCGTTCACCGACCCGGACGCACTGCTGCGGCAGACGGCCGTCGTGGTGCGCTCCATGCGCGAGAGCTTCGGCGACATCATGCGCATGGTGCTCACGACCGCACCCCACAACGAAGACGTCAGCGAAGGGTTGGCGATCGGCACCGAGCGCTATCGGGGCGCCCTCGACGCCGTGGCGGCGCATCTGCACCAAATCGGCGGGACGCACCCGGACCTGACGGTGCAGCAGGCGGCGGACATCATGTGGTTCTACTTCGGCTACAGCGGATACTTCACGCTGCTCGACGACAACGGCTGGTCCTACGACGAGGCCGAACGTTGGCTCGTCCGGCAGGCCACCGCGGCACTCCGCAGCGGCCCCCACCCGGCGTGACGTAGCAGTTCGACGCGGCGGCGGGCCGCCGGGGAACCCCGACGGCGCGCCCCCGCACCGAGGCCGCGTCCGACTCAGCGGGCCACGTACTGCGCCAAGTGCTCGCCGGTGAGCGTGGAGCGGCCGGCGACCAGGTCCGCCGGCGTCCCCTCGAAGACGATCCGGCCGCCGTCGCGGCCCGCGCCCGGCCCCAGGTCGATGATCCAGTCAGCGTGCGCCATGACGGCCTGGTGGTGCTCGATCACGATCACCGACCTGCCCGCGTCGACCAACCGGTCCAACAGGGCGAGCAGTTGCTCGACGTCCGCCAGGTGCAGCCCGGTGGTCGGCTCGTCCAGCACGTACACGCTGCTGTCCTCGCCCATGTGCGCGGCCAGCTTCAGCCGCTGCCGCTCCCCGCCGGAGAGCGTGGTCAGCGGCTGGCCGAGGCTGAGGTAGCCGAGCCCCACGTCCACCAGCCGCCGCAGGACGGTGTGCGCGGCCGGCGTCCGGGCCTCCGTGCGGCCGAAGAACTCCTCCGCCTCCGTCACCGACATCGCGAACACCTCGCTGATGTTGCGCCCGGCGACGCGGTGGTGCAGCACCGAGGAGTCGAACCGCCTGCCCTCGCACTCGTCGCAGGTGGTGGCGACACCCGCCATGATCGCCAGATCGGTGTAGGTGACCCCGGCGCCCTTGCACTGGGGGCAGGCGCCCTCGGAGTTGGGGCTGAACAGCGCCGGCTTGACCCCGTTGGCCTTGGCGAACGTCTTGCGGATGGAGTCGAGCATCCCGGTGTACGTGGCGGGGTTGCTGCGCCGCGACCCCTTGATGGGGCCCTGGTCCACCGTCACCACGCCGTCCCGCTTGGAGACCGAGCCGCCGATCAGCGAGCTCTTGCCGGAACCGGCCACGCCCGTCAGCACGGTGAGCACCCCCAGCGGGATGTCCACGTCCACGTCCCGCAGGTTGTGGGCGTTCGCACCGCGCACCTCCAGCTTCCCCTTCGGCGCCCGCACCGACGGCTTGAGGCTGACCCGGTCGTCCAGGTGGCGCCCGGTGAGCGTGCCGCTGGCCCGCAGCCCGTCGACCGTGCCCTCGAAGACCACCTCGCCGCCCTCGGTGCCGGCCTTCGGGCCGAGGTCGACGACGTGGTCCGCGATCGTGATCGTCTCCGGCTTGTGCTCCACCACCAGCACCGTGTTGCCCTTGTTGCGCAGCCGCAGCAGCAGGTCGTTCATCCGCTGGATGTCGTGCGGGTGCAGCCCCACCGTGGGCTCGTCGAAGACGTAGGTGACGTCGGTGAGCGCCGAGCCGAGGTGCCGGATCATCTTGGTGCGCTGCGCCTCGCCGCCCGACAGCGTCCCCGAGGGCCGGTCGAGCGAGAGGTAGCCCAGGCCGATGTCGACGAAGGACTCCAGCGTCCCGCCGAGCACCGCCGTCAGCGTGGCCACCGAAGGGTCGTCGACGGCCCGCACCCAGTCGGCCAACTCGCTGATCTGCATGGCGCAGGCGTCGGCGATGTTGATCCCGTCGATCTTCGCCGACCGGGTGAGCGCGGTGAGCCGGGTCCCCTCGCACTCCGGACAGGTCGCGAACGTCACCGCCCGTTCCACGAAGGCTCTGATGTGCGGTTGCAGGGTCTCCCTGTCCTTGGACAGGAAGGACTTGTGGACCCGTGCGAGCAGACCCTCGTACGTGGTGTTGATGCCCTTCACCTTGACCTTGACGGGGTCGCGGTGCAGGAAGTCGTGGAGCTCGTCGGCGGTGTAGTCGCGGATCGGCTTGGCGGGGTCGAGGAAGCCGGACTCGACGAAGGACTGCACCACCCAGCCGTCGGGCTTCCAACCGGGGACGGTGACCGCGCCGTCGGCGAGCGACTTGGACGCGTCGTACAACTGCGTCGCATCGATGTCGGAGACCGTGCCCATGCCCTCGCAGCGCAGGCACATTCCGCCGACGACGCTGAAACCCTTTTCTATGCTCTTGCCGCCCACCACGAGGGTGCCGCTGGCGTCCGCCGTCGCGACGTTGAAGGCGAACGCCTTCTGCGAGCCGATGTGCGGCTCGGCGAGCCGGCTGAACAGAATGCGCAGCAAGGCGCCCGCATCGGTGGCGGTGCCCACCGTGGAGCGCACGTGGGCGCTCATCGGCTGCTGGTCCACGATGATCGCCGTGGTGAGCCCGTCCAACATCTCGACCTCGGGCCGCGCCATGCTCGGCATGAACCCCTGGACGAAAGCGCTGTACGTCTCGTTGATCAGCCGCTGCGACTCCGCGGCCACGGTGTCGAAGACCAGGGAGCTCTTGCCCGAGCCGGACACCCCGGTGAACACGGTCAGCCGGCGCTTGGGGATCTTCAGGCTGACGTCCTTGAGGTTGTTCTCCCGCGCGCCCTGGACCCGGATCCAGTCGTGCTTGTCCGCCATGTGCAGCTCGGTCCGGTCGGTGTCGGTGTTCGGCCCGACGGTCATCGAGTCCTCCAGGTGTGGGATGCGGCGTGCCGGACGTGGCCCCGCCCGACGGGATCTAAGCAGTTGGGCGCCACGCTCACGGCACGAATGCGCCGGCCGGCGGATTCTGTCTTGATCCTTTGATCTCTGGCCAACTTCTTTCACCTCGGTGGCCAATCCATCGAGTCGCCCCAACGATTGGGGGCGATGAGAGTCCCGTTGATCTGGTTACCACGTTTGCGGGGGGATGCCCGGATGGGGTGTACCGGCGTTACGGCCGAGCAGGAGGCCATGTGGCTCGCGCAGGAGTTCGCACCCGATCGACCGAACAACGTGGCCACGTTGTGGGACGTCACGGGTGACCTGGACGTCTCCCTGCTCTCCGCGGCGCTGGAGCGGGCCGTCGCGGACGCGGGCACCCTGGCGGTGAACTTCCGCCGCGGCGCCGACGGCCCGCAGCTGATCGCCCGCGACCTCGGCGCCTGGAAGCCCTTCCACCTCGACGTCAGCGACGCGGACGACCCCGCCGCGGCGGCCCGGGAGGCGGTGGCCGCCCTGGTGGCCGAGCCGTTCGACCTGGGCGAGGAGGCACTGTTGCGCGTCGGCTCGATCCGACTGGAGGGCGCCCGCCACCTCGTGGTGCTGGTCTTCCACCACATCCTCACCGACGCCTTCGGCGTGATCGCCCTGCTGTCCCGGCGGATCGCGGAGGTCTACCGCGCCCTGCACGCCGGGGCTCCCGTACCCGAGGGGGAACTGCGCCCCGGACCGGACCCGCTCGCCGCGGACGCCGCGTACCGCTCGTCCCCGCGCCACGCCGACGCTGAAAGATTCTGGCAGGACTACCTCGCCGGCGAACCCGCCGCGGCCCAACTCCCCACCGGGGTACGCATTTTCGACGACGAGCCCGCGGCCGGCGCCGACGCCGGCGCCTGGGACGCCCTCACCGAACCGTTGGGACTGACCACCCGCACCCTGACCGTCCCCGCCGCGGAGCGCGCCCGCTGGGAGCGGACCGCGGCGGAGTCGGGCACCAGCGTCCCCGACCTGCTGGCCGCGGCGTCCACCGCGTACCTGCGGCTGATGTGCGCCGTCGCCGCCCCCCTGCACACCATCACCGTCAACCACCGCACCGGCGCCGCACGTCACGCGCTCGGCCTGCACTCGAACCGGGTGCCGCTGCGGATCGACGTGGCGCCCACCGCCAGCTTCGTGGAACTGGCCGAAGCGCTGCGGCGCGAGCGCCGGACCGTCCTGCGGCACGCCCGGCACGAGACCGCGCTGATCAAGCGGGCCACCGGGCGCTTCACCGACGCCCGCAGCCCCTTCGGCGCCATCGTCAACGTGATCCCCTTCGTCGAAGCGCTCGACTTCGCCGGCAGCCGGGCGCGCTTCGCCGGCGGCACGTTCGGCCAGGTCGACGAGGTGATGGTGTGCCTCTACACCGACGGCACGCCCACCAGCGACCTCCACGTCCGGCTCGACGCACCGCAGTGGCAGTACGACGCACCGGACGTCACCGGACTGACTGGACGGTTCGTAACGTTCCTGCGCGCGGCGATGGCCGACCCCACCGCCAGGGTCGCCGACGTCGGCGCCCTCGCCGCCGCCGAGCAGCAGGAACTGCTCGCCGAGAGCGCCGGCCCGGCGATCTCCCGACCCGACGTGACCCTGACCCGGCTGCTGGAGCGGCAGGCCCGCGCCACCCCCGACGCACCCGCCGTCACCTTCGAGGGCGCCGGGCTGACCTACCGGGAGCTCGCCGACCGCTCCGGCCGCCTCGCCCGGCTGCTGATCGAGGGCGGCGCAGGCCCCGAACGGTTCGTCGCCGTGGCGATACCCCGCTCCCTCGAACTCGTCGTCGCACTGGTCGCCGTGCTCAAGGCGGGCGCCGCCTACGTACCCGTCGACCCCGACTACCCGGCCGCCCGCATCCAGTTCATGCTCGCCGACGCCCGCCCCGCGCTGCTCCTGGCCGTCAAGGAGACCGCCGCCGAACTCCCGCACACCGGCGTCCCGCTGATCGCCGTGGACGAGGTCCCACTGACGGAAGGCCCCGCGGCGAGCGCGCCCCACCGCCCCGCGCACCCCGCGTACATGATCTACACCTCCGGCTCGACCGGGCAGCCCAAAGGCGCCGTCGTCTCCCACGCCGCGATCGTCAACCGACTGCTGTGGATGCAGGACCACTTCCGCCTCGACGCCACCGACCGGGTGCTGCAGAAGACCTCGGCCTCCTTCGACGTGTCCGTGTGGGAGTTCTTCTGGCCGCTGATCACCGGGGCGACCCTGGTCGTGGCCAGGCCCGACGGCCACCGGGACCCCGCACTCCTCGCCGACGTCATCCGCCGGGCGGGGGTGACCACGCTGCACTTCGTCCCCTCGATGCTGGCGGAGTTCGTCGACGACGCGTACGCCGACTGCCGCACCGCCCTGCGCCGGGTCGTGTGCAGCGGCGAGGCGCTCCCCGTCGACCTCGCCGAACGGTTCCACCGGACCTTCGGCGTGCCCCTGCACAACCTGTACGGGCCGACGGAGGCCGCGGTCGACGTCTCCGCCTGGCACCACCGGCCCGGCGCGCGCACCGTCCCCATCGGCCGGCCGATCGACAACACCGAACTCCTCGTCCTCGACGCCGGCCTGCGCCCCGTCCCCGGCGGGGTGCGCGGAGAGCTGTACATCGTCGGCGCCGGCCTCGCCCGCGGCTACCACGGCCGCCCGGCGCTCACCGCCGACCGCTTCGTCGCCTGCCCCTTCGGCCGGCCCGGGCGGCGCATGTACCGCACCGGCGACCTCGCCCGCTGGAACGCCGACGGAGAGTTGGAGTTCGAAGGCCGCGCCGACCACCAGGTGAAGGTCCGCGGCTTCAGGGTCGAACCCGCGGAGATCGAGGCGGCCCTCGCCGCCCACCCCGGAGTCGCCCGCGCAGCGGTGCTCGCCCGCGCCGGCCGCGGCGCCGACCGGGCGGCCGGACTCGTCGCCTACGTCGTGCCGACGACCGCGGTCGGCAGCGGCGGAGCCGGCCAGGAGTGGGACTTCCACGCCGGCCTGGACGTCGCCGAACTCCGCGCCTTCACCGCGGCCCGGCTCCCCGCCCACCTCGTCCCCGCGGCCTTCGTCGTCCTGGACCGGCTGCCGCTGAGCGCCAACGGCAAGCTGGACCGCGGCGCCCTGCCCGAACCGCAGTACGCCACCGGCCCCCACCGCCCGCCCGGCACCGACGAAGAACGGACGCTGGCCGACGTGTTCGCTGACGTCCTCGGGCTGAGCCGGATCGGCGTCGACGACGACTTCTTCACCCTCGGCGGCGACAGCATCCGGGCCATCCAGGTCGTCGCCCGGGCCCGCGCCGCCGGCCTCGTCTTCCACCCGCGCACCGTCTTCGAATGCCGTACGGTCGCCGCCCTGGCCCGCGCCGCGAGCCGCGACGCCGCGCCGCCCGCGCTCGCCGAACTCGACGGCGGCGGCGTCGGCCCGCTGCCGCTGCCGCCGATGGCGCGCCTCGTCGCCGAGCACGGGCCCGGACTCGACCGGCTCGCCCAGTGGCTGGTCCTCGAACTCCCCGCCGGCGTACGCCACGACGACCTCACCCGTACCGTCGCCGCCGTCCTCGACCGGCACGACGTGCTGCGCGCCCACCTCGTCGACGACGGCCTCCAGGTCCGGCCGCCCGGCGCGGTCGACGCCGCCGACCTCATCACGGCGGTGCGCTGCCCGGGCGAGTGGTCCGGCGAGCCCTGGCGCACCGTGCTGCGCGCCGAAGCCGCCGCGGCGACGCGGACCGTCGACGCCCGTACGGGGCGGATGCTCCACCTGGTGTGGTTCGACCCGACGGCCGGCGGCCCGGGCCGGCTCCTGATCGCCGCCCACCACCTCGTCGTCGACGGCATGTCGTGGCGGGTGCTGCTGCCCGACCTGGCGCAGGCGTGGCAGCAGGTCCGCGGCGGTGCCGCGCCGACCCTGCCGCCCGTGGGGACCTCGCTGCGGCGCTGGCTGCGGGCGCTGGCCGACGAGGCGGAACGACCCGAGCGCACGGCGGAACTCCCGCTCTGGCGCGAACTGCTGGCCCGGCCCGCGGCCCCCGTCGGCGCCCGGCCGCTCGACCCCGCCGTGGACGTCACCGCGACGACCCGGACCGTGCGTCTGACGCTGCCCGCCGACCTCACCGCGGCCGTGCTCACCGCGGTGCCGACGGCCTACCGAAGCGGCGTCGACGACGTGCTGCTCACCGCCTTCGTACTGGCCCTGGCCAAGCACCGGCGGGGGGTGGTGGACGGCGCCGCGCTCGTCCGCGTCGAAGGACACGGGCGCACCGAGGGCCTGGCTCCCGGCGCCGACCTGTCGCGCACCGTCGGCTGGTTCACCACCGTCCACCCGGTGCGTCTCGACGTCGGCGGCCTCGACGTCGACGCGGCGCTCGCCGGTGGGCCGGCGGCAGGTCAGGCGTTGCAGCGCATCAAGGAACAGCGTCACGACGTTCCCGGCGACGGCCTCGGCTACACGCTGCTGCGCTACCTCAACGACCGCACCGCGGCCGAGCTGCGCCGCTACCCGACCGACGAGATCGGCTTCAACTTCCTCGGACACTTCTCCTTCGACGGCGCGCGGACAGGCGGCCTGCGGACAGACGGCGCGCCTGCGGACGGCGTCCGTGCGGACGGTGCGCGGGCGGGCCGCGGCGGCGGCTGGACCCCGGCGCCGGAGTGTCCCGAACTCGTCGCGGCCCCCGACCCCGCGATGCCCGTGCCCAGCGCCCTCGAACTGAACGCCCTGGTCACCGACGCCGGCGACGGCCCACGCCTCACCGCCCTGTTCACCTTCGCCACCGGCGTGCTCCGCCACGACGAGGTACGCGCACTCGCCGACACCTGGCGCACCGCACTCGACGCCCTCAAAGACCTGGTCACCGCCGGCGCCAGCGGACTGACGCCGCGCGACCTCCCCCTGGTGGCGACCCGTCAGGACGAGTTGGACGCCTGGCAGCAGCGCTACGGCCGCATCGGCGACGTATGGCCGCTCACACCCCTCCAAGCCGGCCTGCTGTTCCACACGATGCTCGCCGACACCTCCACCGGCGCGTACCAGACGCAGTTCGTCTTCAAGCTCAGCGGCCCGGTGGACGCACGGCGGCTGCGCGCGGCGGGCCAGGCCCTGCTCGATCGCCACCCGAACCTGCGGGTGGCGTTCGCCACCAGCGCGAGCGGGGAGCCGGTGCAGATCGTGGTGGACGACGTGCCGCTGCCCTGGCGCCACCTCGACCTCACCGACCGGGCCGACGCACAGGACGAGTTGGAGCGCGTCATCGACGCCGAGCGCGCCGCGCCCTTCCGCACCGACGCGCCACCGCTGCTGCGGCTCACCCTCGTCACCCTGGGTCCCGGCCGGGCCGAACTCGTCCTCACCGCCCACCACGTGCTGTTCGACGGCTGGTCCGTCCCGCTGATCGAGCTGGAGCTGATGCGGCTGTACGCCGCCGGTGCACCCGCCGCGGACCCGCCGCCCGGCTGCGGCTACCCGGATTTCCTGCGGTGGCTGGCGCGCCAGGACGCGACCGGGTCCGCACAGGCGTGGGCCGCGGAGCTCGCCGGCGTCGCCGAGCCCACCCTCCTCGCCCCGGGCCCGCGCGCGGACCGCACCGGCAGCGGCCAGGTCACCATGGACCTGTCCAGAGACGACGCCGCCCGGCTCGCCCGGCGGGCCGCCGAGTTCGGCGTCACCACCAACGCCCTGGTGCAGGGCGCGTGGGCGATCGTGCTCGCCCGGCTGACCGGCCGGGACGACGTGCTCTTCGGCGCCACCGTCTCAGGCCGCCCGTCCGACCTGCCGGACGTCGACCGGGCCGTCGGGCTGTTCATCAACACCGTGCCCGTGCGCGCCGCGTGCACCCCGGCGGAGCACGTCGCACGGCTGCTCGGCCGACTCCAGGACGCCCAGGCCCGGCTGCTGGAACACCACCACGTGGGGCTGGCCGACGTGCAGCGCGCCACCGGGCTGAACACCCTCTTCGACACCCTCCTGGTCTTCGAGTCGTTCCCCGTCGACCGGGCGGGCATCGCCGCGGCCACCGCCGCCGGCGAACTCGCCGTCACCGGCATCCGCCCCTACGCCCCGCCGCACTACCCGCTGACCGTGATCGCCGCCGCCGACCCGCTGCTGCGCGTCTCCTTCCAGTACCAGCGCGACGCCTTCGAACCCGCCGAGGTCGAGGCCGTCGCCGACCGGCTGGCCCGGGTGCTGCGGCAGATCGCCGCCGACGCGGACCTCACCGTCGGCGCGGTCGACGTGGTCAGCGAGGACGAGCGGGAGCGCGTCCTGCACCGGTGGAACGCGACCGCCGCCCCCGTCCCCGCAGCGACCGTGCCGGCGGCGCTCGCCGCACGGGCGGCGGCGACCCCGGACGCCCCCGCGGTCGAACACCGCGGCGCCGCCCTCACCCACGGGGCCCTGGACGAGCGGGCGAACCGGCTCGCCCACTGGCTCGTCGCCCAGGGCGCGGGGCCCGAAACGCGCGTGGTGGTGAAGTTGCCCCGCGGTCTCGACCTCGTCGTGGCGCTGCTCGCGGTGTGGAAGGCCGGCGCCGCCTACGTACCCGTGGACCCGGAGTACCCCGCCGCCCGGGTGCGGGCCGTCGTCGAGGACAGCGCGCCGGTGCTGGTGCTGGACGCCGAACGGCTGGCCGCGGCCGACCTCGCCGACCGTCCCGCGACCGCCCCGCGCACCGAGGTCACCCCCCGGCACGCCGCGTACGCCATCTACACCTCCGGCTCCACCGGCAAGCCGAAGGGGGTCGTCATCGAGCACGGCGCGCTGGCCAACCTGCTCGCCGGCATGCGGGAGACGTTCCCGCTGACCGCCGACGACCGACTGCTGGCGATCGCCACCGTCGCCTTCGACATCGCAGCGCTGGAGCTGTTCCTGCCGCTGCTCGCCGGGGCCGCGGTCGTCATCGCCGACAAGGACGACATCACCCAGCCGGCGGCCCTGTTCGACCTGGTGGACCGCGCGGGCGTCACCCTCGTCCAAGCGACCCCGGCGCTGTGGCAGGTGCTCGTCGCCCACGACCCCGCCCGGCTGGGCCCCTTGCGCGTCATCAGCACCGGCGAGGCCCTGCCCCTCCCGCTCGCCGAGGCCCTGAGCACGCACGCCGCCGAGGCCACCAACCTCTACGGCCCCACCGAAGCCACCGTCTACTCCACCGCCTCCCGCCTCGGCCCGGGCACGGCGGGCCTGCCGCCGTCGATCGGCCGCCCGGTGGCCAACTACCGGACCCTCGTCCTGGACCGCGCCCTGCGCCCGGTGCCGCCCGGGGTGACCGGTGACCTCTGGATCGCCGGCCCCGGCCTCGCCCGCGGCTACTTCGGCCAACCCGCCCTGACAGCCGAGCGGTTCGCGGCCAACCCGTACGGTCCGCCGGGCGCGCGGATGTACCGCAGCGGCGACCTGGCCCGGTGGACGGCCGACGGCGAAGTGGAGTACCTCGGCCGCGGCGACCACCAGATCAAGCTCCGCGGGTTCCGCATCGAACCCGCCGAGATCGAAGGCGTGCTGACCCGCGACCCGGCCGTCCGCCAGGCCACCGTGATCGTCCGCGAGGACCAGCCGGGCGAGCGGCGCCTGGTGGCGTACGTCGTACCGGAGGCGGGCGCCGAAGCGCCGCCCGCCGAGCAGTTGCGCGCCCGGGTGGGGGAGCGGCTGCCCGCGTACATGGTCCCCGCGGCCGTGGTCGCGCTGAGCGAGTTCCCGCTGACGCCCAACGGCAAGCTGGACCGCTCGGCGCTGCCGGAGCCCGAGTTCGGCGGCGCGGACCACCGCCCGCCCCGCACGCCCCAGGAAGCCGGCCTGTGCCGGCTGTTCGCCGAGGTGCTCGGTCTGGACCGGGTCGGCATCGACGACGACTTCTTCACCCTCGGCGGGCACTCCCTGCTGGCCACCCGGCTGGTGGCCAGGGCCCGCGCCGAGTTCGGCGTGGAGATCCCCATCCGCACCGTGTTCACCTCCCCGACCGTCGCCGAACTGGCCCTTCGGTGGGCCGACCTGCTGACCCCTTCCCGGAAGCCGTTGCGCCGGATGATCGAAAGGTGAGCCAGGAATTGATCCCCCTGTCGTACGCGCAGCGTCGCATGTGGTTCATCAACCGCTTCGAGGGCCCGTCCTCGACCTACAACATCCCCCTGCTGCTGCGGTTCACCGGAGCCCTCGACACCGCCGCGCTGCGCGCCGCGTTCCGTGACGTACTGGTGCGCCACGAGGTGCTGCGCACGGTGTTCGGCGAGCTCGACGGCCAGCCGTACCAGCGCATCGTGGACCCGGGCGAGGTGGAGCTGCCCTGGACCGACTGGGGCCGGGTCGCCCCCGACCGGGTGCCGGGCGTGGTGTCGTCCGTCACCGGGAGCTGGTTCGACCTGTCGGCCGACGTGCCGCTGCGCGGCGGCCTCGTCCGCAGCGGCGACGACGAGCACCTGCTGGTGCTGGTGATCCACCACATCGCCGGCGACGGCGGCTCGCTCGCGCCGCTGGCGCGGGACGTCTCGACGGCGTACCGGGCGCGGGCTGCCGGCCGCGCGCCCGACTGGGAGGAACTGCCCGTCCAGTACGCGGACTTCGCCCTCTGGCAGCGCGAAGAGCTCGGCGACCCGGACGACCCGGAGAGCATCCTCGCCGTGCAGGCGGCGTACTGGCGCGACGAGCTCGCCGGGGTGTCCAAGCCGCTGCCGCTCCCGCTGGACCGACCGCGGCCCGAGACGGCGAGCCACCGGGGCGGCTCGGTCCAACTCGGCCTGTCCGCCGAGGTGCGCGACCGGATCGAGGCCGTGGCCCGGGCCCGCGGGATGACCGTCTCCATGGTGTTCCAGGCCGCCCTGGTGGTGCTGTTGCACCGACTCGGCAGCGGCGACGACGTGACCGTGGGCTCCCCGATCGCCGGCCGCACCGACGAGGCGGTCCACGACCTCGTCGGATTCTTCGTCAACTCGTGGGTGCTCCGGGTCCACCTCGACGCCGAGCAACCGTTCGAGGCCGTCCTCGACCAGGTGCGGCGCAAGGCGCTGGCCGCCTACGAGAACCAGGACGTGCCCTTCGAACGGCTGCTGGAGCTGCTGCGGCCGGAGCGCTCGGCCGCACACCACCCGCTGTTCCAGGTGGTGCTGGCGTGGCAGAACAACGTGCCGCCCGAGCTGGACATGCCCGGGTTGACGGTGTCGATGGAACCGATCCCGACGGGCACCGCGAAGTTCGACCTCTTCTTCAACCTGGCGCCCGACGACCGCGACGGATCGGTCATGGGCGAGATCGAGTACGCCACCGACCTGTTCGACCGCGCCACGGTGGAGGCGATCGCGGCCCGCTTCGTCCGCGTCGTCGAACAGGCGGTCGCCGACCCGCAGATCGCCGTGCGCGCCGTGGACGTGCGCACCGGCGACGACGAGGCCGCGGCGGGCGGCGAGATGAGCGCCCGGGAACGCCACCAGATCCTCGTCGAGTGGAACGACACGGAGCGCCCGTTCCCCTGCCCGGGCCCGATCCACCTGCCCTTCGAGGAGCAGGCCGCGCAGCGCCCCGACGCGACGGCGCTGCGCTTCGCCGGCGGCACCATGAGCTACGGCGAGCTGAACGAGCGGGCGAACCGCATCGCCTGGGACCTCAAGCGGCGCGGGGTGGGCCCCGGGACCGTCGTCGGCATCGGGATCCGCCGCGGACCGACCATGATCGCCGCGGTGTTCGGGGTCCTCAAGGCGGGCGGCGCCTATCTGCCGCTCGAACCCTCCTCACCGGGCGAACGCGTCGCCAGCATGCTCGCGGACACCGGGTCCGCGCTCGTGCTCACCACCTCCGACACCCCGCAACTGACCCTCCCCGCGGGCGTCGAACTCGTCGACGTGAGCGACCCGGCCCCACGGGAGGGCACCTCGGGCAACCCGGCGCCCGCAGCCGGCCCCGACGACCTCGCGTACGTCATCTTCACCTCCGGCAGCACCGGCAAGCCCAAGGGCGTCGTGATGACCCACCGCCCCCTGCACAACCTGCTGAACTGGTGCTTCAGGACCTTCGACTTCGGCCCCGACGACGTCGGCCTGTGCCTGACCGCACTCGGCTTCGACCTGTCCGTCTTCGACATCTTCGGCCTCCTCGGCTGCGGCGGCGCACTGTACGTCGCCGACGAGGCCGAACAGCGCGACCCCGACCGGCTGCTGCACCTGCTGCTCACCGAACCCATCACGTTCTGGAACTCGGTGCCCACCACCCTCAACCAACTCCCGCCGCTCCTCGCCCACCAAGACGAGTGGCCGGGCTCCGACCGGCTCCGGCTGGTGTTCCTCTCCGGCGACTACACGCCGCTGCCGCTGCCGGACGAGATCCGCGGGGTGTTCCGCCGGGCCGAGATCATCAGCCTCGGCGGGGCGACCGAGGCGACCGTGTGGTCCAACTACCACCGGGTCCGGGAGATCGACCCGACCTGGCGCAGCATCCCCTACGGCCGCCCCATCGACAACGCCCGCTACTACGTCCTCGACGAGGACATGCAGCCGTGCCCGGTCGGCGTCGAGGGCGACCTGTACATCGGCGGCGACGTGCTGTGCAGCGGCTACGCGGGCCGCCCGGAGCTGACCGCGGAACGCTTCGTCCACGACCCGTACGGCCGACGGCCCGGCGACCGGCTCTACCGGACCGGCGACCGCGCCAGCTTCTTCCCCGACGGCAACATCTGCTTCCTCGGACGCGCCGACAACCAGGTCAAGCTGCGCGGCTTCCGCGTGGAGCCCGGCGAGGTCGAACACGTACTGGTCAACCACCCGGCCGTCCGTCAGGCGATCGTCACCGCCCGCGAGGACCAGCCCGGGGACCTCAGACTGGTCGCCTACGTCGTCCCGGACACCGGCGCCCTCAACGGCGCGGACGGCGCACACGGCGCGGTGGAGCAGATCGAACAGTGGCAGGAGGTCTACGACCACGCCTACGCCGACGGCGGCGACGGCGGCTTCGGCACCGACTTCACCGGCTGGACCAGCTCCTACACCGGCGAACCCATCCCGCTGGAGGAGATGCGCGAGTGGCGCGACGCAGCCGTCGCGGGCGTCCTCGCCTGGGCGCCGCGGCGCGTCCTGGAGATCGGTGTCGGCTCCGGACTGCTGCTCGCCCGCATCGCCGGACAGGTGGAGGAGTACTGGGCCACCGACTTCTCCGCCGCGGTGATCGCCCGGCTGCGCACCCAGGTGGCGGGCCACGGCCTCGCGGACCGCGTCCACCTGCGCCACCGGCCCGCCGACGCCCTGCACGACCTGCCCGCCGGCCGGTTCGACACCGTGGTGCTCAACTCGGTCGTGCAGTACTTCCCGAACGAGCAGTACCTACGGCAGGTCCTCGACGGCGCGTGGGACCTGCTCGCACCCGGCGGCCGGATCGTCGTCGGCGACGTGCGCCGGGCCGCGTCCCTGCCCGTGCTCCAGGCCGTCGTCCAGCGGGCGAAGCACCCCGACGCGGCGCCGCTGGTGCTGCGCAGCGCCGTGGAGGCGGCCGTCCTGCTCGAAAAGGAACTCGTCCTCGACCCCGAGTGGTTCCTGCGGTGGAGCGAGCGGGGCCCCGGGGCCCGGGTCGACGTCCGGATCAAGGGCGGCACCGCGCACAACGAACTCACCCGCCACCGGTACGAGGTCGTGCTGCACAAGCCGGACCCGGACGCCCCGGGCGGTGCGCGGTCCCTGGCCGACGCCCCCACCGCGGCGTGGGACGGCGACCTCGACGCACTCGCCGGGCGGGTGGCCGCCGCGGACGCCGCGGCCGTACGCGTCCACGGCGTCCCCAACGCCCGCGTCGCCGACGAGGCGGCGGCGGCGCGCGAGCTGGGCGCGGGCGCCGCGCAGCCGTCCCCCTGCGGGCCCCCGCTGGACCCGTCCGCCGTCCACGCGTGGGCGCGCCGGCACGGCTGGCACGCGCTGGTGACGCTCTGTGCGACCGCCGTCGACCGCGTCGACGTGCTCGTCCTGCGCGACGGCCCCGCGGCGGGCCGCGTGCTGACCGGTGCGTACCTGCCCGACTCGGACGACCGCTCCCCGGTGAACGACCCCACGGTGGCCGGCGGCATCACCGCCCTGCTGCCCGCCCTGCGCACCCATCTGCGCCAGAGCCTGCCCGAGTACATGGTGCCCGCCGCGATCGTGCCGATCGCCGGCGTGCCGCTGACGGACAACGGCAAGCCGGACCGGCGCGCCCTGCCCGTGCCCGACTACGCGGCCGGCAGCAGCGGACGCGCGCCCTCGACACCGGGGGAGGAGTCGCTGTGCGCGCTGTTCGCCGCCGTCCTCGGACTGAGTCGGATCGGCGTCGACGACAACTTCTTCACCCTGGGCGGCCACTCGCTGCTGGCGACCCGGCTGGTCAGCCGCATCCGCGCCGAACACGGCGTGGAGATCCCGATCCGGGTCGTCTTCCAGGCCCCCACCGTCGCCGAACTCGCCGTGCACCTCACCGACGCCAGCGCCGTACGGCCGCCGCTCACCCCCCGGGAGCGGCCCGAGCGCCTGCCGCTCTCCTTCGCCCAGCAACGGCTGTGGTTCATCCACCGCTTCGAAGGCCCGTCGGCGACGTACAACGTCTCACTCGCACTGCGGATGCGCGGTGCACTGGACGCGGCGGCCCTGCGCGACGCACTGGCCGACGTCGTGTTGCGACACGAGTCACTGCGCACGGTCTTCGAGGAGGAGGCCGGAGCGCCGTACCAGCGGATCGTGCCCGCGACCGCGGTCGAAGTGCCGTGGCAGGAGTGCGACACCACCGAGGGCGAACTGCCCGGCGCCCTGCGGCTGGCGGCCCGCCGGCCCTTCGACTTGGCCACCGAGATCCCGATCCGCGCGTGGCTGTTCCGCGTCGGTGCCCACGAGTCCGTGTTCCTGATCGGCGCGCACCACATCGCATCCGACGGCTGGTCCGCCCTCCCGCTGGCGCAGGACCTGACCACGGCGTACGAGGCCAGGGCCGCGGGCGCCGCGCCGCAGTGGGAACCGCTGCCGGTGCAGTACGCCGACTACACCCTGTGGCAGCGGGAGCTGCTGGGCGACAGCGACGACCCCGACAGCCTCTACCGGCGCCAACTGGACTACTGGACCGACCACCTGGCCGATCTGCCGAAGGCCGTCGAACTCCCCGCCGACCGGGCGCGGCCCGCGGTGGCGTCCTACGAGGGCGACCTCATTCCCCTCGAACTCGACGCCGACCTCACCGCAGGGGTGCGCCGGCTGGCCCGGGACACCGGCGCCACCGTCTCCATGGTCCTCCAGGCCGGGCTCGCCGCGCTGTTCACCCGGCTCGGCGCCGGCACGGACGTGCCGATCGGCTCGCCGATCGCGGGCCGCACGGACGAGGCGCTGGGCGCACTCGTCGGCTTCTTCGTCAACACCTGGGTGCTGCGGGCCGACACCTCGGGCGACCCCGCCTTCGCCGACCTCGTCGAGCGGGTGCGCGAGCGCAGCCTCGCCGCCTACGACCACCAGGACGTCCCCTTCGAGCACCTGATCGAGGTGCTGAACCCGACGCGGTCGCCCGCCCACCACCCGCTCTTCCAGACGTGCCTGGCGCTCCAGAACAACGCCAGGCCCCAGTTCGCCCTTCCCGGCCTGACCGTGACCGAAGAGGTCTTCGGCACCGGAGTCTCCCGCTTCGACCTCTTCATCAGCCTCGGCGAACGCGACGGCGACGACGGACACGACGGACACCACGGAGGCGACGGACACGGCGCCCAAGGGCCGGGGCGGATCACCGGCTTCGTCGAATACGCCACCGAACTCTTCGACGCCGCCACCGTCACCGCCCTCCTCGACCGCTGGACGCACTTCCTGCGGCAGGCCGTCGCCGCGCCGCACGTGCCCATCGGCGCCGTGGACGTCCTCACCGGCGACGAGCCGGCGCGGCTCGCCCGCTGGGGCGGCGCGGCCCGCGGCCCGCAGTTCGCCGCCGGCACCGTCCACGAACGGTTCGCCGCGGCCGTCGCCGCCGCCCCGGACGCCGTCGCCCTCGTCTCCCCCGACGGCGCCGACACCTGGACGTACGCGGAGCTCGACCGGTGGTCCAACCGCGTCGCCCACCACCTGCGGGCGAGCGGCGCCCGCCCGCACGGCCGGGTCGCCCTGCTGCTGGAGCGCTCCCCGCTGCTGGTCGCCGCGATCCTCGCAGTGCTGAAGACCGGCGCGGCGTACGTACCGATCGACCCCGACTACCCGCGCGAGCGCATCGACCTGATGCTCGCCGACCTCGCCCCCGACGTCGTCGTCGACGAAGCCCTCGCCCGCGTCGACCTCGGGGCCCTGCCGGACACCGCCCCCGAGGGCCGCCCGGTCGGCGAAGCCGCCACCGCGTACGTGATGTTCACCTCCGGCTCCACCGGCCGCCCCAAGGGCGTCGAGGTCACCCACCGCAACGTGGTCGACCTCGCCCTCGACGACTGCTTCTCGGGCGGTGCGCACCGGCGCGTACTGCTCCACTCGCCGCACACCTTCGACGCCTCCACGTACGAACTGTGGGCACCCCTGCTCGGCGGCGGCACCGCCGTCGTGGCACCCGCCGGCCGACTGGACACCGCCGCGCTCGCCGCCGTGATCACCGACCGCGCGGTGAGCGGAGTGTGGCTGACCGCCGGGCTGTTCGCCGTCATGGCGGAGCAGCACCCGCAGTGCTTCGCCGCCGTCGCCGAGGTGTGGGCCGGCGGGGACGTCCTGTCGCCCGCCGCGGTCCGCCGCGTCCTGGCCGCCTGCCCCGACCTCGTCGTGGTGAACGGCTACGGCCCCACCGAGACCACCACGTTCGCGGCACGGCACCGGATGACCTCGGCGGCCGACTGCATCGACCCGCTGCCCATCGGCGGACCCATGCAGGGCACCGTGCTGCGCGCCCTGGACGGACGCCTGCGGCCCGTGCCGCCCGGTGTGGTCGGGGAGTTGTACGTCGGCGGCGACGGCGTCGCACGCGGCTACGCGGGACGCCCGGCGCTCACCGCCGACCGCTTCGTCGCCGACCCCCTCGGGGCGCCCGGCACACGGCTGTACCGCACCGGCGACCTGGTGCGCTGGACGGCCGCGGGCCGGTTGGAGTACCTGGGCCGGGTGGACGACCAGATCAAGCTCCGCGGCTTCCGCGTGGAGCCGGGCGAGGTGGAGGCGGCGCTGCGCCGGCGCGAGGGCGTGGCCCAGGCGGTCGTCGTCAGCCGTGAGGACGGCCTCGGCGAGCGACGCCTGATCGCCTACGTCGTGCCCGAGTCGTCGGCGTCCTCCGACGACGAGACCGTGGAACAGGTCGGGGAGT
This sequence comes from Streptomyces sp. NPDC047315, assembly GCF_040643215.1. NCBI lineage: Bacteria > Bacillati > Actinomycetota > Actinomycetes > Kitasatosporales > Streptomycetaceae > Streptomyces > Streptomyces sp. NPDC047315. Next base: position 26,642 of record NZ_JBEYTZ010000049.1, on the reverse strand, counting down.
GGCGCGAGATCTACGACTCGATGTACGGCGGCACGGACGTCGAACTCGACCGGGTCGCCGACGACTTCACCGGTTGGAACAGCTCCTACACGGGCCGCGCCATCCCGCTGCCCGAGATGCGGACCTGGCGCGACGCCACGGTGGACCGGCTGCTCGCGCTGCGCCCGCAGCGGGTCCTGGAGATCGGCGTCGGCTCCGGCCTGCTGCTCGGGCCGCTGGCGACGCGGGTGGCGGAGTACTGGGGCACCGACTTCTCCGCCCCGGTCGTCGAACGGCTGCGCGCCCAGGTCGGCGCCGACGCGCGGCTGGCGGACCGGGTCACCCTGCGCTGCCAGGGCGCCGACGAGCCCGGTGACGTGCCCCGTGCGCACTTCGACACCGTCGTCCTCAACTCCGTCGTGCAGTACTTCCCCGACGCCGACTACCTCGACCGGGTCCTCGACGTCGCCCTGGCCGCCCTGGCGCCCGGCGGCCGGATCGTCCTCGGCGACGTGCGCAACCACCGCACGCTGCGCTCCTTCAGCGCCGCGGTGCACCGGGCGCGGCGCCCGGAGGACCGGGACGCCGCCGTGCAGGCCGCGGTCGAGCGCGCGGTGTTGGACGAGAAGGAACTCGTCATCGACCCGGAGCACTTCGCGCACTGGGCCGAGCGGCACCCGGACGTCGTCGCCGCCGACATCCGGCTCAAGCAGGGCGCGTACCACAACGAACTGACCCGCCACCGCTACGAGGTCGTCCTGCACAAGGGGCCGGTTCGGGCCCTGGACCTCGGGCAGCTGCCGGTGGCGACCTGGGGCACCGACGTCGGCGCGCTGTCCGATGTGGCGACCGCGCTGGCGCGCCACGGCGGCCGGTGCCGCCTGGTGCGGGTGCCGAACGCCCGACTGGTCACGGAGGCCGCCGAGTGGGGCGGGACGGTCGACGACCGGGGCGCCCTCGACCCGGCCGAACTGGAGGCGTGGGGCGCGGCACGCGGCCTCGCGGTGTACTGCACCTGGTCCCCCGAGTCGGCGGACCACTTCGAGGCGGTCGTCCTGCCCGACGTGGACGCCGCCGTCTGCGCCGGCACGTACCGCCGTGCACCGGTGCGGCCGGTGCGGCTGGTGAACTCGCCCGCGGTGTCCCGCCGCGCGTCGCGGCTGCCGTCGCAGCTGCGCGAGGAGTTGGCGGGCGAACTGCCCGCGTTCATGATGCCCGGCGAGATCGTGCTGCTCGACCTGCTGCCGCTGACGGAGAACGGGAAGGTGGACCGGGCCGCCCTGCCCGACCCCGATGCGAGCGGCGGCGAGTACCGCGCCCCGCGCACCCCGCGCGAGGAGGCCCTGGCGGGGCTGTTCGCGGAGGTCCTGGGCCTGGACCGGGTCGGGATCGACGACGACTTCTTCGCCAGCGGCGGCCACTCCCTGCGGCTGACCAGGCTGGTGTGGCAGATCCACGAGAAGCTCGGCATCGACGTCCCCGTCCGCACCGTCTTCCAGTACCCCACGGTGGCCGAACTCGCCGCCCAGCTCTCCGCGGACACCGAAGTGGCCTTCGAGGATCCGTTCGCGGTCTTGCTGCCGATCCGTACCGAAGGGCAGAATCCACCGCTGTGGTGGCTGCACCCCGGTGGCGGCCTGAGCTGGCCCTATCTCAGTTTCGGCAGGCACGTGGACCGCTCCTGGCCGCTCTACGGGATCCAAGCGCGCGGTTTCGACGGGACCACGCCCCCGTCGACGTCCATCGACGACATGGTCGACGACTACGTGCGACAGGTGCAGGAGGTGCAACCGTGCGGCCCGTACCACCTGCTCGGTTGGTCCTTCGGGGGGACCCTGGCGCACGCGATGGCCGCGGAGCTCCAGCGCCGCGGGCACGAGGTGGCGCTGCTCGCGCTGCTGGACGCGGCGCCCGCCAGCCACTTCACCGACCTGGAAGCCCTCGACGAGGACATGGTGCGCACGTTCCTCGCCAATTACATGGGGCACCTCAAGGGAATGGAGGAGTACGAGTTCCTGGTCGGCACCGCTTCGTCGATCTTCGTCGAGCACATGGAGCAGATGCGGCACTTCACCTCGCCCCGGTACCGCGGGGACGTCGTGTTCTTCAACGCACTCCTCGACCCGGAGACCCACGACAAGCGCCAACTCGACGAGGACATGGACGTGTTGTGGCATCCGCACGTCGACGGGCGGGTGCAGCGCTTCGACGTCGCCTGCGCGCACAACGAGATGTACTGGCCGAGGAACGCGGCCGAGATCAGCCGAGTCATCAACCGCGTGCTTCGGGAGCCGCGGCAGCCGTGACCCCGCCCGACCGGCGGAAGAGGGATCGGAGAGGTGCGTCGGGGTCCCCCGGACCGAGGTCCGCGGGGCCCCCACGCACGGTTGAACGAGCTTTGAGGAGAGCTGGTGTGACCATGCGCAAGTGCCTACCTGGGGAGGGATGTGCTGTGGGGGGTCAGAACAGCAAGGTCGTCGGGGGTCCCAACAACAAGGTCATGTTCGTCAGATGGCCGGCCCAAATGGACCTGAGAAGCCGCTGTCGTAGGGAAGGGGTACCGAGATTGCTCGTCGTCGAGGGGGGAGCCCGACCGCCGGTCTGCATCGACCCTTTTGAGGACTGGGTGCGCGCGCCGATCTCCCGGGACGACCTGGAGGCGAGGGTCAGGGCCCTGCAGAACCGGCTGATCAGCCGGCGGGTGCCCACCCTGGACGCGGCCGGCACCCTGAGCTTCGGCGATCACTCGATCACCGTCTCCAACGCCCAGGCGGAACTCATGGACTTACTGATCGAGCGCTTCGGGGAGGTGGTGTACCGGGGGGAGTTCGTGCACCGCCTGGCCGAGCGGGTGCCGACGGTCACCCGCAACTCGCTCGACCTGCACATCATGCGGCTGCGCCGCCGGCTCCTCCCGATCGACCTGTCGATCCGCACGGTGTGGGGCCGGGGCTATCTGCTGGAGAACGCCGCGGCCTGAGGCCGCGGGGACGGGTCCGCACGGCGCCACGCAAGGGGACAGGCGTGGCGGTGCGGCCGGAGGCCGTGGGGGGCTTCCGGCCGCAGGGGGTGCGGCGGCGTCCCGGCGGGGTGCTTCGGGGGCGTGCTCGGCGGGGGACGTCCGATCAGCCGTGGACGGCGCCGAGGACCGCCGCCGCGTGGATGGCGTCGGCGGCGGTCGCGCCCGCCGCGGCCGACGCGGTGAACGACTGCTTCCAGCGGGCCGACACGTCGCCGGCCGCGTACAGCCCCGGAACGTTGGTGCACCGGGCCTCGTCGACGCTGAGGAAGCCGCCGTCGTCGACGGTCAGCTTCAGCTCGTCGACCGCCCGGGTGACCAGGGGCTGTTGCCGCTGCGGCGGTGTCCACACCAGCGTCTCGCGCTCCAGGACCTGCCCGTCGGCCAACTCGACCGCGTACAGCGACCCTTGCCGGTGGTGCAGCCGGCGCACCGTGCCCGCGACGACGTCACCGCCCCGGCTCCGGGCGGCGGTGCGGGCCTCATCGACGCCGGGCGTCGACGCGTCGCAGATGGCGATCGTGTCGTGGCTCCACGGGCGGAACGCCACCGCCGACAGGGCGGCGAGGTCCGCGCTGTCGCTGACGGTGGCCCAGCGCCGGCCGGCGTTCTCCTCGCCGTGGCAGAACGGGCAGTGGATCACCGTGCGGCCCCAGCACTCCGCGAAGCCCTCCACGTGGGTGGGGTGGACGTCGACGACGCCGGTGGCCAGGACGACCGTCGCGGCCTCGACCGCTTCCCCGCCGTCGAGTTCGACGCGGAACCCGCCCTCGTCCGCGGCGCGCACGGCGTCGACGTCGGCCTCCCTCAGCTGCACTGTCGGGTAGCGGGACAGCTCCCGCCAGGCGCGCGCCCGGATCTCGGCCGGCGGGACGCCGTCCAGCCCGATGTGCCCGTGGACGCCCTGCGAAGCGTCGTTGCGCGGAGCGCGGGGGCTGTCGACGACGACCACCCGGTGGCGGTACCTGGCCAGGACGAGGGCTGCCGTGAGCCCGGCGGGGCCGGCGCCGACGATGACGGTCGCTTGGTCGTTGATCGAGGACATGGGTCGGTTCGATGCCTTCCGTCGGGCGCGGGGGCCGAGGACGCCTACCGCAGCGAAGAGCTTTCCTGCACCCAGTTGAAGCCGCGGCCGACCAGGGGCAGGGAGTCCAGGTCCAGTCGGCTCAGCCGGAGTCGCACGTGGTGTCCGTCCACGTCGCCCTCCAGCGTCAGCCGGTCGTCCCCGACGCGCACCAGCGCGAGCGTCGCCTTCCACTGCGGATCGGTCATCTTCAGCAGGGTGATCGAGCGGCCCGCCATGTCGATCGTGGCGGCGTGCAGGTCGAACGAGTCGTCCATGTGCTGGACCGTGACGACGTCGACGGACTCCACGACCAGCCGCCGCCAGCGCCGGCCGTCGGTCGTCAGCGCCGGCCGGTCGCGCCCGTCGCACTCGTACGCGTCCACGTTCCAGATGCCGTACAGCTCCGGCTTCGCGCGCCCCGGCCCGAAGGCGGTCCAAAACCTCCGGTCGTTGCGGAGTTGGGCGCCGAGCATCCACAGTCCGGCGGCGACCTGCGCCGCCGCGGCGATGCGGTTCGCACGGCGCGTGCGGAACAGCTCCGAGCTCACGGCCGGCCGGACCTCGCGCCGCGACAGGGAGAACTCGACCAGACGGGCCGTCTCCGGCGCCAGCAGCACCAGGCTCAGCAGGAGCAGATGGAGCGAGTGGAGCTTCACCGGGACGTCGTAGGTCATGTTGAGGATGAAGACCTGCGTCAGCTCCAGCGCGCACAGCAACGCCCCCGGCGTCGTCGTCCTCGGCAGGAGCAGCAGCAGGCCGCCGGCGATCTCCGCGCACCCCAGCAGCACCTGGTACGGCTTCGACGCGCCCGTCTGCGACCACAGCGCGGTCATCGGGCTGAAGTTGCCGAACGGCTCGACGAGTTTGGCCAGCGGCAGCTGGAACTGGAGCGGGACGACCTTGGCGGCGCCGTAGTGGAACATCTGCCCCGCCAGGCACATCCGCACCAGCAGCCGGAACCTGGCGTCCGAGGTGACGTCGCCGGTGCGCGGGCGGTGGCGGTCGAGCGCGGACCAGAGCCCGGTGGCCGCGGCGGCGGCCGTCAGCCAGCAGAACTGCCCCACCCACGCGTACCGGTTGTCACCGCCGTCGAAGTGGTCGCCCACCGTCGTGTCGAAGACGCGGGCGGCCACCCACTGGCGTACGGGACGGATCGCCCAGACCTTCGCCCAGGCGTCGGCCGCCTTCTGCCGGTGCCCCAGCCCGCCGCCGATCACGCTCAACAGGATCTGGGGCGTCGTCAGGCAGTAGAGCCCGGAGTAGACGACGCCGAAGCGGGAGGCGACCTGGGTGACGGCGCTCCACTGCGGCGAGTCGAGCGCCTTGCCGACCCGCGGCCCCGTCCGCCGGGCCGCCCGGTTGGACGGCGAGGAGGACGAGAGGGTCCGCAGCAGCGCGCGTACCGTGGGCACCTTCATGAGTCATCCCCTTCAGACGCGACGGAACCGGCCGAGCCAGGCGGGCATGTCGAAGGGCTCCGACGCGGACGGCAGCAGCCCGTGCATGGTGGTGTCGGTCAGGGACTCGACCGTCCAGCCGTCGGCGAAGCCCTTGGCCAGGTCGTCGGCGGAGCGGTGCGGGCCGTGCGGGGCGGAGTCGTCGTCGGGCGGGCCCGCGGGTATCCCCTCGATCGCCTCCGCGAGCCGGGCCTGCATCACGGCGGAGCCGCGGTCGCTGATCGAGAGCACGTGGACGAGCGCGCCGGGGCGGCAGACGCGGTGCAGCTCCGCCGCGTACGCCCGCAGTTGGTCGGGGCCGAAGGTGTGGGCGAGCCCGCAGTCGACGACGGTGTCGAAGCGGCCCTCGTAGCCGGAGAGGTCGAGGGCGTCGGCGACGTCGAAGGTGGCGTCGAGGCCGCGTTCGCGCGCGCGGTCGCGGGCGATGGAGATCGCCGTGGGCGCCAGGTCGAGCCCCGTCACGAAGTGGCCCCGAGCGGCCAGATAGAGCGCGTTCTCACCGCTGCCGCAGCCGGAGTCGAGCACTGCGCCGCTGATCAGCCCCGCCTCTTCGAGGATGACGAAGGCGGGTTGCGGCCCGCCGGTGTCCCAGGGCGGTCGCTCGCCGAAGGGGCTCTCGCCGCGGTAGACCGCGTCGAAGACCTCGGTCATCGCGGCCGTGCCGGTGGGGCGGGCAGCAGGTTCTGTCATGCGTCGATGGTCCCGCCCGCGTCGCCCCGGCTCCCGGTCTCTTGCCGACTTCTGTCAGCGGGCGGGACGGGGTGCGCGCCCGCCCGTGGCTTGTCGCGCAGTTCCGCCCCCCACGCCCGAAGGGCGTGGGGGGACCCCCAGCGCCACCTGTTTCGCTGCCCCCGGCATTCGTCTGCGGGCTGGGGCACAGGCTTTTAGGGGCGCGGGGAACTGCGCGACAAGCCCACCACCGGGCTGCAGAGACCAACGCTCCCGCAGGGAAACGGCGGCTACGTCCGAAGGCACAGGGCCGCGCGGGGCTCTGCGGACAGCCCTCAGGTGCGAAGCGTCGCGTCGAGGTCGCGGAGGAACTCGCCCACGCGCCCGCCGCCGTTCGGCGCCGCCGGCAGCCGGTCGAGCACCGCGGTGACCGCCGCCGGCGCGTGCCTCCGCGCCCACTCCAAGGTCACCACCGTGGCGCCGCAGTCCTCTTCGTGCGCCAACTCCTCCGCCCGCGCCGCGTGCGCCGCCGCGCCGAGGACGTGCCGCACCTGGTGGGCGCTGGCCGTGGGGTGGAGGTACGCGGCGGCAGCGGCGAGGCTCGCCGCCCGCGCCGCGTCGACCGCGGCCGGCGACTCCGCCTCGCGCGCCGCCCGGTGCGCCGCCCACGCGCTCTGCCGCAGCGCGCCGGTGCGCCGGCCGCCCGCGGCGAAGGCGTCCGCCGCGGCGACGGCGTCGCGGGGGCGGGTGTCGGCTGGACGGCTCCGCTCGAAGATCGACAGGACCCGGCGCGCGCAGTCGGCTGCGTAACCGGCGATCTGCCGGAGTTCGTCCTCGGTCAACTCGATCGTGCGTGACGTGGTGGGCACGGCTCCATCGTGCCGCACAGCCGCGTGTGGCGCCCACACTCCATTCGCCATCGAACGGAATTTCCCAAGAAGTTCAGTTCGAATTACGGGGTCAAAGGAAAGCGGGCAGTCGGTCTCGACTGCCCGCTTTGCTCGGGAGCTCAAGGGGTGAGGTCAGCTGGGGTTGTTGTGCCAGCCGGAACAGCCCTTGTGGTCCTCGCAGACCCGGAATTTCGTGATCCGCGAGTCGAGCGCGATCCAGGGGCCCCAGTTGCCGTCGGCGCCGTTGCCGTCCCACTGGGACACGTGCGCGCCGTTCGCCAGGTAGGCGTCCGCGTACACCCCGTTCCCGTCCCGCTCGCCGTCGTAGGCGCGCATCGCGTAGGCCGTGGCCTGCGCGCGGTCGTCGCCGTGGCTGAGGACGGTCGCGGAGGCGGACGTGGCCGTGGTGATGGTGAGCAGCGCGGCGCCGCCCAGCACCGCCGAAGACCTCAGTAGGTGTTTCATGGTCGAATTCACGGTGCCTCCTGCTCGACGGAATATCGCGGTCGAATTCACTGTAGAAATCGTGGAGATGGGTCAGCTAGGCGATATTCCGTCAACGTTGCTTTTGTCATTCCGCGACATTATCGAACTGGCGCGCAATGCATTCTGGGGCAGGTGGTGCGAACGGATTCTCCGGAAGTGTGGGAATTACGCGTTCCGGATCGGCGCCATCAGCGCTCGCCCGCACCTCGCCGGGCGAGGCGGGCGCGGGCGGCGGCGTGGGCGTCGCGCAGCAGCCGTATGACCGTGTCCGTCGTCCGCTCGCCGGGATTGACGACGCAGACCCAGCCGAGCGCGCCGTACACCGGGTGCGGCAGTACGAGATCGGTGGCGGCGTGGTCGCGGGGGAGGCGGAGACCGCGCGGCTCCTCCCCGGTGAGGTCCCGGAACGCGGCCCGGTCGACGCGGACGTTCACGCGCCAGCGGCCCGGCGGATCGAGGTCGGACGCGGTGTCGTCGGGGTAGTCCTTGGTGATGACCGTCCCGTACGGCTGGACGCCGTGCGGCACCTCGCCGTCGGGGGCGCAGTAGAAGAAGGTGTCGCCCCACGCCAACTCGGGGAAGTCGCCGTCCCGGGTGGGGACGAGCACGAGTGCGCCCTCGAAGCCGCGCACGGTCGCGATGATCTGTTCCATACTCATGGTTCAAGCGTGACCTTCAAGTGCTTATGTGGGGTTGGTCCATGGACGGGTCGGTGAGCGGTGCTCCGCAGACGCCGCTGAGGACGGTCGACGTCGCGCGCGCGACCGGGTACTCGCTCCAACAGGTCCGTGACCTGGAGCGGCTGGGGGTCATTCCGCCGGCCGCCCGATCGAGCAACGGGTACCGGTGTTACGCACCGATCCACCTCCGGGCCCTGCGCGCCTATCGGGGGCTCGCGGGCGCGGTGGGGCCGGTCGAGGCCCGGCAGGTGCTCGCCGAGCTGCGCACGCGGACGGTGGCGGAGGCGGCGTCGGCGATCAACGAGGCGCACGTCCGGCTGGCGCGGGAGCGTGCCGAGGCGCTGCGCGCCCAAAGGGCGCTGGAGGCGATCGGGGCCGAAGCTGACCGGGCCGGGCCCGCGCACCAGGGCGAGCACCCCGGCGAGGGCGTTGACGAGGGCGAGGGGGACTGGATGACGATCACGGAGCTCGCCGGAGCTCTCGGCGTACGCCCTTCGGCCCTGCGGTTCTGGGAGCAGGAAGGGCTCGTCGCCCCCGAGCGGGTGACGTCCCTGCGGGCCCGTCGCTACGGGCTCCCCGCGATCCGCGCGGCCAGGATCGTCGTGGCGCTGCGCAGCGCCGGCTACGGCGTTCCCGCGGTGCGCGAGACCATGGCGTCCCTGCACCGGCTCGACGGCCTGGACGAGGCCCGGGACGTGCTGAGCCGACGGCTCGACCAGATCGCCGTACGGACCGTGGCCCTGCTGCAGGCGGGCCCGGACCTGGCGGGCGTCGTCACGTCCGCCCACGAGCCCGAGGCCCTTTGACGCGGCAACCGGCGTCCCTGAGGCGCCGGGAGTGCGCCGGCGCACTCGGGGGTAGGTGCGTCGGCATGGCCGTGTCGAAGGCAAGCGGGTCCGCCCGGTCCGGCACCACCACCGCCACGCCGGCGCTGCGACGGCTGAGAAGGATGCGGCTGGCCGTCAGCGCGGTCTTCTTCGTCACCGGCGCCGCCTTCGCCACCTGGGCCTCCCGCGTTCCCGCCGTGCAGGACCGGCTGGACCTCTCGGCCGGGCAACTCGCGGTGGCGCTGGTGGGGTTGAGCGGCGGGGCGTTCCTCGCGCTGCCGCTGATGGGCGGCCTGGTCGCCCGGTACGGCAGCCGTACGGTGCTCTGCGCCGGCATGGCCACGTACCTGACCGCCCTCGTGGGCCTCGCACTCGCGCCGGGGCTCGCGCTGCTCACCGCGGCCCTGGCGCTTTTCGCGTGCGGCAACACCGCCGTCGACGTGGCCATGAACACCCAGGGCGTGCTGGTCGAACGGGCCTACGGGCGCCCCGTGCTCGGCGGCTTCCACGCGATGTTCAGCCTGGGCGGCATCGTCGGAGCGGGCGTCGGCGGGCTCGCTGCCTGGGCCGGCGTCGGCACCGGTGCGCACTTCCCCGTCGCCGCGGTGGCGCTGTGCGCGGTGGCGGGCGCTGCGGTGACCGCACTGGCCCCCGAGCCGCAGCGGCAAGAACGGGCCGGGAAGGAGCCGGGACCGCTGCTCGCCCTGCCCGGTCCCGGGCTGTGGATACCCGGCCTCGTCGGCTTCTGCGCGCTGATGGGGGAGGGGGTCGTGAACGACTGGGGCGCGGTCTATCTGCACGAGGCGACGGGCGCGTCCGCGGGCGCTGCCGGCGCGGGCTTCGCCGTCTTCTCGGCCGGGATGGTCATCGGCCGGCTGACCGCCGACCGGATCCGGCCCCGCGTCGGCACGGCCCGCTTCACCGCGGGCTGCGCGGCGGTGGCCGCCGTCGGGGGCGCGGTCCCCGTCGCCGTCCCCACGGCCACCGCCGGCTTCGTCGGCTACGGCCTGCTGGGGCTGGGCATGGCAGCCGTCGTGCCGGTCGTCTTCAGCCACGCCGCCGACCTGCGCCCCGAACGCCCCGGCCCGGCCATCGCCGCCGTCTCCGCGGTCGGCTACGTCGGCTTCCTCGCCGGACCGCCCGTCATCGGCTTCCTCACCGAGGCGACGGACATCCGTACGGCGATGCTGGTGCTGCCCGCGCTCATGGTCGCCATGGCCGCGCTCGCCGTACGCCTGCGCCGGCCGCCGGTCACAGTCCGGTGAGCAGGTCGTCGAGCGGGGCGGGGACGCGATCGAGGTCCAGCGCCTCGACGAGGACCCGACCGTAGTGGATCTTGCGGCCCTTCTTCGTGCCGAAGAAGCGGCGCAGTTGCTGCCGGGACGTGCGGCCCTGCTGCGCGGGCTGTTGGAGGAAGGTCCGCAGGGGACGCAGATCGCCCTGCGCCCGGACGAGTTCCTCGACCCGTGCCGTGCCCAGCGCACGGATCAACTCGTCCTCCAGATCCGCCGTGCAGACGAAGAACTCCGGCTCCCCACCGGCCGGCTGCGCACCGGCCCGCTCCCAGCCGCGCGCGTAATAGCGACGCTCCGCCTCGTCGCACAGCCCCGTCAGCCGCAGCCCCAGACCGGGCGGCCCGAGGAGGCCGGCGAACCGGCCCACGCTCATGGCGCCCCCCATCGACAGCACGCACACCCCCTCGGCCGCCAGGTCCCGGCCGCGGCGCGCGGCAAGCGCGTCGACCGCGGCGACGTCGCTCGGCCCCTCCAACAGGACCGCCGTCCGTACGCGCAGCGCCGCGGCCAACTCGCGCGCGGGCCCGCCGGGTCCACCGGCCGCCCACGCCGTCACCGCTGCCCGGAACGCCCCCATCTCCGTCATGCAGCGAGTCTGCGGTTTCTCCGGCCGCCGCGGTAGGCAATTTCCGCCGGGCCCGGGACGCGGCCCTGTGACGGTCCCGGCGGGCGGGGAACTCCTCCACCAGCGCGACTACTGACCGCCGCCGCCCCGGCTCCTGCGACTCACGGCCGCGGCCGACCCCTCGGGTGGGACCGGCGCCGATCCGAACGCACTTGACCTCGATCATGCTTGAGGTTGTCGGATGGGTGTCCGGCGGCCGACGCGGTCGCCCCGGACGCAGTCCGGAACACCCGCTGGAAGGAACGGTCATGACCAACGAGGTACTCGTCGTGGGAGCGGTGTCGCCGCAGGTGCGGGAGGCGGTGTCCGGGGTGGTGAAGGCGTTGGAGGAGGCGTTCAACGCCAAGGACCCGAGCGCGCTGAGCGAGCAGTTCGCCGTCGAGGCGTCCTGGTCCAACGCCATGGGCACCCGGCTCGACGGTCGGGAGGCGATCGCCGAGTTCAGCGCTCCGGCGCTGAAGGGGTTCCTCCGCGACTCCTTCGCCCGTTACGACGTCGTCAAGCTGTTGGAGGTCGCCCCGGGGGTGATCGCCGTGAACGTGGTCCAGACGCCCACCGACGCCACCGGCGGCCCCACCGACGGTCTCCGCGGGTCGACGCTCTACGTCGTGGCCGAGCGCCCGGAGGGCTGGAAGATCGTGGCGGGGCAGAACACCGCCGTGTCGACTCCGGCCTCCTGACGGGGTGCGGTCAGGGCAGGGTGAGGACGCGGGGGCCCCGGTCGGTGATGGCGACGGTGTGTTCGAAGTGGGCGGCGCGGCTGCCGTCGGTGGTGCGCAGGGTCCAGCCGTCGACGTCGGTGCGGTACCTGTCGCGTCCTCCGGCCATCAGCATGGGCTCGATGGCGAGCACCAGGCCGTGCCGCAGGGGGAAGCCGCGGCCGGGGCGCCCGCGGTTGGGGACATGCGGGTCCTCGTGCATGCTGCGGCCGATGCCGTGGCCGCCGAAGTCGGCGGGCATGCCGCAGCCCGCCTTGCGGGCGACGGCGTCGATCGCGTGGGAGATGTCGCCGATGCGACCGCCGACCCGGGCGGCGGCGATGCCCGCGTCGACGGCCCGTCGGGTGGCGTCGATCAGGTCGAGGTCCGCGGGGCGGGGCGTTCCGACGGTGAAGCTGACGGCCGCGTCACCGGCCCAGCCGTCGAGCAGGGCGCCGCAGTCGACGCTCACCAGGTCGCCGTCGCGCAGCCGGTAGTCGGTCGGGATGCCGTGGCTCACGGCGTCGTTGACGGAGGTGCAGATCACCGCGGGGAAGGGGACCGGGGCGAAGGACGGCTGGTACCCGAGGAAGGGCGAGGTGGCGCCGGCCTCGGCCAACACCGCGCGGGCCGCCTCGTCGAGCTCCGTCAGAGACACCCCCACGTCGGCCGCGTCCTGGACCGCGGCCAGGGCGCGGGCGACCACGCGCCCGGCCTCCCGCATCGCGTCCATCGCGGCATCCGTCTTGATCTCAACCATGTGCTGGCGCTCCTCGCCTCACTGCCTGCCCAATACTTATACCGGTATTAGTATCACGGATTCGCCGGATGGCCGACAGCGTCAAGCGCCCGATCCCACGCCTGCCCCGCCCACGGCGCGGCTGTGCCGTGCGGCGAGCTGGGTTGATGCGTCTGCGGCCCGTCGGTGGCTGTTCGCGCAGTTCTTCGGGCCCCTAAGTGCCTCCGTCTTCAGCCGGTAGGCGAGTGACGGGGGTAGCGAATCAGGGGCGCGAGGAACTGCGCGACAAGCCACAGACGGGCCGGTAGAGACCGACGCTCCCGCAGGGACACGGCGCGGCTACGGCCAAAGACGCGGGGGACTAGGGTCGCCCGCATGGCCGAGCCCTCCTATCTGACCGCCGTCCGCGAGTCGTACGACACGGTCGCCGCCGACTACGTCGAACGCATCCCGCCCCCCGCCGCGTTGGACCCGCTGTCCCGCGCAATGCTGGCGGGGTTCGCCGAGCTCGTACGGTCGGCCGGACTCGGGCCGGTCGCCGACCTGGGGTGCGGCCCCGGTCGCATCACGGCGCACCTGGCCGGGCTGGGGGTGTCCGCCTTCGGTGTCGACCTGTCGCCGAAGATGGTCGAGTTGGCCCGCGACGCCTACCCGGACCTGCGGTTCGCGGAGGGCTCGATGACCGCGCTGGAGACGGCGGACGGCGAGCTCGGCGGCATCCTGGCCTGGTACTCCACCCACCACACGCCCCCGCAGGCGCTGCCGGCGGTGTTCGCCGAGTTCCACCGCGCGCTCGCGCCCGGCGGCTACCTGCTCTGGGGGGACTACGTCGGCGATGAACGGCTCCAGCCGACCCATGTCTACGGCCGTCGGGTCTCCTACGAGTCGCACCTCCTTCCCCTGGACCACGTGGTCGGCCTGCTGGAGCGGGCCGGGCTCGCCGTCACCGCGCGACTGGAGCAGGCGCCCGCCGGGCGGGTGAACAGGCCGCACGCCTGCCTGGTGGCCCGCAGACCCGAAGCGCCCTGACCGTCCGCGCGGGGCCGCCCGGACGCCGAGCGGCCCCGCGCGAAGCCGCGACCCCACCCCCGTAGGGTGGCTTCGCATGACCGACTCCGAGATCGAGATCACCGCAGACCTGGTCCACGACCTCCTGCAGGAACAACATCCGGACCTGGCAGGACTGGCCGTCCGCGAAGTGGCGGGCGGCTGGGGCAATCAGATGTGGCGCCTCGGGGACGACCTGGCCGTACGCATGCCGCGCACGGAAGGCGCCCCGGACCTCCTGCGCAAGGAGGCCCGATGGCTGCCCGTCCTCGCCCCGCGCCTGCCGCTCCCCGTTCCCGAGCCCGTACGGACCGGTGAACCGTCCGCGCGCTTCCCGAAGCCCTGGACCGTCATGTCCTGGGTCCCCGGCGAACCGCTGGACCGCACCGCCATCAGCCGCGGCGACCACGCAGCCGCCGCGCTCGCGAGCTTCCTCAGGGCGCTCCACGTGCCCGCGCCCGACGACGCGCCGATCAGCGCGGACCGCGGCGACCACCCCAAGAAGTGCACCGACGGCTTCGACCACTTCTTCCACGCCGTCGTCCCCGACGCCCTCCCCCGTGACGTCGCCGACGCCGTCCGGGCCGTCTGGGACGACGCGTGCGCGGCACCCGAGTGGGAGGGCCCGCCGCTGTGGGTGCACGGCGACCTCCACCCCGCGAACGTCGTCGTCTCGGACGGGACCCTCGCGGGCGTGATCGACTTCGGTGACATGTTCGCCGGCGACCCGGCCTGGGACCTCGCGGCGGCCTGGGTCCTCCTCCCCGCCGGCGCCGCCTCCCCCTTCTTCGCCGCATACGCGCAGGCGGACGAGGGAACGATCCGACGCGCCCGCGGGCTGGCCGCCCTGAAGGCCCTGTTCCTGTTGCTCATGGGCCAAAACGGCGACCGCGGCCTGCCCGGCGGCAAACCGGCATGGGGCCCCGCGGGGCGGGTGGCAATCGACCGCGTCCTGGAAAACGGCCCGCGGTAGCCCCGCCCGGACGGCGGACGCGGCGCTCACTCCACCTGCGCCGGACTCCGTGCGGCCACGGTCAGCTCGCAGCGGCCGTCCTCACAGCTGCGCCGCAGCCTGCCGCGCGACAGGGTCTGCGCCAGGCCGACGGTCCAGCACAGGGGGCAGCCGCGCAGCGCCAACAGCCCCACCGGGGCCAGCAGCAGGCTCACCGGTCCGGTGACCGGGATCAGGAGCACCGAGGCGGCCAGGGAGCCGAACCCGGCGGCGCCGCGCGCCAGGTGGCGGGGTACCGAAGCGCTGGCGAAGTCGCCCGACTCACGCACGTCCACCACCTCCCCGGGGTGCGGCCGGCGGCGCGGCGTCCGCATCGGGCGCCGGTCGCAGCGCCTCGCGCACCGTCGCCCGGGCCCGGTGCAGCCGTGACTTCATCGCGGCCGTGCTCAGACCGAGGGCGTCGGCGGTCATCCGGCCGCTGTAGCCCTGGACGTCCCGCATGATCAGCACCCGCCGCTGGTCGGCGGGGAGCGCGGCGATGGCCCGGGCGACGAGTTCGGCCTCCAGACGCAGCAGCACGTCGTCCTCCGACGAGGGGACGGCTCTGTCCGGCAGCGGCGCGGAGCCGCGGAGCATCAGCCGGGTGCGGCGCAGGCACTCGTTGCGGACGATCCGGAACATCCAGGAGGCCAGCGCGCCCGAGGCCCGTAGCATCCCGATCTTCCGATACAGGATGATCAGCGCTTCCTGTGCGGCGTCCTCGGCGTCCTGCGGGGTGGCGCACAGGGAGTGCGCGAACCGCCGTACGTGCGGATGGGACCCGGACACCAGGGCGGCCACGGCCTCCCCGTCGCCGTCCTGGGCTGCGGCGATGAGCTGGTCGCCGGGCCAGGCGCGGTCAGCCACGGCGGTTCCCCCGGCGACGCAGGAAGAAGAGGGTGCAGGCGCACAGAAGGACGGCTCCGCCGATGACGGCACCCGTGATCATGACTACCTCCGGTTCGTGTACGGCCCGTTCGTCCGTACCCCCATGAGAGGCGCCCCGACGACGGAAGGATTCGGAACGCCTCGACGACCCGGCAGCGGGGAGGCGCGGCGGCGGCGCGCTGCGTCAGCCTCGTAGCCCCAGCGCCCGGCGCCCCGCGTACCGCGCCTGCGCGCCCAGCTCCTCCTCGATGCGGACTAGTTGGTTGTACTTGGCGGTGCGGTCGGCGCGCGAGAGGGAGCCGGTCTTGATCTGGCCGCACCCCGTGGCGACCGCGAGGTCGGCGATCGTGGTGTCCTCGGTCTCCCCGGAGCGGTGCGACATGACGACGGTGTAGCCGGCGCGGTGCGCGGTGGCGACGGTGGCCAGGGTCTCGGTGACGGTGCCGATCTGGTTGACCTTCACCAGGATCGAGTTGGCGATCCCGTCCCGGACGCCGGCCGCCAACAGCGCCTCGTTGGTGCAGAAGACGTCGTCCCCGGTGAGCTGGCAGCGGTCGCCGAGCCGCGCGGTGAGCGCGCGCCACCCCTCGTGGTCGTCCTCCGCCATCGGGTCCTCGATGGAGGCGACGGGGTAGCGGTCGACCAGCGACGCCAGGTAGTCGGCGTGCTCGGCGGGGGAGCGGCGCACGCCCTCGCCCGCGTACTCGTACGCGCCGTCGCGGAAGAACTCGGAGGCGGCCGGGTCCATCACCAGTGTGAAGTCGGTGCCGGGCGCGTAGCCGGTCTGCTCGATCGCGCGCACGACGAAGTCCAGGGCCTCCTCGGCGGTGCGCAGATCGGGCGCGAAGCCGCCCTCGTCGCCGACGTTCACGCTGTGGCCGGCGGCGACGAGGTTGCTCCGCAGGGTGTGGAAGACCTCCGAGCCCATGCGGACCGCCTCGGCGAAGTCGGCCGCCCCGATCGGGGCGATCATGAACTCCTGGAAGTCGAGCGGATTGTCCGCGTGGGCGCCGCCGTTGACGATGTTCATCATCGGCACCGGCAGCAGCCGGGCGTCGATCCCGCCGACGTAGCGGTACAGCGGCAGGCGGTGGGAGGCCGCCGCCGCCTTGGCCACCGCCAGCGAGACGCCGAGAATCGCGTTCGCGCCCAGCCGTCCCTTGTCGGGGGTGCCGTCCAGGTCGATCAGCGCCGCGTCGACCGTCGCCTGGTCGTCGGCGCCGAGGCCGACCACCGCGTCGGAGATCGAGTCGTTCACGGCGTCGACCGCGCGCCTGACGCCCCTGCCGTGGAAGCGGGTCGGATCGCCGTCGCGCAGCTCCACCGCCTCGCGCGCCCCGGTGGACGCGCCCGAGGGGACGGCCGCTCGGCCCAGCGACCCGTCCGAGAGGACGACGTCGACCTCCACCGTCGGGTTGCCCCGGCTGTCGATGATCTCGCGTCCCACGATCCGGTTGATGACGACGGGCACGCCGCGACTCCTCACGTTCGATCCGCCGCGCTACACATCACGACGGGATAAGTTTCTTCATGGAACAAAGTGGGTCCTGAAAATGAACCTACTATGGGCCCATGAGGATGCACAACGCCGACGAGACCTGCGGCATCGCCCAGGCCGCCGTCGTCCTGGGCGACTGGTGGAACGTGCTCGTGCTGCGCGAGATCGCCCGCGGCCATGTCCGTTTCGACGCGCTCGCCGCCGAGATCGGCCTGTCGCGGAACGTGCTCACCGAGCGGCTCGGCCGGCTCGTCGCCCGCGGAGTGCTGCGCCGCAGCCTCTACCAGCGACGCCCGGTGCGCTACGAGTACCTGCTCACCGACGCCGGGGCCGCGCTGCTGCCGCTGCTCGTCGCCATGCAGGACTGGGGCGACCGCTGGATGCTCGGCGACGGCAGTCTCACGGCGATCAGCGCGCAGGACGGCTCGGAGCACGCCCGCGTCCACGCCCTGGTCGGCACCGAGCTGCCCGACGGCCTCGCGCTGCCGAGCACCCGGGGCGAGGAGACCGCCGAACTGCCCCTGATCTCCGCCGAAGCCCGCGCCACGGTCCTGTTCGCCTACCCCGGCACCGGGGTCGACTGGGGCGATCCGCCGATCCCCGGAGCCCACGGCTGCACCCTGGAGAACCGACTCTTCCGGGACGCCTGGCCGACGTTCCGGCGGGCCGGCGTGGACGTGCGCGGAGTCAGCACCCAGTTCGCCCACGAGCAGGCCGCGTTCGCCCGCGCCGAGGAGGTGCCGTACGCCCTGCTCTCCGACGCCGCCCATCGACTGGCAGCGGCCCTGCGACTGCCCACCTTCCGCGGCGCGGGCCGGCTGCGGCACAAGCGGCTGATCCTGGTCGCCGACGCCGAACGCACCGTGCGCCACGCCCTGTTCCCCGTCGTCGACGTCCCGCACGCCGTCGACGAAAGCCTGCGCCTGGCCGCCGAGTGCGCACGCACCCCCTGACCGCCCACCCGCGAAGGAGTCACGTCCGATGGCCGAACGCCCCCTCCACCGCCTCTTCTCGTACGGCACGCTCCAACTGCCCGAAGTCCAGCTCTCGCAGTTCGGCCGACTCCTCGACGGCGCCCCGGACGCCCTGCCCGGCCACCGCACGACCACCGTCCTGATCACCGACCCCGACGTGATCCGGGCCAGCGGCACCGACCGCCACCCGATGGTCGTCGCGTCCCCGGACGCACAGGACGCCGTCGAAGGGAGCGTGTTCGCCATCAGCGACGCCGAACTCGCCGCGGCCGACGCCTACGAGGTCGACGACTACGCCCGCGTCGAGGTGACCCTGAGCTCGGGGACCCGCGCGTGGGTGTACCTGGACCGTACGAGCAGTGCGCCCGCGAACGCCGGTGCCGGTGTCGGTGCGGCCGAGCCGGTGGACGTACGGCAGTGGCTGCGGAGCCTGGACGTGTTCGCAGGCCCGCTCGCGGAGTTCGACCCGGCCGCCGCCCCGGCCGACCCCGTCGCACTGTTCCTCGACTGGCTGCGGGCGGCCGTCGCGGCGGGCGCCCCCGACCCGCACGCCATGACCCTCTCCACGGTCGACGAGGACGGCGTCCCGGACGCCCGGGTGCTCATCCTCAAGAACATCGAGGACGCCGGCGCCGACGCCGGCTGGCAGTTCGCCGCGCACGCCCGCAGCCCCAAGGGCCGCCAACTCGCCGCCCGCCCGCACGCGGCCCTCACCTTCTACTGGCCCCTCCTCGGGCGCCAGGTCCGGGTCCGCGGCGACGTCGAGCCCGCCGCCCCCGAGCAGAGCGCCGCCGACCTGCTGGCCCGCTCGCCCTCCGCCCGCGCCGAGGCGCTGCTGGGCCGGCAGAGCGAACACCTCGCCGAACCCGCGGAGCGCGACCGCGCCCTGCGCCCGGCGCTGGCCCGCATCGAGGCGGAGCCCGACCTGGTCGACCCGGAGTGGACCCTCTACACCCTCGTCCCCATCCGGATCGAGTTCTGGCAGGCGGACAAGGACCGCCTCCACACCCGGCTGCGCTACGAACGCCCCGACCGCGACGGCGCCTGGGAGCGTCGGGCGCTGTGGCCCTGACGCACGGCCACCGTGCGCAGGGCCGGCACGAGACGGCGGGGCGGGAGCGGCTTCCGTCCGCTGCGTGGGGGCAACTCGCCGGCGCTCATCCGCGTTGCCCGATGCGCCAGTGCCGGGCCCGCTCGTAACTCCGGACGAGTCGGGCGAACGCGCCGCCCCTGCACAGCAGTTCCGCGGCCGTGCCCGCCTCCACGACGCGGCCGTCGTCGAGTGCGACCACGTGGTCCGCGGCGGCCAGCGTGGCGGGCCGGTGCGCGATCACGATGACCGTGCGGTCGGGGTCGTTCCCCGGATTGGCGATGGCCTGCGTGATCGCCGCCTCGTTCTCCGGGTCGAGCGCGGAGCCGGCCTCGTCGATCAGCACGATGCGGGCCCGCTTGAGCATCGCGCGGGCGATGGCCACGCGCTGGCGTTCGCCGCCCGACAGCTGGGCGCCGGCCTCGCCGACCCGGGTGGGCCACCCGTCGGGCAGCCGCTCGATCACCTCGTCCAGCCGCGCGGCGCCCGCCGCCCGCGCCAACTCGTCCCACGTCGCGCCCGGGTGGGCGAGGCGCAGGTTGTTCTCGATGGTGTCGTCGAAGAGGTAGACGTCCTGGAAGACGATGGCGATCTCGTCGAGAAGGACGCCGGGGTCGAGTTCGCGCACGTCGACGCCGCCGATGCGGACCGCTCCCGCGTCGACGTCGAAGAACCGGGCCGCACGATCCGTACCCGCAACTCGTGCAGGACCTTCGCGTCCGCGTAGTGGCCGACGCGCGAGGTCTGCACGAGCAGCATCAGCCGAGGCCGGCCCCCGCGGCGCCGATGCCGACCCAGGTCCACACGGCCGCGCGGGCGCCCGACGGGTCGTCGAGTAGGGCCCGCGCGATCTCGGCGACGGCGACGTACGGCACGAGGCCCGCCGCCGCGCTCAGGGACGAGGGGACCGCGCAGACCACGAGGTGGCCCCGGACCGGCGCGAGCAGTCGCGCCAGCGCTCCTGCCTTCGCCAGCCCGGGCGGCGGGTCCGCGCCCGCGGACGGCTACGCCGCCGCGACCGCACGTGCTGGTGCCGTGGTGCTCATGTTGGTGTTCCTCCCCCGGAGTTCGCCCTCGCCACCGGTTCTCAGCCCTGACCCCAAATGTCCGGAAACCACCTCCGCGGCCCCGATGAGGTGTGGCAAGGTATGCCTAACCTCACAAGATCTTGAGTCTTCAAGGCGACTTGATGTCAAATGTCTGCATGAGCGATCTCCGAGGCGTCTCGATCGGCCAAGCTGCGGCCCTCTACGACCTCGCCCCTTCGGCCCTGCGGTGGTGGGAGTCCCAACGGGTGCTCCCCGCCCCGCCGCGGGTGAGGGGCCGACGGGTCTACACGGAGACCGAACTCCGCCGCATCGGCCTCGCCTACCTGTGCTGCGTCACCGGAGCGATGCCCCTCGACGAGGCTTCCGTCGTGACCTCGGGCAGCAGGGACGGGGACTGGCAGGAGACGGTGCGGCGGCACGCCCGGGTGATCGAAGAGAAGATCGAACGGCTGCAGGGCGCCCGTGCGTACCTGCTGCACCTGGCCCAGTGCCCGGACGGCGACATCGTCAACGAGTGCACGGAACTCGACGGGGAACTGATGCACCACACCCCGCGCGGGCTCGTCCCCGCCCAGGGCCTCGTCGCGGCGGCCCGGTCCGTCACCGGCCGCACCTCGCCCCCGCGGCAGCGTGTGGAAAAGAAGCCTTCGCGTGACGAAAAGCCCGCCGCTGAGGGCCGCTGCGCCGTCTGTTCGGCACCCTTCGCACGCTCGGCGCGGGGGCGCCGTCGTACGTACTGCTCGCGCGCGTGCCAGCAGCGGCAGTACCGAAGGAACGCGAAGGGCGGATAGCCCTCGCGGAAGCGGAAGCGGTGTGGCGGCAGGGGCAACGCCCGCTGCTACTTGGCGCGTTCGCCCACGTAGAAGAGGATCCAGATGAACCCGGCGAAGAGGTGCGTGCCGAAGATGTAGAAGAAGACGCGGAGCGCGACCCCCTTCTCCAGCCACGCTTCCCGGTCCGTCTCGCCGCCCTCGCCGGCCCTGCCGGCCTTCGCGACCTCGTCGTCCTTCGCGGGACGTTCGCTCATGAGGTTCCTCGCTGGTCCGCGGTCGTCAGTTCGGCCAGCAGTTCGCTCTGGCCGGTGAGCATTTCGGTGAGGATCCGGCGGGCCGCCCGCATCAGCTCGGCCACGTCGCCGCCGGCCAGTGCGTACACGACGGTGGTGCCCTCGCGGGTGGCGGTCACGATGCCCGAGCGCCGGAGTACCGCGAGCTGCTGGGACAGGCTGGAAGGCTCGATCCCGATGTCGGCGAGCAGGTCGCGGACCGGCATCGGGCCGTCCTGGAGCAGTTCGAGGACCCGGATGCGGACGGGGTGGCCGAGCATGCGGAAGAACTCCGCCTTCGCCTGGTACAGCGGGACCGCGGGCTTCATGGGGAGTGCACCTCGCCTGAGGAATTGAAGAACTCTTCAAGCCTACCCCCAGGGTGGGTGGCGGTCGAATCCCTCGACGGGGCCGCGGCCCGTCACTGTTGTCGAATTGCAAAGTTTTGCAATTCCCTACATCATGGCCCGGGGCTTCCGTGGGGAGTCCGCCGCGAGCGGCGGCCGACGGCCCTCCGGTCGAGCGCCGGCGCGGGGTCGACGGCGAGGAGGGGTGTGGGCGATGCGGATTCCGCTGTCGGCCGAGTCGCGGGAAGTTGAGGAAACGATCCGTTGAGCACCATGGGGGCCCGCGGCATCGCCCGGGCGCGTTCTCTGCTGCCCTCCCGCGCCGACCTGGCGGTGCTGGCCCGCGACCCGAAGCGGGACCTGCTGGCCGGGCTGACGGTGGCGATCGTCGCACTGCCGCTGGCGCTCGGCTTTGGCGTCTCCTCAGGACTCGGCGCCGAAGCGGGGCTCGCGACCGCCGTGGTCGCCGGTGCGCTCGCCGCGGTCTTCGGCGGCTCGAACCTCCAAGTCTCCGGGCCGACCGGGGCGATGACGGTGGTCCTGGTGCCCATCGTCGCCCAGCACGGCCCCGCCGGCGTCCTCACCGTGGGCCTGCTCGCCGGGGCGGTGCTGCTGGCGCTGGCCGCCCTGCGGGCCGGCCGGTACATGGCGTACGTCCCGGCCTCCGTGGTGGAGGGGTTCACCCTCGGCATCGCCCTCGTGATCGGCCTGCAGCAACTCCCCAACGCCCTCGGCGTCGAAGCGGAGGGCGAGAAGGTCATCGCGGTGAGCTGGCACGCCGTCCGGGAGTTCGTCGCCGCGCCGAACTGGACCGCCCTCGCGCTCGCCGCCGGCGTCGCCGCGGTGATGCTGCTCGGGGCGCGTTGGCGCCCCGCCGTCCCGTTCTCGATCGTCGCGGTGATCGCCGCCACCGCGATCGCCCAGCTGTTCCACCTCGACCGGGCGGCCGTGATCGGCACCCTGCCGTCCGGTCTGCCCGCCCCCTCCCTCGGCTTCCTCGACCTCTCCGCGCTCGGACCGCTGCTCGCGCCCGCCCTCGCGGTCGCGGCCCTCGCCGCGCTGGAGTCGCTGCTGTCGGCGCAGGTCGCCGACGGCATGACGGTCGGGCAGCGGCACGACCCGGACCGGGAGCTGTTCGGACAGGGCGTGGCGAACATCGCCGCGCCCCTGTTCGGCGGGGTGCCCGCGACCGGCGCCATCGCCCGTACCGCGGTCAACGTGCGCAGCGGCGCCGTCTCCCGGCTCGCCGCGCTGGTGCACGCCGCCGTGCTCGCCGCCATCGTCTACGCCGCCGCCCCGCTCGTCTCCGAGATCCCGCTGGCGGCGCTGGCCGGAGTGCTCATCGCCACCGCCGTCCGCATGGTGGAGGTCGGTGCGCTGCGCGCGATGGCCCGCGTCACCCGCGCCGACGCCCTCGTCCTGGTCCTCACCGCGGTCGCGACCCTCGTGCTCGACCTGGTGTGGGCGGTGGTCATCGGCCTGGCGGTGGCCGGTGCGCTCGCCCTGCGGGCCGTCGCCCGCCAGGCCCGTCTGGACCGGATCGACATCCGCGCCGACCTGCCCGACGACCACAGCGACGAGGAACACGCCCTGCTCAGCGAGCACATCGTCGCCTACCGCGTCGACGGCCCCCTCTTCTTCGCCGCGGCCCACCGCTTCCTCGTGGAGCTGTCCGAGGTGGCCGACGTCCGGGTGGTGGTCCTGCGGATGTCCCGCGTCACCACCGTGGACGCCACCGGAGCCCTCGCCCTCAAGGACGCCATCGACGAGCTCCACCGCCGGGGCATCGTGGTGCTGGCCTGCGGCGTGCACCCTGCCCAGCGGCGGGCCCTGGACGCCGTCGGCGCGCTCGATCCGCTGCGGCGCGACGGACGGGTGCACGCCACCACCCCCGACGCGGTCGCCGCCGCCCGCGCACACCTGCAACGGACCGGACTACTGCCCGTCAGTGCTCTGCCCGGCCCGCGATCCGCTACCGAAGCAACCCGGTGAGGGCCCGATGATGTTCTCCGGTCTGGAAGACCTGCCGCAGCGACTCGTCGTCGCCCTCCCCGCCACGGGGAAGTCCGTGCGCCTCGCGCGCGAGACCGCCGAGCAGATCGTGACGCAGTGGGGGATATCCCCCGGTCACCCGAGCGTGGGCCCGGCCCTGCTGATCGTCTCCGAACTGGTCACCAACACCGTTCGGCACGCCGCCGTCACCTGCGACAACCTCACCGTGCTGTTCGCCGCCGGCCGGGACGCCCTCGCCTTCGCCGTGCACGACCGCCACCCCTACCAGCCGCCGCTGCACGCCGCCGCGCCCGGCAGCGGCCTCGCCACCGTCGCCGAACTCACCACGGACCTCGGCGGCACCGCCGTGGTCCGCGCCGACGGCGACGGCAACGGCAAGACGATCTGGATCACCCTGCCCCTGTGAACAGCCCCCTAGACGAAGGTAGGAGAGCCGTGACGATCGAGTGGCGCTACACCACCCGGCCCGGTCTGGGCGTCCTGTCCCTGTCCGGCCACCTCGGACCGGACGCCGTCAAACGCTTCCACGGCGCCATCGACTGGGTGGCCGCCCGCGGCACCGGACCGGTCATCCTCGACCTGACCCAACTGCGCGGCTGGTCCACGGACGGCCAACTAGCCATCATCCGCGCAGCCCGTCTCCTCGCCAGCCACGAGCGCCCCCTGCACCTCGCCGCCATCCCCGCTGACGGCTCCCTCGTCCCCAACGAGGGAGGACCCCGCATCCCGGTCCACGGCGACCTGCCCACCGCGCTCGCCGTCCACCCCACCGTCACCGCTGCCACCGCCGCCACCGCCGACCGCGAACGCGCCTGGCGCACCAGCCACTGGCCCGACGCGAGACCGTCCACGGCCTGAAGCGCCCGTCGAGCACCGAAGGCCCACGTCGGACGGTGGCACTCGTACAGCGTCACCTGGCTTCTCTCAGGATGCCCCGTCCTTCAGGGCGGGGAGCTGAAGGACGTCAAGGACGGGCTGCCCATGCACCGGCGGGCCGGGATGCCCCGGCCGAAGAAGAAGCGTGAGGCGCTGCCCACGCTGAACTACACGCAGCGCGGGTTCCGGCTGAAGGACGGCCGTCTCCATCTGGCGGGTGGGATCGTGTTGACGGTGGTGTGGTCGCGTGATCTGCCCGCCGCGCCATCCTCGGTGCGCGTGTACCGCGATGCGGTGGGCCACTGGTACAGCTCGTTCGCGCGCCAAGCTCTACGCGAAGATCGCCTGTCAGCGGCAGGACACTGCCCGCAGGTGGGCCAAGCGCGTGGTGCGCGACCACGACGCGATTGCGGTTGAGGACTTCCGGCCGAAGTTCCTCGCGCAGACCACCATGGCCCGTAAGGCCGCCGACGCGGCGATCGGTGCCACCAGGACGGCACTTGTCGAGATGGGCCGCAAGCACGGGCGCGATGTGCGCCTGGTGCGTCCCGCGCACACCACCATGGACTGCGCGTCGTGCGGAGCGAGAACCAAGCACGCACTTCCTCTTTCGGAACGTACCTACACCTGTACCGCGTGCGGAGTCGTTTCCCCTCGGGACAAGAACTCCGCGCGCGTGATGCTGGTCCGGGCCGGTCTCAACCCGGCTGGTGCCGAGGGCACAAGACCTGCGGGAGCGCTACTCCCGCAGGCAGCCTGAGCCAGGAATCCCCTCCTTCAGGGAGGGGAGGATTCAATCGCCGTGCAGTGTCAGCCGTCGGTACTCGCCGGGCGTCATGCCGTACGCGCTCCTGAAGGACCGGCTGAATTCGGCTGCCGTCAGACACCAACGCGCCGCGACGGCGTGGATGGGCTCGTCCGCCCGGTGCGGGTCGACGAGTTCGGCCCGGGCGCGCTCCAGCCGTCTGCGCTGGATCAGCGCCCCCACGGTGACGTCCTCGTGGCGGAAGACGCGGTGCAGATAGCTCGTGGAGATGTGGTGCGCCGCGGCCACCAGCGACGGGGTCAGGGCGGGGTCGCCCAGGTTCTGTTCGATGAACGCCCTGATCCGCAGGACGGTCGTGTGCCGCCGGGTGTGCTGCGGCAACGCCCGGTCGTCGTCCGACGCCTGAGCCAGCACGGCCGCCGTGAGGTCCGCGACGACCGTCCCGAGTCTCGGCCCGTCCGCGAGCCGGTACTCGGGGAGGTTGCGCACGAGGTGCCGCAGGAAGTGCGTCAGCAGGGCGCCGACCCCCCGGTCGTCCGGGACGGGCAGCCCGACGGCGCGGTCCGCGAGCCGTCGGGACAGCGGCAGCACGGCCTTCGGCACCTCGACCCCGACCATCAGGATCCGCCCCCGCTCCGCGGACGAACGGATCTCGACCGGCCGCGAGGAGTCGCTGGTGTGGAAGGTGCCCGGGCTTGTCCGCAGCGTCCTGTCGCGCCAGTCGGCGACCCCGCTGCCGCGCAGCATCAGCGTCAGGTGGTAGCTTTCGGGGTCCGACTGCCGGATGAGCTTGTCCGTACGGCGGAACAGCACCGGCGGGAAGGCCGCCGGCCACACCGTCACGTCCCCGAGCGCGATCACGCGCTGGCGCGCCCGGAAGTCGTCGGCGCGGTCGCTGTGCAGTTCCATCGGCGCGTGGGTGCTGCTCAGCAGTGTGCGCCAGTGGTCGAAGCGGTCCTTCGCGGCCAGGTGGCCGTTGGCGTACACGGCGGTGGGCAGGGGCGCTTCCGATGAGCCAGCGGGGGACGGCGTCCGGGACATGGCGGGTCCTTTCCAGTTCGACGGGCAACGGGGGTGCGACGCGTGGCCGTGGGACCACGGGGCGGGGCCCGCTCGCGTCCACCGCTTCCTGGGTGCGGTCCTTCTGTACGTCCGAACGGCTCGTGCAGTCCACTCTGCATCAAGGAACGCGCCACTCGACGCCAATGACGGGGTTGCCCCGCGCGGGCACGCTGTGGGGGACAGGGGATGCGGTTCCAGCCGGCCCGTTCGTCGTGACGACGCCCGCGGGGGTGCCCGTCGTCGCGCGCCGGGCCGGCCCGGTACTCAAGGAGGCTGTTGTGCAGTCGTTGACGACGATCGAGGACGGGATGATCGAGGGCGTGGCGCGGCGGCATCCGGTGGTCGGGCGGGCTTCCGCACTCGACCGTGCCGAGGAGGGCTGGGAGCCCGGCTGTCTGCCGGGCTCCCGGCCCGCAGCGCGAGCCTGATCCCGGAAGGTCCGCCCTGGAAGGCCCGTAACCCATACCCACCTGCGTCGGCGCCCTCCAACGCGTCGGCGTGCTTCTTCAGCATCTTGTCGAGGAAGCGGCGGTCGTTCTTGACGCGGACGCGCGAGTTCAGACAGC